>JBJYWX010000639.1:0-3065 GCA_046259695.1 Promineifilaceae bacterium (SeqCode) | reverse complement strand
GGGCCGCTTCTTGAGCGGCGGCAGCGCTCTCAAATACGGCCATTAAACCATCGCCCGTGGTCTTAACGACCCGACCGCCATGTTCCTCGACGGCCGCACGCAGGAGCGCGTCATGCCGCGCCAGCGCCGGACGCATGCCCTCGCCGTAGCGCTCCCAGAGCATGGTGCTGTCTTCAATGTCCGTAAAGAGGAAGGTTAATGTTCCGCTGGGGAAATCATACTCTGTTTCCATGGTTTTTTAGCAGTTCCTGTCAATTCCTCAATTAGCCTTGTGGCTGTTTGCCAGATATCCAGCGCACGGCCACGCGCTTCGGCTGCTGCCGCGGCGTCCGCGGATAGGGAGGCGCGTACCTCATCCAGTTCATAACAAACAACATCCGCAAACCAGCACGAGTTGCTAATGTACCTAAATTGCCGCGCCGTGCCATACAGTTCTACGGCGCGTTCTGTGCGACCATCGTCGGCGGCGAGCAGGGCGGCCGCCGGCAGACTGGACATGATCGGCGTCATGGTGCCGAATTCAACACCCGACTGCAGCGCCCTGGCCAGGAACCGCCGTGCCGCCTGGCCTTTCTTTTGCGCGCGAAGCACATAACATAGATTGGCCCAAGTTAGACCCTGGTAAACATACTTTAATTCACTTAACAGCTCTGCGCACTCCGATAAATAGGCGCCGGCCTGGGCCAGATCGCCCTCTTCGAAGGCGATCTGGCCCAGGTGGGACATGACAACACCCTTCTCCGTTAAGTGACCCCATTGTTCGGCAAGTGCCAACACTTCGGCCGCTTCCGACGCCGCTTCCGTGTAACGGCCGAGATGAAGTTTGGCTTTGATTAGCGCTGTGTGGGCCCACAGATTGGCTTCCAGGCCTAGATCGCGTTCAATCGCCAACGACTGCTCGGCTTTTTTTCTGGCCTCCGCGAAGTTTCCGGCCCAGGAATAAGTGAAGGAAAGCATCAGCAGGCCAAACCGTTCGTGAAAGCGGTTGTCTATCTGCCGGTAAAGCTGCAAGCCCTGCTGGTGCAGCGCCTTCGCCGTCTCATAATTTCCCTCGTGCTGGGCGACAAGGCCCAGATTCGTCGTCGCTTCAGCGATTCCATGCGTGTAATCAAGCTCCTGCCAGATGAGTAGACTGTCAGACAATACCCTGCGCGCCCGCGCGAAGTGGCCCAAAAAAATCTCATTATTGCCCATCGCTCGCAGCGCTTCGGCCTCGCCCCAACGTTCACCCAATTCGTGGAACAGCGCCACGGCCTGGGTGAGGTTCGCTACCGAAGCCTGGAAATCCCTATTGCCCACAGCATGCGCTGTACGTAGATAAATAAACGCCTGTTCCCTTCTTGTGTCCCAGCCCGCCTGGGCAGCGCGATCTAGGATTTTTTGGCTCTGCGCCAGGAGGGTTTCTCTCAGGGCGATGTCGTCGACAAAATCAGATTCCCAGGCCAGGGCATGAGCCCAGATGGTCAGGGCGTGGGCGTCCTCCTCCTGCGCGGCGATCCCCTTGGATATGCCTTCTGCGGCCGCGTGGCAGGCCTGGCGCGCATCCTTTAAGCGCCCAACCCGGCGATAGAAGAGGCAGAGACTGTTCAGCCCCTGGGCCAGGAGTTCGTAGCTGTCGTGGGAAGCGGCCCAGCGCCAGGCGCGTTGGATATTGTCGATTTCGCTGCCTACTTCTGCGGCTGCCGCTTGCTCTCTCGGCCCATACCAATCTACCTCGCGTTCTGCCAGAAAGCGGCAGAAATAGGCGCTGTGTCGCTTACGGATGGCCTCTTCCTGTTCGCGATCGCGGCTCAATTTCAGCGCCCCATACTGGCGCAGCAGCTCGTGGATGAAATAGCGATCTTGTTGCCTGTTATAAGCGAGCCAGGACTTGTTGGCCAGTGTGACCAGCAGCGGCAGCGCCGCCCCGGCAACCTCCAGCGCCGCCGGCCGGGTAAAGCCCCCGCGAAAAACAGTCAGTTCCTGGAAAGCACGCCGCTGTTCCTGGTTGAGCCTCGTCCAGGAAACATCCAGGGCGGCCGATATACTCTGGTGCCGTTGTGGGACATCATGGTGCTTGGTTGCCAGAAGATTCAGACTCTGCTCAATTTCCGCGGCAATCTCGGATAGGGGCAGCAGCCCGGCCCAGGAGGCGGCCAGCTCCAGGCCCAGGGGCATGCCCTCCACCAGGCTGCAGATATGCAGCAAATGCGCATCGTCCTCTTCCGCAAGCTGGAAATCAGGCAAGGCGCGCCGGGCAATGTTCAGGAAGAGTTGCCCGGCGGCCGATTCTGCCGCGTCCTCTTTACCCTCCGCCAACTGCAGCCCGCCCAGGGGAAAAAGCTGCTCGCCATGGAACAGCAGCCGCTCGCGTGAGGTGATGATCATGGTGATGCCCGCGGCCTGTTCGTTGATTTGGGCTACTAACGCACGGCCGTCCAGCAGGTGCTCGAAGTTGTCCATGACCAACAGCAGCCGCTTGTTGCGTAAGTGATTGATCAACTGTTCCGATTCATCTTTCGCGCCTTGAAATTGGAAGTCTAGGGTCGCGGCCAGCGTGGCCGCGATCTCCGCCGCTGAACTGAGCGGTGCCAGGGAGATGAGAAAGATGCCGTCACCGAACTGCGAACCCGCATTCAGCTTGCGGCCGGCCGCTTCCAGGGCTAGGCGCGTCTTGCCGATGCCTCCCGGTCCGCTGATCGTGATCAGGCGCACCTGGGAGTCGGCGATCAGCTGCGCCAGCAGGGCCAGTTCCGTCTCACGGCCGACAAAAGGTGTCGACGCGAGCGGCAGATTATGCCTGATCGTTCCCGCCTCATCTAACGCGGGAAGCAGCCCTGCGCTCCGCGCACGGGCTACGGCATCGGCGCGATTCGCTACGGCGAGCTTGCTGTAGATCTGGCGCGCGTACCACTTCACCGTGCTCAAGGCGAGGGTCAGCTCCTCGGCGATCTGGCGGTTGGTTTTGCCCTGGCCGAGGAGTATGAGAATGTCTTCTTCTCGTGCTGTGAGAGGTTCTATCGGAGGCAGATCTTGCTCATCACGACTGTTCATGACCCGTATTATACCTGATAATAAGATAATAC
>JBJYWX010000638.1:0-5073 GCA_046259695.1 Promineifilaceae bacterium (SeqCode) | reverse complement strand
CTGCTCACTGCTCACTGCTTGCTGCTCACTGCTCACTGCTTGCTGCTCACTGCTTGCTGCTCACTGCTTACTGCTCACTGATCACTGCTCACTGCCCACCGCTTCGCCGCCCCTCCGGCCCATTTATGCTATAATACGCCATTCTAGCCCTTGGGAGGTGGGTATGTTCTGGTACCAACAACTGGCAGATCGGCTGCGACTGCCGGGCGAGGACGAAGCGATGCGTTCGCGCCGCTTGGCAGGAATCGGCGTCTTGTTCTGCGGGGCGGCCGCCAGCCTTGTTAACGGCCTGCGCTACGGCGCCGAGGGCCTGGCCTGGTCGCGCAGCGCCTATATGCTGCTGGTCGTAGGATTCATCTGCCTCATGTTGCTGCTCATCGCCAAGCCGCGTTTTTTCAGAGGCATCGTCATAACGGCCGTTTTCTACTCCATGGTTTTTCTGGCCGCCGCGCATCTGGCCGCCGGCGGCTACAACACGGGCATGATGTTCATTCAATGGACGATCGTCAGCATCATTTCAGCCGTCATCTTCGTCGGCCGCCGCGACGCCGTGATCCTGCTGGTCATCTTTCTGGCGATCATGATCGTCACCTACCTGCTGGAGCCGCGGGCGCGCGCGTTGGGCGTGACGGTGGACCCGGCCTTCGTCAGCCTGGATTCCACGGTGATCATGATGCTCATTGGCGCCCTGCTGACCCTGGCCAGCCTCTACATGTTTAGCGAAATGGACCGCTACCGGCGGCGCGCCGACCGCCTGCTGTTCAATATTTTGCCGGATGCCATCGCCTGGCGCCTGAAGCGCAATCCGGGCACGATCGCCGACGGCTTCGACGAGGTGACCGTACTCTTCGCCGACATCGTCGACTTTACGACCATGTCCGCCGCTGCCGACCCCGCGGACGTGGTGCAGAAGCTAAACGAGATATTTTCCGAATTTGATGACCTGGCCGCGCTGCACGGCCTGGAAAAGATCAAGACCATCGGCGACGCCTACATGGTCGCCGCCGGGCTGCCCAATCCACGCCCCGACCACTGCGCGGCCGTCGCCGATTTCGCCCTGGCGATCGTGGACAGGATGGCCGGCTATACCTCCTGGAACGGCCGTCCGATGGCCATCCGCGTCGGCATCAACACCGGCCCCGTCGTCGCCGGCGTCATCGGCCGCCAGAAATTCATTTACGACCTCTGGGGTGACACGGTCAACGTCGCCAGCCGCATGGAGTCCAACGGACTGGCGAACGTCATCCAGGTCACGGAAAGCGTGCGCAGCCGGCTCGACGGCCGTTACGCCTTCGAAGAGCGCGGCCTGATCGCGGTCAAGGGCAAAGGCGAGATGCTCACCTACCTCCTACAGCGCCCCGCCACCCCGTAGGATATGGCGCCGTGCTGCCCGCTCAAGACGGCATCTTGACCTGCGGCGGGCGCTAAGGTGAAGCCGGGTATGGCGAATCAGGTACAGGCGTTGGCCCGGCCTGAAATCCGCGAACGAGAGGCAGGTAGCTGCACAACTCGCCACAGCGCGGGAATGGATCGTTGTCCATGATCTGAATGGTGATTGAGGCCGGGGGATATACAAGCGCGTTGGTCGGATTCGTCAGAAAGACAACGAACGCCCTATCGGGCTGATCGATGTCATTGCCATAAATGGTCACATTAAAACTTTGAGGGGTGGTTGAACCGGCCGGGAAGGTCAGGTGGGCGGCAACCGCCTCGAAATCCAGGCCGGCCACGGCGTTCGCGTTGGCGCTCAAAGCGGTGACCATAGCCTCTTCCCCCTGCGCCGGCGCCTCACTGATACGAACGTAAAGCGTTATCGTTTCCGTTTCGCGGCCGTCGGGCTCTGTAACGATGAACATGGCGCGGTCAAAGGCGATGTTGGGAACTCCTTGCTGCGCAGAATCCCTGCTCGCCTTGCTGGCCGCCCGAACTGAACTCCAAATTAGGGTTGAAGCAATAACCAACAGAACGGCAGCGCCTATCAGGCCTCTTTTGTGCGACATGATCCCGTCAAAGCCATAATACCCTTTGAAGAGAGGCTCTGTCAATGTCGCCAGGCAGGGATCTGCTCCTTTAAACGACGCTCCCCATCTTGGCCCGCAAAGTGAGTGATACCTTCCACAGGCAGCCTGCGGCTATCGCTTTGGTCGTGCGCCCGGCTTGACGAAGCACCTATAATGGTAAGTAAAGACCGCTTTTCTTTGGGTCGTGTGACCTCGTATGGTGCACGCAGGGGTGGCGTCATGAAGCGTTCAAAGTCGAGTTTGTTCACAGTCCTATTTGTGTCGTTAATTTTGGTCGCTGCGGCGCGCTCGGCTGCGGTTTATGGGGCAAGCGAACGGCGGCTTGAGGATAACGCCAATCAAGATGGCTACCTGCCTATGCCAGATGGGCCCGTAGAACACATCTTGCTGCCGGTACTCCTCGGCGGCTACTCTTCGGAAGGCCCCGTTCCCCAGGGTTATTTAGAGGCGGAGGATCTAGTTGTTAGCTCTTTGGGCCCAGGCATCGCCCATCGCTGGACATTGAATTTGACCCCAGGCGATGTTTTCACTATCAGCGCCGCGCCGGGACCTGCGGCCGATATTTTTCTTTCTCTCTTTGACAGCGATGGCCTGATCTATCAACAGAACATGAGTCCGGCAGGTGAGGTGGAGACGATTGCTGATCTCAGCATCAGCGAACAGGGGGACTATGATCTGGTTGTTCAAACCATCCAGGGTGAGCCAACCGGCTATGCGCTCATGTTCCTGGATCAGGACTCCTACAGCCTCGTTTTGCGCGGGACATTACAGGACGGCGACATACGAACCGATTCGCTGCCGGAGGATGTCGATCACTTCTGGTTCTTTGAGGCGCTTTCAGGTCAACACGTAAGCTTTACCATCACGCCAAAGAGCAGCGGTGATCCTTTCATAGAACTGTTCGATCCTGACGGCTCACGGATGTTGACCATCGATGACAAAGGCGAAGGCGAGCCTGAGTCGCTGGAACATTATGAACTGCCGGCGGGAGGCCTGTATGGCATTCGCGTCGCCGAGTTTGATTTCCAGGAAATGGCTTACGAGATCGCTATCTCACTACCGTGATCGCGTCGCGCGCGGCAAAAAACAAGCGCGCGGTGTGCTGCCCGTCGCCCGGTCGCTTTGGCATCGTTTCCCGGCGGGGAGCGCCTGCAAGGGGCGGGAAGCGCTGCATCTCGCCACAGGGCGGGGAATTTGACCTATGAGGGGAAAAACACAATGACTACGAGAGAAATAATGAATTCGACGACAGGGACTTCCCTTGGTGCCGTCAAGAATACAGCGAGATTGGCCGGGCTGCTCTACCTTGCCCATTTTGTGGCCTTCTTCCTTGCTGACAATGGTGTTCACTATACGGCCGTTGGACCCCTTGACGGCGCGGTAACGGCTAACAATATGATGGCTTCTGAGTGGCAGTTCCGGGCCGGGTATGTAAGTTTTATACTCGCGGCCCTGTTTTTTCTGCTGGCTGCCTGGGCGCTGTACGTAGTAATGAAACCGGTCAACAGGGACCTTGCTTTGTTGTTCCTATTGTTAAATCTGGCCGGTGTGGTTGTCCAGTGCGCCAGCCTATTCTTTGAATGGGGGGCCCAGGTATCCTTGAGTGACGCTGCTTTCCTGGGGGTATTCTCGCAAGGCCAACGGGAATCCCTGGCAGTGCTATTCCTCACGGTATACAAAACGGGATTTATGATCGCCCAGATATTCTTGGCCCTGTGGGTCCTTCCCCTCGGCTATCTGATTATCAAGTCCGGTTTTCTTCCCCGCATCCTGGGCATATTTCTGCTCATAGATTGTCTGGTCCTCCTGATCTGGGTTTTTCAGTTTTTTCTCTTCTACCCGGGCAATGAAACACTCGGTGCGGCCTGCCTGGCGATAAGCTTCATTACCGAAGCCGCGCTTTGCCTGTGGCTTCTGATGAAGGGTGTAGATGTTGAGCAGTGGGAGAATCGTGCTCTTGTAACCGCATGAGTGTCCATGCTGGTGTGTAGGGCCGGCTCTTTTTTGGGTCGTGTGACCTCGCATGTTGCGCGGGCAGGAGTGCACTTGAATACCTCAAAGACGCTTGCGTTCATTGTTTTATTGCTGTCGTTGACTTTGCTCGCTGCGGCGCGCTCGGCTGCGGTACATGGGGATAGTGAGCAGCAGCCGGAAGATAACGCCAATCAGAATGGCTACCTGCCCATTGTCCTGCGACCGTGGGAACCCCTCCAGCAGATGGAGCGCGATGCCCTCGTCGCCCTTTATCAGTCGGACAATGGGGATGCCTGGTACTATAACTGTGGATGGTTGACTCCCACTGATCACTGCGACTGGATGCGTGTGGTTTGCGATAATGGACGCGTGGCAAAACTCGAGTTGAGCGGCAATAACCTAATCGGTCCCATCCCGCCGGAGTTGGGCAAGCTCAGCGATTTGCAGGAACTCGCCCTGGGCTACAATCAATTGATTGGCCCGATCCCGAAGGAATTGAGCAGCTTAAGTAATCTGCAGCATCTCTGGTTGGCCCACAATGAGCTGAGCTGCTGGGAAACGCGGGAAGTTTTACAGTGGGTAATAAGCGTTTCCTGCTTCTATCCGGTTGTTTGGTTTGTTTACGCGGCACCTGGAGTAAGGATCTGTGGTGTTATGCGGCCGGCAGTCCGATTTTGCATACGGTCGCTGTTTCTGGTGGTCGGGTCTTCTGCGGCACTGCCAATGGTCAATTGTTAGCCTTGGACGTGAGCGACGGTCAGCTTCTTTGGAAACTGACGACGGAATCGAGTTTCTGGAACGCACCAGTAGTGTACAAGGAACTTGTCTTTATCGGGAATCGTGATGGCCAGTTTTTGGCAGTCCAGATTGATTCAGGTCGAATTAGCTGGAGTGCGAAACTCGGTTGCCCCATTCTGAACAGCCCTGCCGTAGATCCTCAAAGAAACCATATCTACGTTGGCGGAGAAGACATGCGAGTCAGAGCGTTTTCCACGGAGAGAGGAACAGTGATATGGACAAGCAGCCATCTGCCAGGGGTCAGTTTTACATGATCAGACCATTTCGCAATTACCATTTG
>JBJYWX010000637.1:4417-5515 GCA_046259695.1 Promineifilaceae bacterium (SeqCode) | reverse complement strand
CGTGCTTGATGTGAAGGAACGCGAAGTTCCACCGCTCGATGACGATCTGGCGAAGCTCGAAGGGGATTTTGAGACGGTGGATGAACTGCGCGCCCACTTACTTAAGAACCTGACGAAGGAAGCAGCCGACCGGCAAAAAGAAGATCTGATCGAAGGCATGGTAGATGATTTATTGGAAGATGCTGCGCTGCTCTACCCTCCCGCGGCCGTGGATATGGAAGTAGATGAGATGCTGCAATCGTTTCGCAGGCAGCTCTCTCAATCGGGCTGGAATTTTGACGACTATATGAGGCTGCAGGGGACGGACGAGGAGACAATACGGGAGGATTTCCGCGAAAACGCTGAGGAGCGCGTACGGCGGCAATTGGTGATGCGGCAGTTCGTCCTTGATGAAATGCTGCGCATCGAGTCTGAGGATATCGAGGCGGTGATCGACGAGCGAGTAGCCCGTTATGACAATGAGGAGCTACGCGATAGCATGCGCGATTTCTTCATGAGCGGCAGCGGGTTTGAAATGATCAGCAGTGACGTCCTGAGCAGTAAGATCTACGATCGGGTCGTAGCAATCTACAATGGCAGCGCGCCGGACCTGGCGGAACTCAAGGCGGCAGCAGAAGCTGAGAGACTCGCGGATTCTGAGGAAGAATAACGCAAATCTAACGATCTGTGTCTAGAATACATGGGTCGGCAGTATCTCAAGAGGACGCTGCTGGCCCCTGCAATAAGTATGAAAGGCCGGCGACATCGTGCCTGGCTGCAAGACCTACCGAGCAGGAAAGAAAGAGCAAAGCTAAAGTATTACCGCTTAGGAGAGTTTCTCTAATGAACTTACCGACATCTCTGGTTCCAATGGTGATCGAAACAACTGGACGCGGCGAACGTGCATTTGACATTTATTCGCTGCTCTTGCGCAATCGCATCATCATGTTGGGAACGCCGATCAATGACCAGATCGCCAACCTGATCGTGGCCCAGCTGCTTTACCTGGACAACGAGGACAATACTCGGCCGATCACGATGTACATTAACTCGCCCGGAGGTATGGTTTATTCGGGTATGGCGATTTACGATACGATGCAGCAAGTGCAGAGCAAAGTG
>JBJYWX010000637.1:0-4407 GCA_046259695.1 Promineifilaceae bacterium (SeqCode) | reverse complement strand
AAAGTGGCGACCTACGCTGTCGGATTCACCGCCAGTTTTGGCACGGTTTTGTTGACGGCGGGCGAAAAAGGCATGCGCTATGCGCTGCCCAACGCAACAATTCACATGCACCAGCCACTTGGCGGCGCCCAAGGTCAAGCCTCTGACATTGCCATCCAGGCTAAGGAGATTCTACGTTTGCGCACCGATCTCAATCGTATTCTGAGCTATCACACGGGGCAGCCGATTGAGAAAATCGCCAAAGATACGGATCGCGACATCTACATGAATGCCAGGGAAGCCATGGAATATGGTCTGGTAGATGAGGTGTTGGGCGATGAAGCCGCGCTGAGTGAAAAGGTTAGCGAAAACGGCGACAGTGCGTAATGACCGGTGGGTCCTCTAATTCACGGATTAAAAGCACCTCCCACAGATTGATTCGGTGGGAGGTGCTTTTGTTTAGTTTCGACATGAGCGGTAGAACAGGGGGGTAGTAAATTTGCTTGGCGCCATACCAGAACTTATAATCGACAACACGATGCACCCCAGGACCTGACGTCTGGGAGCAAAGGTTGTTAATGAAGGCCCGACGACGTGCGTTTCTTGTTCTACTGCTTTTAGTTATCACTTTGCTGTTCACGGCACAAGGGCAATTTGCTCCCGAGCCCGCCGTGGAGTCTGCGGCGGCAGCCCCACTGCAGCAGACCGTACCGACAGTTTCCTTCAATCGCGCAGCGATTAACGTAACAGAGCCCGACAGTGGTGAGACAGAGACGCTGGAAATCAGCGTGATAATTGGCAGCGCTCCGGCTCAAGGGTCAGCGGCAACTGTTAGCTACGCCACAGCTAACGGCAGCGCGACGGCGGGTGTGGACTACACATCGACGAGTGGCCAGTTAACATTTCCAGTGGGTTCAACGGACACGCAAACCTTCGAAATAACTATATTGGGGAATAATCTGAACCAGCCGGACCGAGAATTTGTTGTATTCCTGACCAATCCGGTTAATGCTACCGTTGGCATTCCTGGGGCGGTCACGATCACCATTCTGGATAATGATCCCATCCCTGCTACGAACACTCCCACTGCTACACCAGGTGGTCCGGTTTACCTGGACGAGTATGAACCGAATAACAGTTTTGGCGAAGCGTCAACGACCTCGGCCAATGCCGCCAAACTGATTGATATCAGCCTGTGGCCAGTTGGCGATGAGGACTATTTCCAATTCTTCGGTAAAAAGAACTCTACCTATGAAGTCTTTACAACCGATCTGACTTCAGGTCTGGACACATTTCTTCGCATTTACGATCCCGAAGGGAATAAGATTGCTGAGAATGATGACATTGATGCCACCAACTTGCGCTCTCAACTTCAGTTTTCGGCCAAGAAGGATGGCAATTACTTCGCGCGCATAACCAACAAGGATCCTTCGGATTCGAGTAACAAGTCGTATTCATTCGGCGTAAATGAAGTGATACCACCTACTGCGACACCAACCTCGACACGCGTCGGCCAGCCCGACATATGTGAGCCAAACAATTCTCTGAATGAGGCCTGTTTGATAGGACCTGGCGAAGTCAGGAATGGGATGAACTTCATCCCGTATCAAGGTGCGGGTACTGACAACGACTTTTACTTTATGCCCGTGAAACCAGGCATTCTCTATACCTGTGAGACACAGAACTTGTCAGCGGCTAACGATACAAACATCATCTTCCTGGACAATAATGGTAACGACTTCAATCCACAATTAGGGAATGACGATCGTGCGCTTGGCGATCCGAGCAGCCTCCTATCCTACTATTCCACCTACACGGGTAATTTGAATATTCTGGTGGGCCCGGTTAATCCACCTTCATACGCGGACTCACCCCTTTATACGTACGATCTGCGCTGCTCGTCACAAGCGGCGACGCCGACGCCTCTACCAACAGCGACTTTTGCCTTTATTGGTGGAGGGACTGGTGGAGGTACGGGAGGCAGCACGGGCGCCGTCCAGCCCACAGCGCCCCCATTTGAGACACCGACCGTGATCGTGACGCCCACACCGATTGATATTGCCAGCTTGCTGCCGACGCCCGTGCCGCCTCCTATTGTCGGTTTCCAGCCGCTTCCCACTTCGACCCCAGCCGGCGGCGCTCTGCGGTCCACATCGGTGCAGGTCACCATTTTCTATGACAGCAATTTCAATTTTATGCCCGAGTTAACTGAAGGCATTGCCGACGTTGCGGTGGAACTGTTCGACAATTCAACCGGCCAGCTGCTTGCCTTCGGTTATACGAATGAAGCAGGCGTCATTCGCTTTGAGGGAGTTACATCGAGCGGGGCGGTCCGAGTGGACGTCGCCTATATCAACTTCAGCCAGGTCGTGACCGGTTCCAGCGCGAATATTCTATTGCGTGTCGAGCCACGGCCTCTGCCGTCTGGATCGCCCTAAATAAATGTCCAACGAAACTGGAAACGAGACATCACAGGGATTCTTGTCAGGTCGCTGGCCATTGATCGCGCTGGCGGGCCTCATCCTGATTAGCCTGGCAGCCATTTGTGCCTTGGGCTATTCGCTCCTGGGATCTGACGGTGTGAACCTGGGCGACGATGGCCTGAGCCTTGGCAGCGATGCAGAGCCGACACCGTTTAGCTCTGATGTTACGGGAGGCGCATCGACCGGCGGCGAGGCTATTGTCTACGGCATCAGTGACAGCGCTACTATAACCGTAACGATTGACGTGCCGCTTTCGCTGCGGCTTAACGATCGTGAGTTTGCCGTGGTGCCGCAGACAATAAATCCAGACGGCTCCTGGTCTCCCGGTTTATCGAGCGATTCGGCGGTTGGCTGGGTTCACGGGAGCATCATCAATTACATCATGGCCCTGCAGTCGAACAATAGTAACACGGCATGGGCGGAGTCGCTGGCGCCGGGTACAGAAATGGTGCTGACGACGCAGAGCGGGACCGACCTGGTCTTTGAGGTTGAGGGCAGCAGGCAGGTGCCGGTCGGTGATCAGAGTATTTTTAGCCAGCTCTCACCCGGTGTGACGTTAATGCTCCTCGATGATGGTGATGAACAACGCCTGGTGGTAGACGGCCGCTTCGTCACTTCTGAAACGCCGGGCGGCAGAGGCGGCGGTGAAACGGACAGCGACGTTGGGCTCGGCGAAGCAGTACAGCTGGGCGATCTGCAGGTGACCGTTAGCAATGCCACTTACATACCGGATCATCCAGACACACCACCCGGTTTCGCGTTTTTTGTCCTGGACGGTACCTTGCAGAATACGGGAGGGACGACGGTTGACGCCGGCACCTTACGCCTCATTCTCAGCGATGAAGTAGGCAACCAATATGCGCTGAATCCAGTCGCCAGCCAATTGGGGAGCAATTCTCCGTTAACAGGCGGTTTTGTAACCGCGGGCCAGGCGCTCCCATTCTCGGTCGGTTATCAGATCCCGCTTGGTCTTTCGAGCACATCGCTAAATGCCCAGATAACGCGCCGCGATACAGGAGCAGGTGTTCAGGTTCGCATACCGTTTAGCGGCAGCAGCGCCGCGGAGAATACGCAAATTAGTTTACAAAGTGTTGTGGTATCGGACGATATGACCAGTCTGACGATGAGTGGGCAGGTTACCAATAATGGAGCGCAGCCAATTGTCATTGCGCAGTCAGATGTCACACTACGCACACCGGATGGGGCATCGTTTCTCATCCTATCCAGTAATCCGCCTTTTCCCTGGACAGTTCCCGCGGGCCAGACACTGCTGTATTCAGTGACGTTCCAGCGCCCGCCGGCTGCGGACTCGGCCGTGTTTACGGTGCTTAACCAGCCTTACCAGCTCGACAATTTGCGCTAGATAGAAGAGCGTTAATGATGACCACTACTGGTCGTCACCGTTCTGCTTGTCACTGACGAGGAAGCCCAATGAGGAGCTTTCACGCTGGCCGCGACTGGTGTAGTAAAGCAGGATGCCGGCAATGATGAGCAAAACGCCAATAAGTATGCCGCCCAGCTGCAGCGGTCCGACAAACGGCCGTTCAAACTGCGGGTCAACATGGGTGCCGATGCCGATTAGATCGGATAAACCAGTGATGTAGCACAGAACCAGGCCGGTGGCGCTCAGGCGGGTGCCGATATCCGCCTGTAAAGAATGGGGGGCGTCTTTTGGCCGGCGGCCATAGACAATAAGAAACGCGCCGGCGGTGAGCAATGTCAGGCCAAATAGAGAGGCTACCATCTGGATCACGCCAAAGCCTGGTGTAATATCCAGCCCCAGATCATCCGCTGCCAGGGCCAGAATGATGGACAGGACACCTAGGAAGAACAGGATGGAAATGGCGGCCGTCCGGACGTGGCGCGTGCTGGAATTAGCAATCATGATCGTATAACCAAAAACGCCGCGCAAAGACGCGGCGTTTCTTTCTCCAAACTAACATTC
>JBJYWX010000636.1:1454-4197 GCA_046259695.1 Promineifilaceae bacterium (SeqCode) | reverse complement strand
ATCCGCTTAGGATCTCGTTCCCCACTAACCCACCCCAGAGAGCGCCCGGCCCGCGGTGCCTGACTGAATCCCTGCCGGCGCAGCAATGCACCGGCATTTTGTCATCTGTATTAGCGAAGGAGCAAACAGCTAATGACACAGTTACACAAGTTGGCGCTGGTCGCCGTCCTCCTGCTAACCCTGGCTGCGGCCCCGGCCCTGCTGGCCCAGGAGGAGGAAACAGAGCCCACTATTCCGCCAAATAGCATAACGGGCATCATAGACAGCAGCGACCAGCTGCACACGCTGGCTGCCGCACTTGAACAGGCCGGCCTCGCCGATCGTTTCACCCGCGGTCGTTGGACCTTTTTCGCGCCGACTGATGAAGCGTTCGCGCGGTTGGGACTAAATGCAGAGAATATTGGCGAGAATCTGAGCCGGACCGAGCTTCGTGACCTCATTTTCTACCACGCTTTGCGCGGGCGCTACAGCACCGCCGATTTGAAGGCCAACCTTGGCGACGTAGTCATGGGCAACAATGCCCTGGCCGGACTCAAGTATTATGATGGTGCTGTTTATGTCAATGATATGGCCAAGATTGTGGTCGCAAACACGCCCGCGGACAATGGCTATGTGCAAATGGTGGACAGCGTCATTGTTGGCCCATGGCCGCGCGTCGACACGCCGGTGGCGGCGGTTGTGGCTATGCCTGCTGAAGCAACAGAGGCCGCCGCGACCGAGACGCCTGGCGAAATGACCGCGACCGAAGGCATTGAGCCGGTGGCGGTTGAGACGACTGAAGGGATGGCAGCTCCCGAGGCGCCGGCCGCGACCGTGCCCGCGAACAGCATTGCTGGTATCGCCGTGGCTGACGGCCGTTTTTCTACCCTGGTCGCCGCTGTCCAGGCCTCCGGCCTGCTTGATGAGCTCGCCGGCGGCGAGTGGACCGCGTTTGCGCCCACCGACGCGGCCTTCGCCAAGCTTGGCCTGAACGCCAGCAACATCGCCAGCGAATTCAGCCCGGCCGAACTGGCTGACCTGCTGCTTTATCACGTTTTGGCGGGGAACTATTCCACCGCGCAGCTCAAGGGCATGCTGGGCAACGTGATCATGGCCAATGGCCAGCAGGCCGGCCTCAAGTATTTCGATGGCGACATTTACGTCAATGATGATTCCAAGGTCATTCAGGAAAACATCATCGCCGATAACGGCACGATCCACGTAGTTGACACCGTGATCCTACCGCCCTGGCCGCGCGAGTAAGCGACCGGTAATTAACAAAGCATACTAGATAGGCAAGCGGCCGGGCTCTCTCTGACGGAACGGCGTTGATCCGCTTAGGATCTCGTTCCCCACTAACCCACCCCAGAGAGCGCCCGGCCCGCGCGCCGGCCAACACGCCCCACCAGCGCCGCACCCCTCGCAGAACAAACCTTTTTTGGCTGGCATGACGCCGTCTTGCCCAAGCTCCGACCCATCGCCTCCCGCGTCAAGTTGATCATGGATCACTGCCCGCCATCCGCGTTCATCCGCGCCTTTCCGCGCTTTTCCGCGTGCCAAACTTATTGCGTCCCGGCCAAATTCGCCCACAATAGAGAGCCATGCCAACCATTCCGCGCCGCTACGCACCATTCGCGGCGGCCCTTGTCTATGCGCTCTTCGCCGCATGGCTGACCTGGCCGGCCCTGGCCAACCTGGGCACAGCCATACCCGGCAATGAAGGCGACGCATTTGTCCATCTCTGGACCTTCGACTGGGTCAAAGACGCCCTATTCAGCGGCGAGACTGTCTTTCACACGCAGCGCCTCTTTTACCCAAACGGCGCGGACCTCTATACCCACAATTTCGCCTGGCTGAATATAGCAGCCTGGCTGCCGCTGCAGGCGTTCGTGGGCGGCGCGGCGGCCTACACGATCGTTTATCTGCTGGTGCTGGTGTTCAACGGGACGGCAGCCTATCTTCTGAGCCGCGATTTGACCGGCTACGAGCCGGCGGCTTTCCTCAGCGGTATCGTCGCTACCGGCTGGCCGTACATTGTCACGCGCTTCAGTCAACCCAACCTGATCTTCATCGCCTTTGTGCCCCTGGCCCTGCTGGCAATGCGCCGTGTCTTCCGCGATGGGCGGCCCTTGAATCTGCTGCTCCTGGCCCTGGCCGTGGCCGGCATAGGCCTCAGCCGCTACCAGATGCTGATCATGGCCGCGCCTATGCTGCTACTAGCGGCCCTTGCCTGGCTGTGGCAGGCGGCGCCGGGAACGCGCCTGCGCCTTTTCTTGCAGCTATCCGCGGCGGCGGTGTTGGCCGGCCTGCTGCTGCTGCCTTTCGCCGGCCCTGTGCTGCGCTTCCAGGCAGAACGTGAGTTTCCGCAAGACATCACGTACGAGGAAAGCGAATGGGGCGGAGCGGACCTGCTCGGCTACCTGCTGCCCGGCAAAGGCCTGCCCCTGCTTGGGGACGCCGTGGCGAGCCGCTTCCCAGACCTGGTAACGCGCATTCCCATTGGCCTGGTCACGCTGGGGCTGGCGCTGCTCGGCCTGCTCTCGCGGCGGCGTGAGAAATGGCTGTGGTTGGGCATGGCCCTGCTGCTGCTGCTATTGGCGCTCGGCCGCGCGCTGACGATTAACGGCCAAATTTATTTCTCGCTGCCCTACGCCTGGCTGGAAGACAACCTTTTCCTGGTGCAAATGGTGCGTTACCCGTCGCGATTTTCGGCGCTGCTGGCGGTGCCTGTCGCCTTGCTGGCCGGCTACGGCGTAGAGGTTCT
>JBJYWX010000636.1:0-1444 GCA_046259695.1 Promineifilaceae bacterium (SeqCode) | reverse complement strand
CAGGGCGGCTTTCATGGCGGGTGACGTGGGGCGTTACGGCCGTGCTGGCGCTGCTGATCGCGCTGGGCGACCACGTGCCCGACTACCCGCTGCTCGATCTGGAGACACCCGCCTGGTACGAAAGTCTGGCCGCAGAGCCGGGGCAGTTCGGCCTGGTCACGATCCCGTTCAGCCGCACCTTTGACGAATTCGGCATGAGCTACCAGCTAACGCACAACAAGGCGCTAGCCGGCGGCCATGTTTCGCGCCCGCCGCGCGAGGCGTACGCGTTTATCGACAGCACGCCTTTCCTGGACGGCCAGCGCGAACAAACGCCGGAGCCGCCGGCGGACGGCGATATCAGCGGCCTGCTGCGGCCGCTGGCGGCGAACAATCTGCCCTACCTGGTTATCCACAAGCGCTTTCTCACGCCGGCGCAGGTGACGATGTGGCGCAACTGGCTGGGCATCCCAGCGCTGCATGATGATGCAGAGCTGCTGGTGTATCCAACGGGCCTGGCGGCCGGCGAGGATTTTGAATTCACGGCAACGGCCGTGCCGGGCCTGGGCTACGTGGCCGGCCGGCTGGAGAACGCGACCATCGGCGTCGGCGAGCCTCTGCAGGTAGTTTCTCATTGGGCGCTGGCGCCGGGCGCGCCGCGGCAGGGTGAACTCTCCTATACTCTGCTGGACGAAACGGGCGAAGTGGCGGCCATGATCAACCGGCCCTTCAGTTTCGCGGCGGCGGACGGCACGGTGCAGCTGGCCGCGCTGCAGGAGATCCTGGCTCTGCCGCAGACCCCGGCCGCCGGCACGTACCGGGTGAAGGTGGAGCTGGTGGCTGAGGATGGCCGCAGCAGCGGGGAGTTCGACCTTGGTCTGCTGTACGTGACGGCTGAGGGGCGCGTTTTTGATCTGCCCCACCCTCAAACGCCGCTCGCCATCAGTTTCGGCGACACCTTGTCCCTGGCCGGCGTCGACGGCCCGCTGCTTAACGGCCAGAGCCTTGACCTCACGCTGTTCTGGCAGATGCTGCAAGAGACGGACATCTCCTACAAAATCTTCGTTCATCTTTTCGATGCGACCAGCGGCGACCTCGTGGCCCAACTGGATACCGTGCCGCGTGACTGGCAGTACCCGACCAATGCCTGGCACAGCGGCGAATATGTCAGCGATCGCCTCTCCCTGGCCACGGGCGGGCTCGCGCCCGGGGCGTACCGGCTGGAAATAGGTGTCTACCATCCTGACACGGGTGAGCGGCTAACGGCCGTAAATGCGGATGGCAACCACTACGAAAACGACACGGTTCCGCTGGGGGAGGTAACGATCAATAACTAATGAGCAATACTCACCTGATCAATTCTCAATGACCAGCGCGCCCTTGGACCATCCCCATTGATCACTGTTCATTAGCTATGGGCAATACAAAAGGGCCTCCCTCGCGGAAGGCCCTTTTTTGTTATCCA
>JBJYWX010000635.1:0-7024 GCA_046259695.1 Promineifilaceae bacterium (SeqCode) | reverse complement strand
GCTATCGACGTGGCCGGCGCGGGCGGGACCAGTTGGAGCCAGGTCGAAATGTACAGAGCCGCAACCCCGCGCCTGGCACGTGTAGCGGGCGCATTCATTGATTGGGGCATTCCGACTAGTGCTGCGGTGCAGTACTGTCACCGTGCGGCACCCGACTTGCCCATAATCGCCAGCGGTGGGATAAAGAACGGCATCGATGTAGCTAAGGCAATCGCGCTAGGCGCCCGCGTCGCGGGGCTGGCCGGCGATTTTCTCCGAGCGGCCGACAAGACTGGCGTAGAAGGAGTGGTCGAGCTCTCAAGTACCATCACAGACGAGCTGCGGGTGGCCATGTTTGTGGCCGGCGCCGCAGATCTCAATGCGCTTGGGCGCACCGCTCTCCTAACCAGGTTTTGACTTAGCTTCGTGCGCGGCAGAAATAGTATTTTTGGAGGACGCCACAGATGGCCAACAACCTTTCGATGATTGCTGACGAACTCTTGCCATCCCTTGACCAGGAAATGAAAACTGTACTGCAGTTTGATGGAGAAAGGGTGAACCCATTTACTGGTATGATGCATTACCAAATGGGTTGGGTAGACGAGAGCTTGCAGCCAATCGCCGCTCAGAGCGGCAAACGAATCCGGCCTCTCGTTTGCTTGCTGGCCGAACAAGCAGCAGGCGGCAAGAATAGACAGGCGGTTCCCGCCGCGGCAGCAATCGAAATTCTCCACAATTTCTCGCTCGTGCATGATGACATTGAGGACGCTAGTCCTCTGCGTCGTGGAAGACCAACATTGTGGAGACTGTGGGGTGAACCGCAGGCCATTAACAGTGGCGATGCTATGTTTGCCCGCGCCCACACTGCCCTCGGCAGGCTCCTCGAAAAAGGTGTCCCTCCAGCGACGGTGGTACTTGCTCTGCGCCGCTTCGATCAAACTTGTTTCGCGTTAACCGCTGGCCAATATGCAGACATGGATTTCGAAGGTCGTCCGAATGTTACGGTGGATGAATATATCGAAATGATAACCGGTAAGACGGCCGTGTTGCTCTCTTTGAGCGCCGAACTTGGTGCACTTGTGGCCAATGCCCCCCAGGAGGTCGTGCGGCATTACGCAGCATTCGGCCTGAACCTGGGGCTGGCCTTCCAGGTAGTCGATGACATTCTTGGTATTTGGGGTGATGAATCAAGAACGGGGAAATCGGCGGCCACTGATATAGTTACGAAGAAGAAGACATTGCCCGTCCTGTACGGTTTAGATAAATGCCAGCCGTTGCGTGAGCTTTATGCCACCTCACAACCTGATGCGGATTTCGTCAGTGAAGCGGTTGGCTTGTTGGATGAAGCCGGTGCCCGGCAGTTCGCGTCCGAAAAGGCAGGGCAGTATTCGCAGGAAGCTCTCGCTAATCTAACGGCCGCGAAGCCTCAGGGTGCCGCAGGAAAGGCGCTATTTGAGCTGGTCGACCTTCTTCTCATGCGTGAAATGTAAATTGCCGTTTGTCTACAAAAAGCAAAAGGTCCGTTGTCGCTTGGCAACGGACCTTTCTTGATCTTGATTGCATTACCGTGGCCGTCGCCACGATCTAGTCAGCATCTGCTTCTGCCTCTGCAGCAGCCTCTTCCGAAGAGCCCTCATCTTCTGTCATCTCGACCAGTGTGTCTTCAACCTCATCAACAATGAAGTCATCCTCATCCTGGTCGGCATCGAAGCCAGGTCCACTGCCCGCTACCTGCTGTAGTTCTTCAGCCAGATCGTCGGGGCTTACCGACTCGTACTCATCGGACTCCTGATCCTCCAGTACGTTTTCAGCAGCTTCTCTTATTTCCGCCTCCTTTCGCGCACGAGAGGATTCAGCGGCCGCAGCAATCATTGCCTCTAGCAAGTTGTCATCCGTATTGTCGTCAATCAGCATCGTCGAAGTAACCGTGGCCAGATCAATCTCCGGCTTTTCGGCCTCAAGGCGTTTCTGTTCTTCGCGGCGCAGGCGAGCTTCATAACCCGTGCCGGCCGGAATCAGTTTGCCGATGATGACGTTCTCCTTCAAGCCGACTAACGAATCGTCCTTCCCTGCAATGGCAGCGCCTGCCAGGACCTTGATGGTGTGCTGGAAGGAGCTCGCAGACAAAAAGCTTTCCGTGTTAAGCGATGCCTTCGTGATACCGAGCAAAACCGGCTCGGCTGCTGCTGGCTGGCCGCCTTCAGCGACAATTTGCTCGTTTGTCTCCTGGAATATGGGCCGTTCGATCAGATCGCCAGGCAAGAACTCCGTGTCACCAGAAGCCGTCACGATCACTTTGCTCAACATCTTGCGAATAATGACTTCAAAGTGCTTGTCATGAATATTCTGGCCCTGTGGTCGGTAAACCTGTTGTACTTCGTGAAGCAAGTACTGTGTAACGGCATCCGGGCCAAGGATTTCGAGGATACGATGCGGATTCTGAGAACCCTCCGTAAGCGGTTGACCAGCGGTCACCGTCTGCCCGTCATTTACCAGCAGGCGTACACCGGCGGGAATCGCGTAATCCTGTTCTTCAACACTCTCCCATACCACGCGCAGACCATCTTCATCACTCTGAACACGGCCGTTATGGCGGGAAACTAACTCTTCATCCTCGTGCTCGGCAATAACATCACCTACTTCAACCGCGTCCTGATGCTGCACGCGAACTGTCCAGTCTTCCGGAATCTCAAAGTTGTCGTCAACCATCCTGCGATCCGTGACGGTCACATGGCGAACGCCGTCAACGACATGGGTGTCTACAATGCCACCGATTTCGGTAATCACCGCCTCACCCTTTGGCCGCTGGCGGGCTTCAAACAACTCTTCCACACGCGGCAAACCCTGCGTGATATCACCACCAGAAGATGCAGTACCGCCGGTGTGGAAGGTACGCAGCGTAAGCTGCGTGCCGGGTTCGCCAATGGACTGAGCGGCAACGATGCCTACGGCCGTACCCATCTGCACGGGCTTGCCTCGTGCCAGGTCTGTCCCGTAACACTTCACGCAAATACCCTGGCGCATTTCACAGGTCATAGGTGAATAAACATAGACTTCGTCAATTCCAAGGGTGTCCACACGTTCCGCCAGCTCCCCGGAGAACAATTCACCCTCCTCGACGATGATCTCGCCAGTCTCAGGATGAACGATGGTCTCTGCGGCAGTTCGGCCCGCGATACGTTCGGCCAGAGTCTGTTTGCCAAAGTTTTCGCTGCGCTTCACCCAAATACCCTTCGTCGTACCGCAATCCTCGGCGGAGACGATCAGGTCTTGCGCCACATCGACGAGGCGGCGAGTCAGGTAACCGGCGTCCGCCGTGCGCAGCGCGGTATCCGCAAGACCCTTGCGTGCGCCGTGCGTGGAGATGAAATACTCCAATGCTTCCAGTCCTTGGCGGAAGTTGGACAGAATCGGGACCGGGATAATGCGGCCCTGTGGATCCGCCATCAGGCCGCGCATACCCGCCAGCTGCGTAATTGGGCCAAAACCACCCTTACCTGCGCCAGACAGGGCCATCACAGCCATTGGGCCATTGGGATCGAGCGAATCGCGGACGGCATTGGCAACGTCATCCTTCGCTTCATTCCAGGTTTCTACCGTGCGCTGGTACTGTTCATCCGATGTCAACAGACCGCGGCGATACTGGCGATCGATCTCATCAACGCGCGTGCGCGCCTGTTCAAGAATCACATCCCGCTCTTCGGGCACGGTCAGGTCCGCGACTGCCACTGTGGTGCCCGAAACCGTGGCGAAACGGAAGCCGATATCCTTGATGGCATCTACCATCTTGATCGTCTTCTCATCGCCAACTCGACGGTATATGGTATTAATCAGTCTATTGACGCCACCCTTATCGAGCAGCTTATTGACAAACCGCGCCTCTTCGGGGAGCGTCATGTTGAAAAGAACACGCCCAGGCGAAGTTTCAATCATGCGCGTCCGTGGCTTGCCATCTTCATAAAGCTCACCATCCTCATCATAATAAGTCTCGGTATAGAGCTTAATTTTGGCGTGAATATCAACATAGCCCAATTCATAGGCCATCTCGACTTCTTCCATGGTACCAAAAACACGGCCTTCACCCGGCATGCCATCACGAATTAAGGTGATGTAGTAAACCCCCAAAACCATATCCTTGGATGGGCCGACTATGGGCTGTCCATCGGCTGGCTTAAGCAGGTTCTTGGTCGCCAGCATCATTTCCGTTGCTTCGCGCACGGCCTCACGAGACAGAGGTACGTGGACAGCCATCTGGTCGCCATCGAAGTCAGCGTTAAACGCCGCGCACACCAGCGGGTGAAGCTGAATCGCTTTTCCCTCGACGAGGCGCGGCATAAAAGCCTGGATACCGAGGCGATGCAAAGTCGGCGCGCGGTTCAAGAGAATTGGCCGGCCCTGGATAACCTCCTCCAGCACCTCCCATACTTCTGGTGGCTGCCTTTCTATGAAGCGCTTGGCACCCTTAACATTGCTCACATGTCCATACTGGATCAGTTTGCTGATCACAAAAGGCCGGAAGAGCTCTAGAGCCATGATCTTTGGCAGACCACACTCGCCCATTTTTAGCTTGGGTCCGACCACGATAACCGAACGGCCGGAATAATCAACGCGCTTGCCCAGCAAATTGCGGCGGAAGCGACCCTTCTTGCCCTTCAGCATGTCAGATAGCGATTTCAGCTCGCGACGGCCGCGACGGCTAAGCGCCTTGCCACGCTGGCTGTCATCAATTAGGCTGTCTACCGCCTCCTGGAGCATACGCTTTTCATTGCGCACGATCACGTCAGGCGCGCCCAGATCAAGAAGGCGCTTAAGGCGATTGTTACGATTGATGACGCGCCGGTAAAGGTCATTCAAGTCAGAGGTCGCGAAACGACCACCATCCAACTGCACCATGGGCCGCAGATCGGGCGGGATAACCGGAAGCACCGTCAGGATCATCCATTCCGGGCGATTGCCGCTCTTGCGCAGCGCTTCCACGACCTGGAGACGCTTCGTGGCCCGCTTTGCCGCTTGTTTGGAGCGCGTGGTACGTACCTCGCGCCACAAGTCGCGCGAAAGCTGATCGAGATCCATACCCTTTAGAATATCGTGCAGTGCTTCGGCGCCCATTCCGGCGCGAAATACATTACCGAACTTGCTTTTCAGCTCGCGATACTCGTTTTCGTTCAGGAAGGCCATCTGTTCGATGGACTCTAGCTGCTCGCGATTTGTCTGTGCTTGTTGGCGCAGGCGAATAAGTTTCTGGTCCATCTGATCGCGCAATTCCTCAGATGCGGCGTCGATTTCCGCGCGCAACTCAGTTAATTCGCGTTGTAAATCTGCAACCTGACTTTGATGCCTCTCTTCAAAGCCCTGTTGAACTTCGGTCAACTGTTGACTCGCCAGATCCTGTACCAGGACAATGTGCTCGCGTCCTATCGCTTCACCAATCTCGGCTACCGTCTCATCACCAAAAACGATCGCTTCCTTCGCCTTCGAACCCTGCAGATTCTCCAGGCGTGTCTGGACGCTTTGCGCCTCTTTCATGAAGGCATCGGTTTCCGCGCCAAGTCGGTCGTCAAAAGTGAGATTGAGCTCTTCCAGTTGCTCCTCCAGCGCCGCTAAGCGAGTGCT
Source organism: Promineifilaceae bacterium (SeqCode) (assembly GCA_046259695.1). Lineage (GTDB taxonomy): Bacteria > Chloroflexota > Anaerolineae > Promineifilales > Promineifilaceae > JAACFF01. Next base: position 1,432 of record JBJYWX010000635.1, on the reverse strand, counting down.
GGCATCTACGGTCAGCTCAGCCACCTGTTCTTGCAACTTCACTTCAAGCTGCGCCTCGGCCTCAACAAGTTCCTCTTCGAGGCGAATCAGCGCACGTTCGCGCGAATCTTCATCAACGCTGGTGACTACATATTGGGCGAAGTACAGCACGCGGTCCAGGTTGCGGCGCGAAACATTCAGGAGCAGGCCCATATAGCTCGGCACGCGGCGCGTGTACCAGACATGCGCCACGGGAGCCGCCAATTCAATGTGACCCAGTCGTTCTCGCCGTACCGACGAACGGGTTATTTCAACGCCGCACTTATCGCAAACAATGCCCTTGTAGCGGACATTCTTGTACTTGCCGCAATAACACTGCCAATCTCGGGTCGGGCCAAAAATGGCCTCACAGAACAAACCGTCCTTTTCCGGGCGGAGGCGACGATAGTTAATCGTCTCTGGCTTGGTGACTTCGCCATACGACCAGGAACGGATCTGCTCGGGGGATGCTAGGCTAATACGCAATGAACGAAATTCTGTCGTTTCCACCTACTTACGACCTCCAAATAACTAAGGCGCCCAATGCCCACGCGGCAGTAGCGAACTGCGCGTGGAAAAGTTTACGAACCGAGCGCACCAAGAATCCTGCTAATACTTTGTTACCCGCTACAAACATCCGGGCTGGAACGATGCGCCCCCTAGCACACCGTCATGAGGAAATACTTGCATAAACACGAAAAGAGCGTTCGGTATCTTACCGACGCTCTTGTTATCATTTTTCGCTTTTTGCATCTTGCAAATTATACCAACAGACGCCAATATGTCAAATCAACTACATATATCTAGCGAACTTCTAATGATACCATACTTTTGTCATTCTGCAAGCTGCACAGCATCTCAAGTTATTCGAGCGCCCCGACCGCGGCGCGTAAGTATGCTTCCATAAAGGGATCTAGACGCCCGTCCAGCACCGCCTGTGTATTGCCTGTCTCGTAATTGGTGCGCAGGTCTTTGACCATCTTGTACGGGTGCAGTACATAGGATCTAATCTGATTTCCCCACCCTGCATCAATTGATTCGCCCTTGAGGGCGGCGATCACCGGGCGGGCCTGCTCGTATTCGCCGACGCTGGTGACGTGGAACCAGACGCAGCCCTGCAGCCTGTCGGAGGCTGCGGTCAGGCGGTCCATGAGGCCGCGCCGGCCGTCGAGGCCGGTCGCGAGCTTGGCCGAGAAGGGGCGGGCCAGGTCCGCTGCTCCGGCGAGCAGGGGGCTGGCGGCGCGGTAGAGGCGCAGCCAGGGGCCGCAGGGCCGCGCGGCTGCCGTCCGGGGGGCGCTCATGCGGTGTCCTTCCGGGTCAGTCCGCGCCACATGGCGTCCAGGACCGCATCGACGGTCGCGGGGCGGATCTCCTCCAGGCAGGCCAGGTCGCCCCGGTGGCAGGGGCGCTTGCC
>JBJYWX010000634.1:0-6922 GCA_046259695.1 Promineifilaceae bacterium (SeqCode) | reverse complement strand
GCAGATGCTCGCGCCACTGGGGCCGGCCGTAAAGCGCCAGCAATGCTTCACAGATGCGGCGGTACTTCGCCTTAAGGGCGGTCGTTTCCGTGTCGTTCATCACCGGTGAGCGTCCATAATCGGCAGCCGGGCGTCACCTGGCGCGCTGTATGCGTGAGGCCAGCCTATCGACCAAGGAATCCAAGGTTTCTTTCCGTTCCCGCGCGCTGAAGCCCAGGATGTCAAAGACAGCCTCATCAAGCTCCCGGCGGTCCGGCATGGCCAGCTCCTCGAGGCTGCCGCTCATGGGCCGGCCGGCCAAGGCATCAAAGGCGCCAGTCAGACGCTCTACTTGCACGTCACTGAATTGGCGCGGGTCAGGCAGCTGAACATCCTCCAGTTCATAAGCGGCCAGCCAAAGCAATCCTTTGCCAAAGCTGACACGGCCGCGAAGCTCCACCTGCAGCGCGAACCAAGCGCTGTTAAGCAGCGCCGCGATCGCCCGCAGCGGCATGTAGGGAGAAAGGACGATCTGATAGAGCTGCTGGTCAACAGTCACATCACCGCTTAGAAGCGGCGCAAAATGGCGGTGCCAGATACCTTTTGGCATGATGAGCGGCGCGGCATGCAGCGGCTGCAAACTATACCAGGGCTGGCGGTTGGCGCAGGTACGCCGCTTCTGAAAGCCCTGTTCTTCGCCCCATTGGATATAGCTGGCCACGGCGGTACCCTCGAGGTTTGTGTCGGGCGGCACCAACAGAACTTCAAGCGGCGTCTCTTCCGGCGCTATCTCCAGACGGTCAACACCACGAAGCGATTTTAGCAGCGGCAACCGAAACTGCGGTTCAATCCGCCACTGCGCCACGACGTCCGCATTCAGGTAGAAGAATTCATTGGCGCCGGTGGTATAGCCGCGCTGAACCTCGGCCCAGGTTCGCAGGGGCGCCAGGTTAAGATGATCGCGATGGTGGCGGAATATCATGGGGGCGCGCAACGTCATGCCCCACTTGCGCTCCGCGGTCAGCGTGCGCTGCTCACGTACATGAATATCGGCTTCCTCTGTCACCGTCGACTGGCCGGGCAGTAGGCGTTCGACCAGGCGTTCGATAGCAGCGAAACGCTGTGGGCTTGGCGCCGAGTAGGGCAAAAGTTCGACTAGGGGCTGTTTCAGGCGCGCCATGCGCACCAGGTTGTTGCGTCGCCGGTTTAAATTAGAACATTTTTCCAGGTACACGATGCAGGTGTTGATCCAAGCTTGGGCATACCAACGTTCCACGGCCGATTCAATGATCGCTGCAATACGGTAATGGTCAAGCAAGTACTGTTTTAGATCCGCGCCATAGGCCACGTCCAGCCAACCGTTCGGCACCACAAAGGCCAGGCGGCCCCCTTCGCGCAAGAACGCGGCGCTGTGCGCGAGAAAATAAGCATGCTGGCCCGAACGGCTGCCCAAGATATCGGTCAGGCTGCGGGTGGCCAGGGGCAGTGCATTTACTGGCGCCGTGTCATCGTCCCAGGAGAAGATTGAAAGCTGGTGTGCCCGTTCTTCTTCTGTCCGATCAGAGCGTTCCGCGGCTGCATAGGGTGGATTTCCTACAATAGCGTCAAATGCGGACAGGTCGCCTGGCTCAAAGGTTAGGAAACTCCCGTCGAGGATGGTTGCCTGCGGCACGCGCTTCCTGGCCAGTTCAGCCGCCTGGGCGTTTGCCTCGATCCCAACCAGATCGCCTTGCGAACCATCGGAGGGTGTTGAGCCTAACCATTGCAGCCAGGTTGCTGTACGTTCCAGCACAGACCCTTCGCCGCAGCCGGGATCCAGCACGCGATCGCCCGGCCGGCGCACGCCAAGGCCATTCAATATATCCGCAACATCGAGCGGTGTTTCGAACTGACCGAGCGCATATTGCCTGTCGTTCATGGGTATCGAATTGGATCTTCCCCACACTTGCGAGCCCCATCAGGTTCCCTGACTTATAATAGGCGGAGGCTCTTCGAGCATCATACCGGAGACCTATCCTTTTGCCAAATGGCACAGTTATCCAGCACCCAGTTTTTGCGCACGCTGCCCAAGGCGGTTATACCCCATCTTGCGCCCGATCTTCAGGGCATACAGGTGCGCCAGCCATACCGGTGGTTGGTGCAGTTCCATTATGGAGAACCTTCTCTGCATTATGAGGTAGCCAGAGCGCTGCACCGCCAGGGCTGGGAACTGGGATTCCACTGCGAAGCGCGCGATAAGCGCCTAAACCGCTATTTACTGGAAGGCTTCAGGCGCAACCTTTTTGAAATCAAGGACGCGCTGGGAGAAGGCGTCGAGGCGGAGATGTGGGATCGCGGCTGGACGAAGCTGTATGAGGTGATAGCACCGGAGCCGATCACAGCCGAATACCAGGCGGCCGTCGGCCACCGCCTCGCGATTTTTATCACCGTCATCCACCCCATCTATGTCGAAATGCGCAACGACGTGGCGCGCGTATATCGTTAAATAGTTACGAACTTATGCAGCAACCAGTTCGGCCGTGACACCCATATCGGCCAGTGCAGAAGCGATCTCATCCCGATAAAGCGGATTCATCAAAATGACAATATCGGGACGATAGCTGCTCATAAACGCCGGCGCCACGATTTCCTGCCCGCTGCCAACGACGAACATGCCTAACTTGCGCGGATTGATATCAACAATGTAAGGAATGACGTCCTGCGTATCCAGGGTGTTGAGGAAAGTAACGCCCTTTGAGCCCGCGCCCCAGGCAACGACACGCTTATCCTCTGCTCGCCACATCTTGATCTGTTCCTGCCAGTAGGAAACCTTGGCCCGGAATTGATCGGCAAAGGTATCTACTTGCGAATCCATCTCCGCCAGCGACTCACTGCCCGCACACCCATCCTCGGATGCGGTCGCGGGCAGCGCCTCTATGGCAAGGAACTGGCCGCCAAAGAGTTCGCGCGTTTGCAGCACCTCAAACCCATTCCGAGTCATCAGGCAGGCCAAAGATTGCGGCGTGAAATAGCCACAGTGCTCGTAAATAATGTCCCAGATGGCGAGCTCGCGTAGCGTATAGGCCATATTCGGCACTTCCAGATATACCAGCGTATCCGCAGCATCGCCGATCGCCGCCCTGATCACACTAACAAAATCGGCCGGTTTCTCAATGTGCTCCAGTACGTGCCGCGCGTAGATCATGTCCGGCACGTTCTCGATATGCTCTTGCCAGTCAAACTCAGCAATGATCCTGAATCGCTCGTCCGCCTCCTCCTGTCCTTCCGGTGCGTAGGCCTCATCGAAGCCCAGGCCGCGATTTTGGCCAAGATCGCACAGCAGGCGCAGGAAATCGCCCTGCCCCGCGCCAATCTCCACCAGGTCTCGCTGCCGCAGATTGTGGCGCTCAACAAGGTCCACCGCTAAGGCTTGCGCAAACGCCTGAAAACGCGGTGAGAAGTGGAGTGAATTCTCGTAGGCTTGTGTGTATTCGGTCAAGGCAGCATCGAAAGCGCTGTTGGCAACATGCCCGCAGGAAGGGCAATAGACGAGCGCGATATCGCCGACAGAGGAGGCAAGCGCCGCCGCGCGCGTGGGCCACAGGAGATTGCAGTGTACGGGTACGCCTTTGATGAAAACCAGTTCACATAACGACTGATTGCCGCATATGGGACAGTGGAAATTCCGGTCGTTATCACTCATGGGGTATCACAGAAGTCAGGGCTTGTTGGCCAACTCGTGTTGCCAATTGATTTCTTGCGCCGGCACGCAAACCGGTCATGCTGCTGTTTGTCATCTCACCATACCTTACGATACCCTTGGTATACACATCACTGTAGTACTCTATGTCGATTTAACCTAAAGGATAGGCATCATTGTAACCTAGCATGGCGACAGCGACTATTTTTCACGCTTGCCGCAGATAGAAGCGCCTGTGACCGGATTTCTTGACATTTATGGTACAATTCGGGTAGGGAGGGATGTACTCGACTAGACTTCTTTGGGCAGGGGGGCCTTTTCGTAAGGAAACCTGTAACTTGCAACTACCATTATGGGATGAGTTTGCGTGACCACAGGACGGCCTGCGTGTCCAGTTACATCCTAGAATCTTTTCGCTCCGTCGCAGGTACTGTCCCGGGTGCGCGATGCTGGCTGATTGTGCCGAACTCACCAGCGCAATTGTAATCCAACCACCGCGCGTAACCCGGTGGAGCAGTTCCGTATAAGGTACAGCCGTGTTTCGCGTTGCCGGCTGGCCCGCGAAACACATGCTCCACTATTTGAATTAGGAAAGGCAGGTCTTGTGATGTCGCGAATTAAACCAATTCTATTCTTGTGCTCGGCTCTTCTAATCGCCCTTCTGGCGAATCGCCATACGGTGCGCACGGCCGAGGCCGAACCGGTGGCACCCTCCCCCCGATCACCTGGACCCATTTGACGACCGCCAATGGCGATTTGCCGCTGCCTTTTGGCGGCACCGAGCAAACATCCTCCTTGGTGCTGGACATTGACAAGAATGGTCTGAACGACTTTGTGATCACCGCCCGGGATGCGGGCCCATCGGTGGTCGCTTACCTCAGAAACAGCAGCGGTTGGTCGAGATATGTCATCGAAACAGATTGGCTGCCGATTGCAGCTGGCGGTGCATTAGCGGATATCGACGGTGACGCAGACCTGGACATTGTCATGGGTGCTAACCCTCTGAGTAATGAGGTATGGTGGTGGGAGAATCCCTATCCCAACTATGACCAGGCGCAGGATTGGACGAGAAGATCAATTAAGAACTCCGGCGGGGTAGGGCACCACGACCAACTGTTTGGAGACTTTGATGGAGACGGTGCGCAGGAACTAGTCTTTTGGAACCAGGGCGCAAAGCGGCTACTCCTGGCCGAGATACCTGCTGACCCTATCAGTACTAGCCCTTGGCCCGTTATCCACCAGATCTTTGCGTGGAGCAGTTCAACCCAACTGGAGGACCTGGCAGCAGGCGATGTGGATAACGATGGCGTTGTTGATATCGTTGGTGGTGGCCGCTGGTTCAAGCACAACGGGGATGGCACATACACGGCAAACCTGATAGACAGCAGTCAAGAATATGGCCGCGCCGCGGTTGGGCAGTTGAAAAAAGGAGATTACGCGGAGGTAGTATTCGTTGCCGGAGACGCGGCTGGTCCTCTTAAATGGTATGAATTTGATGGCTCCAGCTGGCATGGCACTCAATTGTTGGCCGAAGATGTTGACCATGGCCACAGTTTGCAGATAGCGGATATGAACAACGACGGGAATCTTGATATCTTTGCCGCTGAGATGCGCATTCGAGGTGACAATCCCGATGCAAAAGCGTGGTTCTTCAGCGGGGATGGCCGCGGTAACTTCGTCACAACGGAAGTAATGAGTGGCTACGGCAACCACGAGAGTAAGCTGGCGGACCTGGACGGTGATGGTGACCTCGATATTCTTGGCAAGCCCTTCAATTGGGAAACGCCTCGTCTTGATATCTGGCTGAACGAAGGCTGTCATGTGGAATTGGATCAATGGGAACGACATGTGATTGATCCGGCGAGGCCGTGGCGAGCCATTTTTGTGTACCCGGGAGATCTTAATAACGATGGACTAGTAGATATCGTTTCTGGCGGGTGGTGGTATAGGAATCCTGGTACGGTCGCGAGCAACTGGATACGCAGCGAGATAGGAGCTCCATTGAACAACGTCGCCGCGGTTTATGACTTTGATGGGGATGGATATCTCGACATTCTGGGTACGCAAGCTGAAGGTTCCGCGGCAAACGCATCCTTCGCCTGGGCAAAAAACGATGGCGCTGGCAACTTTACGATATTCACAAACATTGAAGATGCGGACGGTGATTTCCTACAAGGCGTTGCTGTAGACAGATTCCTAAATCCTTCAACGACTGAGGTTGCTCTTTCCTGGCATCTACTCGATCCTGTATTGGGCATCCAAGGGCTTACTGTCCCTGCTTTACCCTCAACGAACCAGTGGCAATGGCGCGAAATGTCACCAGTCACACTCAGGCAGGGCTTAAGCGCCGGTGACATTGATCGCGATGGCGATACTGACTTAATGCTGGGAACCACTTGGCTACGCAATGATTCCACCACATCAAGCGATTGGTCGGATGCAAGTCGGCGTTTTCGCGTATTGGTGGAGGTCAATGCTGGTGGATTTGAGCGTAAGGACGTTATGGCACAGCTGAATGTCAACGTGACCGAATTGTTGCGTGACCTTGGTCAAAGTGGAGCGCCCGATCTGAATTCATTGCGGGTAGTGGAGGTTGACGAAGACAACCAGGTTATTAGTTCGTCAGTCCCGTTCCAGTTTGACGAGGCAGGTGACTTTGAAGGAACAACGAATACTTCCGGCACACTTAGTATTTTGCTTGTTGGGCAAACAGGAGCCAACGAAACACGGCGTTTTTATCTCTATTTTGATGTTCAACGCGATCATAGTTATCTGCCCGCCGATGTGACGCCACGTGTAATCCTTTCGGACAATGAGACAGATGAGGGATTTGCCAGTCTCAAGATCGTATCCGAAAGAGCGACTTACTTCTTTCACAAAGACGGTGGCGGCTTCTCCAGCTTGAATGACAACGATGGCAATGATTGGATCAGTTGCAGCACCACTGCTTAATCAGCTGGCGATTTTCGCGGCCTGCCGAATCTGGTTCCTCCCAACGATGGGGGTTACTTTCATCCTGGCCGCTCTGGAGCTAATACTTCAGTCCTATCTTCAGGTCCACTGAGTGCATCGTTCTTGACTGCGGCGGAAAACGGTCAATGGGAGATGGTCTGGAACATCTATCCTACTTTTGCTAGAGGTACTGTGACAGAAGCGAAGTCAAATACACCGTACTTGTTCCTATATGAGGGTACACCCGGTGGGACACTAGACTTGGCAGAAGACTTTGTGGTTCGGGCCGATGGCACACTCACCACAGCGGCA
>JBJYWX010000633.1:0-4394 GCA_046259695.1 Promineifilaceae bacterium (SeqCode) | reverse complement strand
ACCCTGTGCGCAGACGCTGTGCGAGCGTTTCACGGGCGTCAGGCTCATCAAGTCCGTATGGATGCCCAACTCGGCCAATTTCATCGCCGCCGACAGCCCGGCCAAACCGCCACCCACCACCATCACCCGTTGTTTTGTCATGCTCAGTTGTCCTGTTCTTCTGCGACTGCCTCGGCGTCTGCATCCGGATCCGCTCGCTTGTGCGGGTCTTTCTCGATGTCCCCAGCTTCCGTCCTGAAGTAGTACATCCTGTCCTCGACCTGTCTGGCCTTCGTTACGTTAACGTTCGATGCGGCGTATAAGGCGGCCAGACCGACGACAGCCAAGCCCAGGCCAGCAATTAGAATACGGTCATTACGACGTAAAGGCGGATAGAGGAAAATGATGGCCGGGATGAGCGCTCCTAACAACACCTCAAATACCCAAAATGTCCGCGAATAGGGTGTGGTAAGTTCCAGTCGAAGCAAGGCATCGGCCGTTCCTGGTGCGTGGCTATAATATGAAGTCGCTGCCCAGTCCCAGAGCTTTAAATACAGATAAGCCAGCATTGCGTAGCCGGAAAAACGGGCGACACGTAACTTCAACTCGCTACTGATAAGATCCACACCCATAAACTTCCCCGCAAGCAGCGTTAAAAATAATGTCAATGCCGTCCCTGCCGCAACCGCCGATACAATGAACATAACTGGCAGCGATGGCTTGAACCATATTTCACGTCCGGACAGCACGCCATATGTGGCCCCCAGAGATGATTGGTGCAGCAAAGACAATCCTAGGCCGAGTACCGCAAACACTGGGGTAAGCTTATGCAAGAAGTTTCCGACAACGCGAATGCGCGGCCAGGAATCGAACATCGGGTGCTCAAGCAAGATCGGCAAGAACTCGAGGAACAAGATCGAAGAGTATAGAACGACACACCACGTGATTTCCCACAAGACTGAATGGACGTTCCAATAGATCAGCGGATGGTAGAAGCGGTCCGGTCTGCCAATATCCATCGCCAAGGCGATCATAGCCGATGTATAGCCAATGAACCCAACATACACCGCTGCGCGGGAGATCTCCTTAAACTGTGTAAATCGGAAAAGGTAGGCAATTGCCGAGAAGGCAAACGCCCCGGCTCCCAGACCAATTGCCGAAAGATCATGCGTAATCCACAGGCCCCATGGCACCTGATCGGTCAGGTTGGTCACCACTAATCCATAACGTAGGACGTTGTAGGCGCCCCATAATCCAATCGCTATCATGAGCCCGATCAGAACATACCATAGCCGCAAAGCGTTTACGCTGCGACGTTCTTCAAGGGCAATTTGACCGGCAGCCATATCAGGCCTCCTCAATCACTGGTTCTATATAGTGCACCTTGGGTTCAGTGCCGAAATCCTCGCGCAGACGGAATGTATTGTTTTCCTGCAACCACTTTGATACAGGGCTGTCCGGGTCATTCGCATTCCCGAATACACGCGCACCGACAGGACAAATGTTGACACAGGCGGGTGTCACTTGCGGATCAATGCCCGGCGTCAAGCCAGTTTCATAGGCGCGATCGATCCGTTGCGAGCAGAACGTGCATTTTTCAACAACCCCGCGTTTCCGTCGCGCCACTTCCGGAGTACCCCAGGTAGATACATATTCGTTTTCGTCCTCAACCTTTTCCCAGTTAAAGCGACGAACGTCGTAAGGGCAAGCCACCTCACAGTAACGGCAGCCAATACAGCGGTCATAATCCATGGCCACAAGCCCATCTTCCCGCACCCACGTCGCGCCTACCGGACAGACCTTAACACAAGGGGCTTCCTGGCAATGCAGACATGGGCGTGTCATAAAGAAATTGGTTCCCTTGGCTGTCTGTTCGGGAAAACCAACATTCCAGCGCATCGCATCGCGCGGCACATCGTTGGTCGCTTGGCAGGCCCACACGCAGTACTGGCATCCGATGCATTTGTCCAAATCAATTCCCATGTGCCAGGAATATTCGGGGCTAACACCGGTTTCACGACTCAGGCCCCGGATGGCATCGGCCGATAATGGACCGGACCCGATAAACTGCGTGGCAACAACTGCAGCCCCGGTCGCTCCGGCAATCTTGAGAACATCGCGACGGTTCAACAGAGGCTGCGGCCGGTGCTTTCCTGCGTCAACCTTCTTCGTCATCGTTATTTTCCTCTTCTTTTTGCCTGCTGCGTACATTATTGGCAACGATCCAGGCTGTTGAGCCGCCCAACACAAGGCCGACAATTGCGCCTTGGAACAGCAAAGTCACATTACGACTGGCCAGCGCTGCCTCCAGGGCCTGAATCTGTTGCTCCGGAGAAAGGTCCGATGGTTCCACTGTTTCAGATTCTTCATCTGGTGGCGCTTCCACAATCGTCTGGTCGGACACCTCGCTGGCGGGACCATTCTTAGCGCCCTGCTCATATCCAGGAAGGGAAAAGCCAGCGTGCAAAGCATCCGTGTGACACGCGACACAGGTCGCAGGGGTAATTGTAAAGGCATGGCCCGTGGGAACGATTCCGTCATCTGGCGCGGGATCAGGTGGAATCACGAGGGCGTGGCAATCAACGCAACCGATTCCTTTCTGATCATGAATACCCTCCAGATATTCGCCCATCGTATCTTCATGACAGTTGATGCAAAGTTCATCGGAATCTACAAATAACGGCTGTTGGCTGTGCGGATCATGGCAAGCATTACACCCAATCTGATGTGTAGCATGTCCCGTTCGATGCCATTCACTTAGCGTGGTTGTGTGGCAACTACCACAGTACTGCGTATCAGCGAGGATCGGCACAGGCGCCGAAGGATGATCCTTGGCTACCTCACCATGGCACGCCTGACAGCTAATACCTTCCGCATCATACTCGCCACTGGCTGGATTAAAACTCGTCGTATGGCAGCTCAAGCACTCAGGTGGCTCTCCCATTCCACTCCAACGCTGTTGAAACACGGGATCTGAGAAAGCGTTGGCATGAGGGCTAGATGCCCAGTGCTCCGTTATATCAAGGTGACACTCTTGACATTCTTCGGCCGTATAGGGAACCTGATCACCCAACGCCGATGCATCTTCCTGACTATCAGGTTCTGGTTCATCGTCTTGCTGCACACCAGAGGCTGTGGCCATCTGGACTGTTACCAATAAACTCACCGATATTGCCAGAAGCCCGACTATTAGAACGGGTGCTATTTGAAAAAGACGTTTCGATTTCCTCATTTCTCACATGCGCCGCGCCATAAGGCGCTGCCGCCTCCCTTACCATATACTGCAAGCATCAACTAGATTGCCTAGGGCCCATATCTTCGTTGATCTTCTGCTGCAGCATTTCACTCATCATGAAATTCCAGAATGCCGTCTGTGCAAGTGTCGCGGCCTTGCGATTTTGGGCGGCAATGTGAATCTCCCGCGAAATATTAAGGCCACGAACTGCGATGGCGGCAACCTGGTCCGGCACCAGTTTTGAGTAGACAATTTGTGAGACAAATCCGACGCCAATGCCCTCTTTGACCGACAAAGCAATGGCCTCTGCACTACCAAGTACCAGCAGGGTGTCCAACTCATCTGTTGAGATATCCATCGCTTCCAGCGCACTGCGCACGGTGGCTTCAGTACCGGATCCCTGCTCGCGGCTGATGAACTCACCATTCAAGAGTTCATCTGGCTCAATTTCATCTCGCAGTGCCCATGGGTGATCCAGTGGTGCGATCAGAATAACCGGATCATTAATGAAACGCCGGGCTACAAATGCCTGGCTGGATACGTAAGGCTCACTTACCAGAGCTACGTGCAGATCCCCTTCGCAAAGCATATCAAAGGCATTCGACTGTGCCATGACATTACAGGCCACCCGCACCAGGGGATACTCTTGATGAAAAGAAGCCAAGAGCTGTGGCAGAATATATTTTCCCGGCGTTGTGCTGCAGCCAACCAAGAGCTGGCCGTGGACTTCGCCCTCCAATGACTTCATTGTCTCCACAATTGTTACCGAACGTTCGACCATCTCGCGCGCCAGTGGCATAAGCGTGCGCCCTGCATCGGTTAGTTCTACGTGCCGGCCAGATCGAATAAATAGGGGCTGTCCAAAACTCTGCTCCAGTGATTGGATGTGTTGGCTAACACTTGGCTGGCTCATGTGTAACAGTCGTGCCGCCTGCGTGAAATTGAGTGTCTCAGCAGCAACCAGGAAAACATTCAGCTGATGCGTATCTAGCATGATCTTTACCCCTTTGTGAATATTTTAACAAATTCCATTGCCAACTCAATAGGCTGGGCCACGAGTAGCATAGCTTCTTCCTATTGTTCATAAGAAGTAAAACCTATAAGTAAAACTTTGTCTGCTTATTGATTTGCCTATTGATTCAGCTATACTGTTAGTGAAATATTTCACGTACTGCATGGC
>JBJYWX010000632.1:0-2475 GCA_046259695.1 Promineifilaceae bacterium (SeqCode) | reverse complement strand
CCGCGGCCGGAGTTGGCCTGATCTGGTGGAGCGCTGGCCTATATCGAGTGGCGGACACACAAGCGGAACTGGCATAGGCAGGCGTAGAGATGCTTGAAAACAAAAAACGCCACCAGGCGTCTGCGCTCTGTGTAGCGTTTCCTATAAATTCTTTCCCACTGAAGAAATCAGGGTCCCAGACAATGCCAATGCCCTGCTCCTCGTCAATAATGCTGTGGATGGTGCCAGACATGGTGACCTCGGCCTCCGGATAAGCGGCGATTACCGCTTACCTGAACCTTCTATCTCCTCTCTCAGAAACAGCATCATCCCCTCAAACGTGGCAAAAAGGTGTCTGCCCTCCTCGGCTCGGATACGTTCAAGGCTGAAGCGCCAAATCGTGGGGGCGTCAGCCTCCTCGCTTCTTTCCTCCCAGGCTGTCAGTAGAAAAGAATGGTATCGCGGCGGCCTGTCACTTCTGGTCATTTCTCCTGCACTTCGGAGAGCAGGCCAGACAAAAGGCCTGCTCTCTGTTGAGCTAATCAGAGCTGGGCAGTCGCTTTACTGCCCTACCTCCCGTAAATGGACATGCTCGGCCGGGAAGCCATCGGCCGTTGCGCCCTTCCAGGCAGTCATGAAGAGCCCGGTCTGCGTCACTTCTACGCGTCCTGGCGTCCCATCGGCCAGCGTGCCACCGGCCTGGCCGTAAAATGAGAGTTTAATAGTCTCCTGACCTTCCTCGGGGAAATACAACAGCTGAATCAGGTCGGGCAGGGGGGCGCCGGGCGCTGTGTTGATAAAGGTCACGTGCAGCAGTGAGCTGCCCAGGGCCACTTCCGTGCCCGGCGGCGGTTCGCCGCATGCTGCCAGGCGCTGGCCGAAGAGCAGCGGGCCGTTAAAATCGCCCTCAGCCACCCAGGCCAATGCGTTTTTTGTGTGCAGCCTGACGTGAACCTCGGCACGGCCGTTCGGTTACGCTGCCGCTCATCTCCGTACCAAACGCGCCGCCGGCACATTCATCCGCCAGACCCGCGTAATCCATCGATGCGCTGATCCCCAGTGCCGGATCAGTCCAACCGTTGAAGTTGTTGACAGGCGGCACTATCAAGACGCACGAACCCATTCCGTCTGGAATACAATATGTACCCTGGCTATCAACAAAATCCTCGATCGGCCGTTGCTGGCCTTCGGCGGCGGCGGGAATAACACCCACCAGGACAACCGCAGCAAGAAGCAGAACCAATACGACTACTCTTTTCTGGATATTATCTGTTTTGCGTGTCATGATTTATTTTCTCCTTCAATAAACCTTTGAACTCCGTTAACATCTTCACTTGTTTACCAACGACAACCCGATTTAGTTCCTGAATTCGCATCACCTCCTTCACAGCCATACCGCATCTGCACTGCCCTCCAAGAGTCATGTTATAATGAGTGACAGCCGCACCGTATCAGACGCCCGTAGCCAGGATCGTGGAAAGATCGTGGATTTAACGAGGGAAACCGATGGCAGCTCCATTGCGACTGACCCTGCTGGGTGAAGCGACCGCCACACTTGGCGGTAAGCCCCTGCCAGGTCTCAGTTCGCGCAAGGCGCTGGCACTGCTCTTTTACCTGGCTGTCACTGGCAGGACCCACACGCGTTCTTCTCTGGCCGGCTTGCTGTGGCCGGACACGCCGGAGGCCAATGCGCGCATGAATTTGCGCAAAGAGCTCAGCCGGCTGCGCCACGTTGTTGGTCCCTATTTGAACATCAGCCGCGATACCGCTGCCTTTGATCGCGATGCTAATTACTGGCTCGACGTGGAGGCGTTTGAGATCCTGGTCCAGTCGCGATCGGGACCGGCTAAGCTGTCTCAGGCCGTGGGCCTGTATCAGGGTGATTTCTTAGAGCAGTTCCACGCGCGGCATGCCCCGCTGTTCGACGAATGGGTGCTGGCTCGCCGGGCGGCGCTGCGCGAGCAGGTTCTCCAGGCGTTATACGAACTGGGTGTATTGCACAGCCAGCGAGGCGAACTGCGAGAAGCCATTATCTACTCCAGACGCCTTGTTGACCTGGAGCCCTGGCGCGAGGAAGCGCAGCGGCAGTTAATAAAGCTCCTGGCCCTGAACGGCCGTCGCAGCGAAGCGCTGTTCCAGTACGAGACCTGCCGCCGGGTATTGGCTGATGAACTGGGCGTTGACCCGGCGGCGGAAACGACCGCGCTTTATGAGCAAATTCTGGCCGGCAAGTTTGAGCCTTCGGAGCCGGTGTTTGCGGTTCCAGGGACCTCCCCGCTGCCCTCTTTTCTTGAGGAGCAAGCCGGGCCGGAAGCGATACACCGGCCGCCATTTGTGGCGCGGGAACGGGAACTGGGCCGCATGCACGAATGCCTGCAAGAAGCGATAAACGGCCGTGGGCAACTGCTCTTCATCGCCGGCCAGGCCGGCGCCGGGAAATCGGCCCTGGTCGAGGCCTTCTCCCGCCAGGCCCAGGAGAGGCATCCCGATCTGCTG
>JBJYWX010000631.1:4329-18662 GCA_046259695.1 Promineifilaceae bacterium (SeqCode) | reverse complement strand
GCCCTGACCTTGACCCCGGCCTTGGCCTTGACCGCTGCCACTGTTACCTGCGCCAGTACCGGTACCCTGGCCGCCGCCATTGCTGCTGCCCGAACCTGCTCCCTGGCTGCCATAGCCGCTGCCGGCGCCGCCGGCACCGTAACCCTGGCTGGCCGCGGAAGCAAGAAGCCCTTCATAAGTCGCAGCATCCATATATTGTGGTTTGTATGCCTGTCCGGTCTGGCGCTGCAGGTTGCTGCTGAAGGCGCTCAAGTGATTCACCGATCCTTGCAGCAGATTGTTAAAGGTCTGGATGACCGCTTGATTTTCCGTCTGCGCCAGCCGCTCCTGCAAATCGAGAATATCTATCTCTTCGATAGCCGCGCCAACCAGCAGCGCATCCGTGAGCGATTGCCGGCCCTGGGCCAGAAGCTGGTTGTAGAGCTCCTGCAGGCTTTGGTCGACAAACACGCCAGGCGCGCTGTTCGCCGCCGGATCAGCGATGCCGTATGCATCCAGCAGGTAGGCTACTGCGTCCATATGTGCCTGCTCGCTGCCGGCAATGTTGCTGAACACGGGCACGCCCCATTCGTCGTATAGCGCCTGGTAGATGTCGCGGGCCAGTTTCTCTTCCTCGCGCATATACTGTAAAGCGGCGATCTCCGCCCCGGACAGTTCGCCCGTGGGATCAACGTGCGCGCCCTGAGCTTGCCCGGTGCCATTACCCTGCTGCCCCTGGCCTTGCCCATATGCCTGGCCTTGGGCGGGCGTCGTGTTCGATTCTGATTGAACGGCCGCTTCCGTCTCGGGCTCAACATTTGCTTCCGGAGCTCCGGCTACCTCAAGTACTTCAGCGGGCGCAATCTGCTCGGCATCCATACCCGTTTCGCTGGCGCTGTTCTCGCTTTCTGCCAGGAAATTCATTTCCGTTTGCGCGGCGGATACGGGGGTCGCCGCCGTGTCGCAAGCAGCCAGCAGCGCGCCGGCCAAAAGTAAGATCGTCATGATCAAGAAATATTTTGATAGGTGTTGATCTTTTTTCATCGTTCTATCCTTTAACAGCGGCCCAACGCCGGGCCGCATTGTTATTTTGCTATGTGCAAAGGATAGCCGTGAGTTGTGAAGCGGAAATGAAGATGAAATGGAAAGGGTGTGAAGCGGCCGGTCACTTGTTGGGGCCGGTCAAAAGCCAGGTTGGCATTTTTCCTTTGCCCTTGACCGCTATTTCTCCCCGCGGCCGGCAAAGATAACGCGGCGCGAGCGCTTCATACGCGGCCGCCGTTATTTGGATCTCGCCTGGGATGCCTTGGGATTCCATGCGGCTGGCCACGTTTACGCTGTCTCCCCATACATCATATTGCAGCTTGCTACGGCCGATAAATCCGGCCATCACCGCTCCCGTGTTCAGGCCAAAGCGCATAGTGATATTCTCATCAACTTGCTGCGGTAGATCCTGTGCGAAGGCCCTCATCTCCAACGCTGCGTCGGCCAGGGCAAATAGGTGGCCGGTGCGGGGACGTGGTACACCGGAGGCCACCACGTAGCCATCGCCCATGGTTCTGATCTTCTCCAGGTCATATTTTTCAACGATGGCATCGAAGTGGGAAAAAATGGCGTCCAGGATACGAACCATTTTGCCGGGATCAATAGCTGCCGTCATAGGTGTGAACCCAACCACGTCGGCAAAAAGGATGCCGGCCGAGGCAAAATGATTAACCACGCGCGTGACTTCAACCTGTTCGTCTATGTTTTCAGGCACCATCTGGAAGGATTGCTCGGGCCCGGTTTTATCGCCCAGGAAGCGGCGGACCTCGTAGAGAAACTGATCCCAGGCCGCATCTTCCTTCATCAGAATATGGTTGTTGCTCTCGAGCGGAACAAATCGTGCCCCGGGAATCAGGGAAGCCATCAGGCGACCTTCCTCGAAGGGGATGCGTTTGTCGCCAGTAGCGTGCAGTATGAGTGTGGGGGCCTGCACGCGAGGCGCCATGTCCGTGACATCTATCGGGGCGAAGCCTTCAACAATCCGCGCCGCATTCTCCGGTGATGAGGAAATGCGCTGCAGCTCGTTGAACCAGCTAAATTGTTCGGGTGTCGCCTCGGGCATAAACAGGGTAGTAAAGACCTGCCGGAAAGCGGGCGTTTCGCGACCCCAACCCATTCTGATTAAATCGATTAACATGCGCTGTTCTTCAAGCTGCTCCGCGTCTACATCCCGCATTCCTTTGCCCCGGGCATACGCGCCATACAAAATGAGATGGCTGACACGTTCTGGATGGCGGACAGCATACGCAATGGCGATGGCGCCGCCCTGGGAGATGCCCAGGAGTGGAAAGCGTTCCAATCCGGCAGCTTCTACAACAGCCTCAAGATCTTGAACCCATGCCTCAAAAGAGAAATCATCTACATCCCAATCCGAAAGCCCGCAGCCACGCTCGTCGTAGCGGATTAACTGATGGCTGCTGGCCAGCCCTTCCAACCAATGGCGCCAGATCGGGCTGCGCCAATCATAGGCCAGGTGACTGAGCCAATTGGCGGCTTTCACCAGGGGCGGCCCACTGCCTATGGTGGCGTAAGCAAGATTGACGCCGTCGCCGGTTGCACAGAGATGGATGCGCTGCTCAAGAGCCATATGGCTCATATAGTAACAGAAGATGGGTGTGAAAGTCATTGTCTACAGTTTCGCTGCTAAACAAGTACAATTGCTGTTATGGAAGCCATAACTCTGATTGCCACGGCGCGGTTTGGGCTGGAGGCGGTGGTCAAGCGCGAAATAGAAGCGTTAGGCTTTGAAGACCCGCGCGTCAGCAACGGCCAAGTGGAATTCAGAGCGACCGCGGCCGATATCCCGCGCCTCAATCTCTGGCTGCGCTGCGCCGGCCGCGTGCTGCTGAAGATGGGTAGGTTTCCCGCCGTGACGTTTGATGAACTGTTGGAGCGCGTCCTTGCGCTGCCCTGGGAGTTGTGGATCCCGGCCGATGGCTCTTTCCCCGTCAATGCCACCACCGTCAAGTCGACACTGCAAAGCGAGCGCGCCTGCCAGGCCGTGGTCAAGAAGGCGGTCGCGGAACGGCTGCAAGCGGCATATGGCCAGGATTGGCTGCCCGAAAGCGGGCCACAGTGCACGATCCAGGTCACGGTGCGCAAGGACCAGGCGCTGTTGACCCTGGACACGTCGGGCGATGGGCTGCACTGGCGCGGCTACCGCGCCGCGGCCGGCGAGGCGCCGCTGCACGAGACGCTGGCCGCGGGACTGGTGCTGCTCAGTTTTTGGAATAAGGATCGCCTGCTCATCGACCCGATGTGTGGTTCGGGCACTATTCCGATCGAAGCGGCGCTAATCGGCCGTAACATCGCGCCGGGCCTGAACCGCACCTTCGCCGCGGAAAGCTGGCCGGCGGTGCCGAAGCCCCTTTGGGAAGCGGCTCGAACCGCGGCGCGCGCGGCAATCGATCGGGATGGCGAGCTGCGCATTTTTGGTTATGACCGGGACGGAGAGACGATCACCATCGCCAGGCAGAATGCACTTTTGGCGGGCGTAGGCGACGATATCGTGTTTGAGCAGAAAGCGCTGGAGGATCTTTGGATCGACCAGCAGTACGGTATCCTAATCAGCAACCCGCCGTACGGCCGGCGTATGGCCGACACACGCGAGATTAGCGAGATTTACCGCACCTTGAGCAAGATGCTGCGCAAGAAAAAGGGATGGTCGGTCTACATCCTGACTGCCGATGACAAGTTCCGCAGCAGTTTTAAGCGCGGACGGCCGGACCGGATGCGCAAGCTGTACAATGGCCCTATTCGCGTCACCTATTACCAGTATTATGGCGAGAAACCGCCCGATGAAACCGGATTTGAAGAGGAGCTAGATGAAACGATCACAGATCAATGAGCTGCTGCGCGAGTCGGAAGCTTTTTGCCGCGCGCAGCAGTTTCCCCTGCCGCGCTGGGCGCATTGGACGCCCGATGAATGGCGACGCCAAACGGCCGATTTGTCGGAGATCATCGATCATAAGCTGGGCTGGGACATCACCGACTTTGGACAAGGGGATTTTAACCGGCTGGGGCTGATCCTGTTCACGATACGCAACGGCGATCCCACGGGCCTTGACAAAGAAAAGGTTTATGCCGAAAAGCTGCTCATTGTCGATCCCGGGCAGAAAACGCCCCTGCATTTTCACTGGCAGAAGACGGAAGACATCATTAACCGCGGCGGCGGGGAATTGGTAGTGGAACTCTATCATTCAACGCCGGATGGCGAACTGGATACGTCCGAAATCGCCGTGCGCCTGGACGGCATTCTACGGTATGTACCGGCGGGAGGGCAGTGTGTTTTGCGGCCCGGGGACAGCATTACACTGGTTCCTGGGCTGTACCACGCTTTTTGGGGCGCGGGGTCGCGGGTGCTGGTGGGCGAAGTGTCGTCGGTCAACAATGATGCGACTGACAACCGGTTTTACGAAGCGGTCGGCCGTTTCCCAGAGATAGATGAAGATGAACCGCCCTATCGCCTGTTGGTGAGCGATTACGCCCATCAGCTCGATCTTGAGGAATAATTCGTGTAGCCAGCCAGTACCTGCTGTACGATAATGCGTTTTGCATCCTCTTCAAGCCTCTTTATCTCCTAGTTGAACCGGCTGGCGCAGGCGGTGACTGTTTTTGCGCCCGGATGGCATCTGGGTTTCAATACCTACCATGCCATCTATTGAGCGCCTGGTGCGCCGTTTACCCTGGTGGGTATGGGCCCTCGTTTTGCTGCTGGTGCCAATCCTCTTGACCCTGGCCTGGGGCGACCTGCTGAGCGACGCGGCCTACTTACTCCTGCTGGCGGCGCGAGACCTGCGCGGGGCGCTTGACCCGGCGTTTGGCGGCGGGCAGGTGACCGGCGCGCCGCTGTTTGCGCTGCTTCTGGCCGCGGCAGGTTCTTGGGCGCCGCAGGCAGCGCTGCTGGCCGGAGCTTTAGGGTGGGGCGCTGCAGCCGTGGCCGTTTCCCTCTCCCTGCGCGCCGCAGGACGGCCGTGGGCCGCGACCATCGCCGCACTGCTGCTGATAGCCAACCCCCTCTTCTTGCGGACGGCCGGGACTGCCTGGCCCTGGGCCGCCGCGCTAGGCTGGGCGGCGGCAGCGCTCGTCTTGCTACGTCTCCCGCCACCCGCCGCACTCCGCAAGCCCTGGCTTTTGACCCTGCTGCTGTTCATGCTGCTCGGCCTCCATTTCAGCGCGGTGACTATCCTGTTTGCCCTATCTTTGCTCGCCATCGCACGTTACAAAGAACGGGCCGGTTGGCTGCCCTTCTTCTTGCTGGCCGTCGCCGCGCTACTATGGGGCGTATGGGCTATCCCGCGCTACGGCCCCCCTCCCCAGGCCGATCCGGCCTACTGGTGGCGATGGGTGACCTTTACTCTCCGCGTCTACCCTCTGGTCTGGCTCTATTTGCCGTTTGTCTTGCTTGGTCTGTGGGATATCTGGCAGGGGGCGTCCATGCCTGCGTGGAGCAAAAGCCGGCCGTTCTTTGCGCTGCTCTTTTTGTGGGCGCTTACGGCCGTGTCGGCGCTCGATACCGCGGCGCCCCTGCTCTTGACGGTGCTTTTGCTTGCCCTGGCCGCGCTTGGCGTTAGCTGGCTGGCGCGCCGCCTCTTGTCCGGCAATCGCCTGACCCTGGAAAACAGGCGCGCTCCCTGGCTTGTCCCGGCGCTGCTAGCGGCCCCGCTGCTGCTGGTCGCCTGCAGTCACCTGTGGCTAATATTTGCGGCGCGGCCCCTGGAACAGGCGCGCCTGCAGGAAAAAACGGCGGTATGGCTCTCCGAAAATGCCGCCGCCGAAGCTGTTCTCTACGCCCCGCCGCGGGTGGGCTACTATGCCGGGCGGGTTACGCTGCCGGCCATGGTCGAGCACATCCGCGCGCAGAACGTCGCTGCTGAATATGACCGGCTGCTGGCCTGGTCGCCTGATGTTATCGTCTCCGAGCGAGCGCCTGACTGGGACGCTATCACGCGCACCGGCTGGTTTGGTGACCATTATGTGGCCGAACAGCATTTTGAGGACGGCTATGCCCTCAATTCGCCCGTCACCGTCTGGACGCATACTACGCTCCCGGGCGAAGAGCAGGGGCTGCAGCCGATTCGCGCCGTCGTCGATGACCGCTTCGCGCTTGTGGGGTACACCTTCGAGCCGGCCGTAATCGCGCCCGGCGACGATGTTTACCTGACGCTCTACCTGGAAGCGCTGCGGCCGGTGGAACAAGGCTTTATCACCGGCGTTCACCTCACCGCGGCCGATGGCTGGGTTTGGGCCTGGCGAGAAGAACGCACGCCGCGCAGCTTCAGCGGCCAGTGGTGGGCGCCAGGGCAGGTGATACCGGAACGCATCCGCCTGCAAACAACGGCCGACATCCCCCTGGCTGCCTATGATCTACAGCTATTCTGGCGCGCCGCAGACAGCAAAAGCAACTGGCCCATCGTGCGCGATGGGGACCTGCTCGATCTCCTTTATCTCGGCCACGTGATCGCGCCGCCGGCTGTGGATCCGAGCCAGGGCACGCCGGTCGGGGCCCAGTTTGGCGACGGCATCATGCTGGACGCGATGGAGACGTCAGTGGCGAAAGCGGGCGAGGCGCTGGACGTGACCCTCTACTGGCAGGCGCTCAGCCAGCCCACGGAAGATTACACCGTATTCGTCCATTTGCTGGACGAAGCGGGTGAAATCGTCGCCGCGCATGATGGGATGCCTGCCGGCGGCCAATTCCCGACCAGCGCCTGGCGGCCGGGCATTCCCGTCGCGGACAGCCATTCCCTCTCACTGCCTCCCGACCTCGCGCCGGGGACATACCGGCTCACAGCCGGCCTCTACCTGTTGGAAACGGGAGAACGCCTGCCGGTTCGCGCCGCGGACGGAACGGAGCCGGCTGATCGCAGTTTGCCCCTGACTACGTTAAAGATTGACAGGTAGGGGCGGAGAAACCGAGTTTCTGGCAAAAGCTTGGTTCTTAGGGCGCTTCCACCTGCAGGCGATCGATCGTCGCCCACGCCTGGCCCTCGCCGGCCGCCGGCGCTAACAGCGTTAGGCTGTCATTCGTCCCGATCCGGAACCAGGGGTCACTTTGCGTATCTAATTGATCATTGCCTGCGTACAACACCAGGCGCCCGTCAAGTGGGTTTAAATCATCTTGCCGCAGCAGAAAGTCGTTGGCGGCCGTCCGGCTCAGCGCTAGCAGTACCGTCGTTCCCGGCGGCACGCGCGCCAGGGCCGGATCATCACCGATGATCAACGAGCCCTCATCTTGCGCATCGGGCGTGTCTTTGTCGGTAACCCGCCAGCCGCGGAGATCGACGCCCAGCGGCGCGCGCACGGTCAGCGCCACCCATTCCCCTTCGATTGCTTCGTCTGTAATAGCTCCACCGGCACGGCTATAACCGCTGAAGACGACGGATCCCGCGGGCGGACCGGCGCTGTTCTCCGCTTCGAAGCGCGGCCGCAGGGTGAGATCGCCATCCAGCAGCAGCGTAAGCTGCGCCGTGTCAGGCAGCCCGGCCGGTTCCCAGCCGGCGAATCGATAGCCGGGATCAGGCACGGCCGTGATCTCGACCGCCACGTCCTGGAAATAAGTGCCCTGCCAAGGCAGGCCTGCCAGGGGCAGGGCGCTGGCTCCCCAGGCCGGCATGTCGTTCACCGCAACCGTGCCTTGGCCGTCCGGCGCCTCAATAGTCAGCAGTGCCGTACCCGGCAGACCAAACGCTTCCACCGCCTGTGCGCGCACAATGTCCGGCCGCTGCCGGGCAAACGCGCGCATATACTCCACGCCGGCATGCCAATCGCCCGCACCCGGCCAGCGGCGCAGTTCCCAGGGTATGTCCTGCTCCAGCCCTGCGGCGAGGCCATTTAGTTCGGCCAGGACGTGATCCGAGGCGAACACCGTGTTGAGCAGGTCGGCCAGGCGGTTCAGGAAGCGCCGCTTGAAGTCGGGATGCTCCAGCAGCTTGCGCAAAAGCAGCGAGCTCTGCTGCAGGCGCTCATCCTCCTGGTCGAACACGTGGCTGAACATGTTCTTTTCAATATAACTGTCGGGCATCAGTCCAAAAGCAAAGTCGGTGTCCCAAAAGATCCAGTGCCAGCGGCCGTTGGCGCGGTCACGAAACTTGAGCTGGTTGTTATGCGGCCAATCGGCGTTGGCGCTGATAATCTGGATCGCGGCGTAGTCGATAAAATTATCCAGATTGACCTGCGTCTCTATGTAGGCGTAATGTTCTGCCTGGCTCAAATCGTTGGCATTGACGTAGGCCATCAGGTTATCCCAATGGGCGTTGTCCCCGGTCGCCGCCTCCAGATCGAATTCAAAGCCGCTCAGCAGGTCCGCGCTCTCGATCCCGAATTTCTCTGCCAGGTAACGGGCATCAATGCGCTCGCGGATGTTGTAGATGCCCCAGGGTTCGCCGTTAAGGAAGAGCAGCGCCGGGCGCGAGTAACCGGCAAAAGCGCCCGCTTCGCGCGCCAGACTGCCCAACAGTTCGTTGCGCAGCAAGGTGCCGTTATAAGATACGGCGGGGAAGTCCTGCCCGCCATCGTGTAGCACAAGCCGCTTAAACCGCTCTGTCGCATAATCGGGAAAGATGGGAAATTCCAGAAAGGGCACGCCGTACTCATCGCGAAAATAGAGGCGCAGCGACTTCTTTGCGTAGGCGCGGCTTCTCGCGCCGTGCACGCGCACACCGGCCGGCGCTTCTACACCGCTTCGCAGCTGGGGATCGTAATAAAAGATCTCGCCCTCACGCTCCCACTCACGGCCGTACAGTGTAGCATTGGCCAGAATGCCTCGCTCGTCATCCCATAAATCTACTGGATCGACGACCAGGGAAAGTGCCGGGATGGCGCTGTCCAGGTTGTGGAAATAGGTAGCCGTTCGCACCGGTCCCATGCCTGTCTCCGGCTGTGCCGCCCGGGCGCGTAAAACCGTCACACCTGGTTCAGCGCCCGGCAGCCGGATAGGCCGATCGTAGCGCGTGCTCGTTTCAGGTGTGGGCAGGGAGCCGTCGGTGGTGAAATAGATGGTCGCGCCGGGATCGGCTGAAAGCCTGATCGTTATGGGGCCGTCGTAGGGGCCGGAAGGCAGGGAAAAGCGTACTTCAGGAGGGGCCAGGGGGCGAGGGGGCGAGGGGATGGAGGAGGAAGCGCCATTTGGCAGCGCCAGGAGGAACAGAATGAGCAGCGCGGCCAGCGCCAGGAGAGCTAGGGCCGGATAGATTGCGTTTTGACGGGTACTCACCGGCGTATTCTGATGGAGGGTACGACGGCCGTCAAGCCGACTTAATCTCTCAGGCTAGGGCAATCATAGCCATGATGTGTTTCAGGGCTCCTTCTTCTAGAATAAGCCCCTGCCAGGTGTCCCCGTCATCCGGCGTGCTGAAGATCGTTCCATCGGCAAAGCCGGCAAAAAGCCGCCCACCAGCCATGGACAAGGCGTAGGGCATGACCGTCCTCGATTTTGAGAGTGCGGGCAGCGCTTCCCATGGGCCCACTCCTTGCCAGCGATAAAGCGTGGCACGGGCCTCGCCGGGCTGGTAATGGGCATGGGAGGCGCTGGGGGCAGCGGCGACAAACCATTTGTCAGGATCGTGCGCATCGACGGCAAGCGCCCAGACATAGTGATCTTTACGTCCTTGGTCTTCCCTGCGCCAGGTCTGGCCGTAGTCATCGCTCCAAGCCGTCCCGCCGCCACCTGCTTCATAGGCGCGCTTTGTCTCTCGCGGGTGCCAGGCCAGTTGGTGAGCGTCTTTGATGGCCTCGGGCCGGTGGTCAAGCCAGGTCTGGCCGCCGTCGCTGCTGAGCATGACGCCGCCGAGTTCAATACCGACGAGTAAGAGCTGCGCGTCTTCGGGGTGGGGAGCGATCCAGCGCACATGAGATGTCCACGGTCGCGGCGGAAAACGCCAGGTTGGCGCGGAAGGAATCTCGCGCAGCGTGGGGCGTTCACTCCAGGAACGGCCGCCGTCTGCGCTCACAAACAGCTTGCTCGGTTCGGTGCCGGCGTATAGGTAACCATTGGCCGGGCTCACGGCCACCGAATAAACAGTGGGCTCCGGCAGGTCGAGATTCTGCCACGTCTGCCCGCGGTCGTGACTTTTCCAAAGCCCGCTGATGTCGCTCCCGGCGTAGAAAACGGCCGTTTCGTGAGGGTCAACGGCCAGACAGCGAATACCTTGCCCTGCCAGCGCGGTACGTAATGTCCAGCGATCAATGCCTTCTTCGAGATGAGCGAATTCATTACCAGTGGCAATCAATAATTCCGCCATGTTCTTTGTATCCTATACTATTCTTTGGTGAGCCGCCGCCGTGCCTGGTTGTGGCCGCACATGATCCGGTTAGGCGATCCGGTGCTGGTATTTGAAGGCATTGATCGCGGCTACCGCGTGGTCAATGCCTCCGGCATTGAGAAAAGAATTTCGTATCTTTGCCAGGCCGTCTGGTATAGAAGGATCGGCCAGCAGGGCATCGGCCGAGCGGCGCAGAGCAGCCGCGTCCAATTGTTCAGACGGCAGATAGAGCCCGCCGCTTAACTGCTCGACCCGAAAAGAATTAACTGCTTGTTCAATCGTGTTTGGAACGGCGACCATCGGCACCAGAGCCATTATCGCTTCGTTAATGCTGTTCATGCCGCCATGGGTGATGAAAAGGTCCGCCTCTTCCAGAATCTGGAGCTGGGGAACGTACTGCGCAGCGCTCATGTTGGCCGGTAGGGGACCAAGGTCAGCGGGCTCGACCCCTTTGCCAACGGACATGATCACCGCGAAACGGCCGTCGCCAAAGGCCTCGATGCACTGCTCAAAAAAGCGCTTGTTGGCCAGATACAGCGTGCCCACGGCGATATAGAGCAGCGGCTGGTCAGGACGGCGCACGATCTCGAAAAGCTCGTCACTGCGTGTCGTGTTGATCACCGGCCCTATGTAATGGTAAGAATCGTCGAACCGTTCTTCAAACGGCTGGAAGTACCGTGACGAAAAGACAATGTTTAAGCTGGCCGAGCTGGACAGCACGTTGATCTCTGACGGCTTGCGCAGTTTCTGTTCGCGGGCTAGGCGCGCTGTCTCACGCTGCAAGGCACGGTAATACCCCTGGCCGGGACGCAGGCTGTGCATGCCTTTTTTCAATACCCGCGTATCGCGGAGAAAGATGCGCCAGTTGAAAGGTAGATGGGGGAAGCTGGCCACGGCGGGAATGTTGTAACGCTGGGCAATGATCGCTCCCCAAGGCGCGCTCATATCAAAGAGCAGGTAATCCGGCTTCTGCTGCGCCAGGCGATGGTTTAGCGCCGGCATCAGCGCTGTAGCTGCCTCGGCCAGCTGGCTGCCCTGCAGGACGGCGTGCGCGTCGATACGCGTCTGGTCAAAAGTATAAGCATCCCCATAGTCGCCATAAACAGCGCCGCTGGCCTCGATCGCGCCCGCGAAGCGCGGCCCGGCGAAGTAGGTTATTTCGTCACCCTGGTCTACCAGTGCCTGTACCAGGGGTAAGGTGGGATTGATATGCCCGTGCGTCGGAATATTGAAAAACCAGGCCTGCGCCATGTTCACTCCGCTGATCAACCATGTAGTCGTTTAGTAGATGATAACCGCCGGGCAAAGACCGCACAAGCACAAGACGGGCCGATGTGTGGCTGCTCGAAGCATCAATTCCGTATCTATTTCTTGCTTTCAGTGTTTTTTGTATTAGTATCATAATCAGTTGTTCAGACTACAATAATCTCTCTAAGGAGGTCTGTCGTGGGATATATAATAGGTTTAGTTATAGCATTCTTGGTATCCGCATTAGTCATTTGGATTGTAGGCCAGCTCGGCCTGGGCATGGAAGTAACTGGTTTTGGTGGCGCTATAATCGCAGCGATCATCATTGCTATTGTTAGCGCAATAGTTGCCTGGCTGCTGGGATTGATTGGCATTCAGTTAGGTATGCCTGGTCTGGTTGGTGGCCTGATCACGCTCGTTGTTGCGGCCGTTGTGCTGATGATTTCTGACCGGTTCACGTCTGACCTGAAAGTCAACGGTTTCACCGGCGCGATCATCGCGGCCATTGCCATTGGTGTCGTTTCCTGGCTCCTGCTCTGGGTGCTCAGCCTTTTTGGTCTGGCCTAACCCTGTCAGATAGCCATCGTTAGCTGATTCATCCTAAATTTTGATATTGTCTGAACACGAAGGGGAATTTCCCTAGGTCCTAGATACACGGCAAAAAAAGTGCCGCTGCTCCTCAGCAGCGGCGCTTTTTATTTATCAAGCCAAGGAAGCAATGGATCTGCCCGCAGGGCAGGGTGGCTACCAGGATGCGGGGCGATCGGCTGCAACCGTTCTGCTTGAGTGAAGGCCAGTAAAGCCGATACAAGACAGTGGCGCGGAAGCCGGCTGCCGGCCGTTTACTGGACATGCCGCATATTGGCGGCGCACGCTTGCAGGACGGTCTTGATCTGGAAAGGGGTTAGCTGTGGGTGCTTGGCGCGGATAAGGGCTACAAGCCCGGTTATGTGTGGCGCGGCAAAACTATTGCCGGTATTGGTCGCGTACTGCTTGTCCAGCCAGGCAACCCGGACGTTGATTCCCGGCGCGCCAAATTCAACCGGTGGGCTAGGATTGTAATGATAGGTATAAGGGTCGCTGCTCTCGTTGGCGGCCACGGAAATTACCGAGGAATAGGTTGAAGGGTAGCTTGCTTCGTGAATATTGTTCACGGCCGAAACTAAGGGGATGTTTTTGAAGAAGGCCTGATCGGCCAGGTCATGGAAGAGCGCATAGTATTGCTCGCTGGAGGTGCTGAGGCTCATGTTGACGACGTCCATCCCGTTCTCGATGGCGTAATCGAGTCCGCCGGCAAATACGTAAGCACGGCCGGTCATATTGCCGCCCAAAACGCGCACGCTGTACAGTTCGGCCTGTGGAGCCAGGGCGTGAATGATACCAGCCACGGCCGTGCCGTGGCCGGCCATGTCATGCGGCGGTTCATCTTTATCGGCGCGATAACCGCTGGCCTCGTTCTCATCCAGTTCAATGACGACGCCCCCCCTGACTGCGCCTTCAAGTGCCGGATGGTCATATTCAATGCCTGTGTCGACCACAGCCACGCGGACGCCTGCGCCAGTACTGCCGCCCCATGCCCATTGTGGTGTAATGGCGGCCAGTGGTCCTGAGATACCCAGTTCCTGGATCGCGTCCGCCGCAAACTGTTCCGACCAGGCTGGCCGCAAGGCTACCGTACCCATACTATTGACCCCTCCCGCTAGCGAAGTGACTTTCTTACCTGGCGCTTGGAGCGGCCCAGTTCCGCCAAAGCCGATAATATCTTTATGGCCGCTTGCCGTTCGGCACTTCCCAGCGCGTTGATATCATTAAATAGCTCAGCCAGAACCTGGATATCCGCCGCGCTGGCTGATGGCGTTCTTTCTGCCAGCGCGACGCGCAATGGCCCATCCTCCGCCAATCCCTCCTCGGCTGCAATTCGTTGCAGACCACTTCGCAAGGCCTCGCCGGCCTGCTCAAGTCGCTGCGCTTGTTCAATGGCCAAAGCCGCCTGCCGAGCAAAGAGGCCCATTAGCTCCATATCTTGCAGCCCAAAAGAGGCGGCGTCAATTTTGTCCAGGACTTCCAACACGCCGATGACGCGCTCGCCGGACAGCAGCGGTGAGGCGAGAATCGACTGCGGCACATAGCCGGTGCTCTTGGCAAATGAGGCATAGAAGCGCGCATCCTGTTCGGTACTGCTGACAGCGATCGGCTGGCCGGTCATGGCCACATAGCCGGCAATGCCCTTGTTTATTGGTATCTTCATGCCTAGAACATTGTAAGGATTCTGGCCGACCGCGACCCGGAACAGCAGCGATTCGCCCTCATCATCAACCAGGAACAAGGTCGCGGCCGCCGCGCCAAAGATGCGCGCCGCCGCGGTCACAATAGACTCCAGTAGCGCGTCATCAGACGCCGGCAGGACGGCGCGGCTGCCTGATTCAATGGCCTGGAGGAGGGAACGCAGTTCCAGCTCCAGGTCGGGCCCACTTGTGGTTGGATCAGTGATCGATTCACTCATGCGTTGGATGCATCCGCGGCGTAGCGGGCCACCCGGCTAACAGGGCGCCGGGCAGCCCGTACGAGTGCTGGGCTATTGAACGACATAGGCCTCTTTGGCAGCGTCATAACGGACCGTAAAAGCAGGCGTAGCGGACATGGCATGGGCATGCGCTTCGTCTTCGCCGGCGGTTACGGCAGGCGTATGGGCGGCGGCGGACATGGCATGGGCATGCGCTTCATCTTCGCCGGCGGTTACGGCGGGCGTATGGGCGGCGGCGGACATGGCATGGGCATGCGCTTCATCTTCGCCGGCGG
>JBJYWX010000631.1:0-4229 GCA_046259695.1 Promineifilaceae bacterium (SeqCode) | reverse complement strand
GCGGCGGACATGGCATGGGCATGCGCTTCATCTTCGCCGGCGGTTACGGCAGGCGTATGGGCGGCGGCGGACATGGCATGGGCATGCGCTTCATCTTCGCCGGCGGTTACGGCAGGCGTATGGGCAGCGGCGGACATGGCATGGGCGGATACTGAATAATCTCCCTCAATCATCGCATCCAATACCAGTTGCTCGTCGTCTTCTAGGGTGGCGCGCAGCGCCGACAGTTTCTTAGCCACGGCGATGGCTGCATTCTTCTGACTCATTTTATTCTCCTTGACTAGATGGGTGCTCGATAAGCGACGGTATACCGACTATGTTGTCATCTTATCACACTTATAAATGGTCGTCTGTCACATTGGCGACACAAGCACAGACTAGATAACAAGGTCGGATTAGTCGAGGTTCTCCTCTTCCAGAGCCCGCAGCGGCCCGCGCTGCAAGAGCATGATACGGCCGCGGCCGGTCAAGAGGTAATTCTGGCGGCGCCAATCACCCAGGAAGCGGGCCACCGTCTGGCGGGTGAGGCCGGTGCGCTGGGCGAGTTCATCCTGGGAGATGGTGACGAAACCTTTATCGGCCGTGCGCTGGTCCATCTCGTCCAATGTGAGTAAGACGCGGGCGATACGCGCGCCGGCCTGCAGAAAGGCTAACGCCCGTTCGCGCTCATTGCCTTCTGATAACCGGCGAGCAGCAAGCTGCAGAAGGTGGCGGGCCAGCAGCGGCTCGTTATCAAGCGTCGCCATGAAGTCCGGAGCGGCGATGCGCAGCAGCCTGCTCGATTCATGAGCGACCGCGCTGGCGGAGCGCGGCAAACCGGTAACGATGGCGTTTTCGCCAAACAAGTCATAGCGGCGCATGTCGGCCAGCACCAGCTCACGACCATCAGCACCATGCAGCACAATGGCAATCCAACCCCGATAGACAATATAGGCGGCGTGCGCGGGATCGCCTTGCAGGAAGAGATATGCCCCTTTATCGATGGAGATCTGTTGGGTTGTGCCGGCCAGGCGGGCCAAAGTTTCTGGTGTCAATCCGGCCAGAACGGGGACGCTGCGCAAAAATGTGAGCAAAGCAGCATCATCTGGCAGCAGCGGATCAGCAGATACAATCATAGGCGGCGCTCGGGAGACAACAAATAGACCGCATTTTTCGTGTAGCGATTATGGCAAAGCCTCCATATAAGCGTTCCCGGCCCCACGCCGGGGTGGGGGCAATGACACGGCGTTCTCCACGCAGTGCGCTACAGTTTTTCTAGAGTATCAATCATGTCTGACAGAACGTCATAGCCGCCTTGCCAGAATTCCGGGGAGGCAATATCAAAGCCAGCTTCTTGCAGCACCTTTGCTGGCTCCTCCGAGCCGCCGTAAGAGAGAAGCTGCAGATAGCGGGGTACGAAGGACTCGCCTTCCTGCTGGTACTGGCGGTAAAGGGCAAGCACCAGGAGCTGACCAAAACTGTAAGCGTACGTGTAGAAAGGCACACGGTAAATGTGAGGAATGGATATCCATTCCCAGCGGAATTCATCACTCAGCTGCACTGATTCACCAAACTGCTGGCGCAGATTGTCCATATAGGTATCGGCAAGCGCCTGAACGGTGGCGCCCTCGGCGATCATACGATGGGCATCGCGCTCGAATATGGTGAAGAAGGCCTGGCGCTGTACGGAAGCGTAAGCGTCGTCGATCGCGCCAGCGAGCAGATCGCGCCGTACGGTGGGATCGCTCTCTGCCTTTAACAGGCGGTCGGTGAGCATCATTTCGGCAAAGACGGAGGCCGTTTCCGCCAGGGGCAAGGGGGGGTGGAAGTTCAGGGGAGAATGGCCGGCGGACAGCATGCCGTGCAGGGCGTGGCCCAGTTCATGGGCCATAGTGGCTACGTCACGCGCTTTACCACTGTAGTTGAGAAGTACCCAAGGAGTGAGGGTTGGAGCGGCCGCGTAACAAAAGGCGCCGCCCCGTTTGTCGGGCCGTATCTCAGCGTCAATATGGTCTTCTGCAAAAACACGCACCACAAGCTGCGCTGCCTGGGGTGCAAAGCTTTCGAAGCTGTCGAGCACCATTTCTACGGCGTCTGCATAGGCGAATTCCTTGTCCGAACCCGTCAGCGGCGCATAAATATCGTAACGACGCAGCTTGTCCATACCCAACCATGCCGCCTTGAGCTGGAAATAGCGTTGGAAAACCGCGCTGTTGTCGCGGCAAACGGCGAGCAGCGTGTCGACCACCTCGTCAGGGAGGTCATTGGCCAGGTTACGATAGGAGATGGGCTGCTCGAAGTGGCGTAAATCACCTTCATTCTTCCAGTCCCGGGCGCGGTGATTATACATTTGTGCCAGGATGGTGCTGTTTTCGGCAAAGACGCGGTACAGCTCCTGGTAGGTAGCGGCGCGTACCTCGGGTGAGGGATGGCGGTAGTAAGAAGTCAGTTGATCGCGTGTGAGGGATTTTTTCTCGCCGTCCACTTCAAGGGTATAGGTGAACTTGCTGGTGATCATCTCATAGAGTGTCATCATGGCCTCGATGCCGTTTTCATCCTTGAGGTTGATGATCTGCTCTTCGCTTTCACTGAGCGTATGCGGCTTGAACTTGCGCTGAGATTCGAGAAAGTAGCGGTATTCGTCGCTGCCGTCGATGAGGCGCGCGGCCGTTTCGTCAGGTATCTCTTTGATCCACAAGCTGAAGAAGAGGATACGATTGCCGGCTTCGGTCAATGCGCCGCGAATGCGGTCGCGCATATTAAGCGCAGCTTGATTGTGTGTGTCTTCGGAGAACCAAAGCTCGCCATAGGCGCCAATACGCTGCATCAAGTCGAGAATGGTTTCGTATTCGTGTAGCAAGCTCAGGAACTGCTCCAGCGATACCTCATCGACCAGAGTGGCCCGCTGTTCCACGAATGCGTCGACCTTGCTGTGCAGCTCGGCAAGAGCCGCCCTCAACGATTCTTCCGCCGGATCGGGCAGTAAATCCTGCAAATCCCAGCGCTTGGCAACTGCTTGCATGTCGTTCTCCTTGGCAATGGAATAGGGTGTCACACGATGCACGTCTTGGTGCGAAAATGCGGATGCATTATAGCGCGTCGTCCGGCAAGGCGGCAACGCAGAAACTGCCGGCATCAATGAAGGGCAGGATCTAACCGTTTTGAGCCTCTTCTGACGGCTCTTGATGGCGATTGCGCCAGGCCTGCCAGGCGCCTGTACACCATAAGGCCCAAATAACCAGCAGCGGTTGAAATAGTAAGCGCACGGCGCGCGCTGCATCAGTATTGAGGCCAAAGGCATCCACGTGGTTCGTGTATTGCGCTATATTGCCAGGGAAAATAAGGATGAAAAAAACGGCCGTGATCCAGCCGATCGCGGCGCGGTACCTGGGCAGGAAAATCAGCGAGGCTCCAAGCAAGAGCTCCACGATGCCGGATAGGACGACGACCAGGTCACCGTCGAGCGGGATCCAGGGCGGCACCTGCGCCAGGAATTCGGTACGGGAGAATGTCAGGTGGGCTGTGCCCGTATAGAGCAAAAAAGCGCCCAGCAGCAGGCGAAAGGCTGTCTGCACGGCCGTTGTTTTGGGTTCGTAGCGCACAATGTTGGAAAGGTTCATGATCACTGTCTCTTGGTATAAGTGTGCTTGACCTCTATTGCTTTCGCACAGAATGGTGATTATAGCCTAACGCTAGGCTTTAACTGGATATAGATGGTTTTTCATGCTATCATTAACTCTGGTGCATAAGTGTCGTTCATCAAACTAAACGAAAAAATAGTTCGGAGCAACCGTGCCCCGTCTTTAATAATATCAAGCTCACTGTGGCCCGATAGTTGCCAAAAGAGGCAGCACTTGTGGGCACTGTTGATGTCATCATAAGCGTTTCTACTGATCTGAATTATTAAGCCCAGCAGCTTTGCCGAGCTGTAGTTTGTTCTCTAGTTATCGAGTGTGTCAGCTAGGTAATCGAGATAATGCAATCAACGAATAAAGGCGGCATTGTGCGTTCCATTGCCACGTGGGCCGCACAATACCAAGTTACGGGGGAAAAGTTTAGCCTACCGTTCATCCGCCTAGATATACGCCAGTGGCTGGTGCTCTTCGGCATGGGGCTGGCGGTTATCGCGATTGAAGTACGCAGTCACACCAACATGTGGCTGGAACACCAAAGTGGCCAGACAATTTGGACTGATCCGGAGTTAATCTGGGAAATCATCCTCTTTGGCCTCGTGATTCCCATTCTTGGTG
>JBJYWX010000630.1:0-5226 GCA_046259695.1 Promineifilaceae bacterium (SeqCode) | reverse complement strand
ATCTCTTCTTCATCTATGTTACACGTGATCCGGCGGGTGGATTTCAATCAGAACTACAAGAATCCCTTTATGATTACACCCTTCCGCCATCCGACGATCCAGAGGCACCACAGACCGCTTGGTACTATGTTCCGGCAAGCTCCGGTCCGGCCTGGACTGATCCATTCTTAGCGACAGGAGCCGGACGTGTTCTCATTGAGTACGGCACGCCCTTTTGGGCTCCAGAACTCGGGAGGGAAGAGCCAGCCGGCGTTGTTGCCGTGGATTACTCATTGGATGGTATGCGTACTCTGGTGGCTGATCTAGATCTGGGTATTACCGGTTACGGGGCGGTTTATGCCGATTCAGGTGCATTTCTATCTCATCCGGTTCCCGAGCACATAGCTGAAGGCAATATATTTAGTGATGCATCCCTACAGGACGAAAGATTCCAGGATGCAGCACGTCGTGCTTTGGAGGGCGATACAATAGCCATCCAGCGCGAATTTAACGAGGAGTCTGTTTGGAATCTCTTCACACCAATCACGACCACTGGCTGGGCCTTAGTAGTGCAGTTATCCGAATCAGAATTCTTGCTTGGTGAGGATGTTTTGTTGAACAATCAGGTGGCGATCGTCCTGGCTGGCGGCGCATTTTTGTTCTTCCTCCTTGCTGTCCTGCTGCACTTTGACGAAGCGACTCG
This sequence comes from Promineifilaceae bacterium (SeqCode), assembly GCA_046259695.1. Classification (GTDB taxonomy): domain Bacteria; phylum Chloroflexota; class Anaerolineae; order Promineifilales; family Promineifilaceae; genus JAACFF01. Next base: position 4,544 of record JBJYWX010000630.1, on the reverse strand, counting down.
CGATCGCTTATGGCTTGCTTCAATCATTTTCTCATTGATTGGTGTCGCCTTGATCCTTCTCATTATCGGCCTGGAACGTAATACGCCAAGGGATTTAGGAGACGGCGTGCTTTTAACATCGCAGGCAGAACTAGATCGATACCAGGAGGCACTCGCTAAAGAATATGTCCAACGAGGATTAAAAGAACCGGTTGAAGTGCCAACCGGGGTGTTGATCCAGTCCGCAAAATTTCCAGAACCAAGCGTTATAACGCTAAATGGTTATCTATGGCAGCGCATTCCTAAAATCGAGGGCATGGAAATTGTTCCAGGCATCTCATTTCCTCAAATGATAGATGAACCGGCCATGATTGAAGAAGTTTATCGTGAAGAACGTGAGGCCGAGACACTGGTTATATGGACGATAACGGCTGCTCTCCGCCAAGCATTTGATCCCGACCAGTACCCACTCGACCGTTACGATATCAACGTGCGCCTCGCACCAGTGGAGTTTGCGAATAACATCTTGTTGGTGCCGGATTTAAATGCCTACAACGTAAACGCTCCTAGCCGGTTGCCCGGGTTGGACGATACGGTGCGTATTAATAACTGGCGTTTGATTGCCAGCGCATTTGGCATGGGTTTCAGGCAATTTGGTGCGAACCTCGGGCTATCTCAGCGTCCAACGGTGGACGTGCCGGAGTTAGCCTTTAACATCCGTGTAGAGCGGCGATTCCTTGGGCCTTTTATCGCCTATTTCTTGCCGGCCTTTGTAGCTGCAATAATGATATTTGGTTTCTTGCTTAACGATCTGAAACCAGATGAGCCAGAAGAGATTGTTACTGCCTTGACATACACAGCCGCTTTGTTTTTTGTGATAGCTATCCTGCACGATTCATTGCGTGGCAACGCGGCGGCAATTGGGCTTACCTACCTTGAATACTTCTACTTGTTACTGTATGTCCTCACTTTGCTGGTGGCCTTGAACAGCTACCTGGTCGTGAAACACCCGTACTTGCCCATAGTAAGTATTGGCAACAATTTAATAGCCAAACTTCTTTTCTGGCCCCTAGTAGTAGGGGTTATGCTCGCGGCAACTCTATACGTATTTGTAATCGGCCCATAGTATGCAAAAATCTGGATCGCCTTATTGGTCGACCGAAGAGAATGGTTAAAGATCGGTCACCGCTTCCTAGATAGCTTGCTCTTCTGGTACCAGTTAAGTTAGCACGATGGAACTTCAATCCTTTTTTTGGAATCTGCAAAAGAACGACGAGGAAGTCACTGGTTTGAGCCAGGCCGAAGCTGAGGCTCGCTATGTTGAAGGGCAGGATAACAGCATTGCTTACAAGAAGGGCCGGTCGCGTCTCGACATTGTAAAGGAGGCGGTATTCAGTGTTCATACGTTTGATCTTGTCAGTGTGGCGGCCGTATTCTTCCTCCTGGACCAGCCGTTGAGTGCCTTTTTCAGCTTGGCTATCATGTTGTTCATCTTTTACTGGAACATATCGCATGCCTTCAAAGCCAAGGACAGACTGGATTTGCTTATCGAAAGAACCCGACCGGAAGCGACAGTCATCCGCGACAGCATGCTGCGGGCTATCGATTTTAACGAGATTGTCCCTGGAGATGCAGTCGTAGTTGGTCCGGGGGATCCATTCTATGTCGATGGCCGATTGTTCACCGATGATCCCATTTCTGTAAACGAGACATTGCTGACCGGAGATCCACAGCCGCGATCGCTGCTGGAAGGAGATCCGGTCTATGCTGGGAGCTACTGTCTTTCCGGTCATGGCATCTATGTGGCTGAAGTGGTGGGAGAAAATCGCCAGGTGATGCCCATTCTCGAAGAATCTGCGGCGACGGAACAGCCGCCCACGCCGCTGCAAAAAATGGTCCGACGCGCCCTTGCCCTAATGCGAATGTTGGCCTTCGCCCTTGGCGCGTACATCATATTGGGCTATGCAGTGCTGGATTTTGACCCAGAACTTAGAACTACGTACGAGAATGCGCTTTCCATCATCCTCGGGCTTGTTCCCGGTGGCATCTATTTCATGATTCTTCTGACCTATATCAGTGCTTCAGACCAAATGGCGACCGCCGGCGCTATTGTGCCAAGGGCGGAAACAGTAGAGTCGCTGGCAGAGACAGACGTCTTGTGTCTAGGCAAGGCGGGAACACTGACAGGAACGCTGGTTGATTTTGAGCCGACGAAGCAAGTGGGCGAAGAGGATGAGTTCACGCAAACTCGCATTGAGCAAATTCTCGGTGATTTCGCGCGCAGTACGCGTTCGTCAAGCAAACTCATCCAAGCGATGAAAGTGAGTTTCGACGGATCGAAGCGTAATACAAAGGAAGACGCTATCTTTCTTTCGATCGCCGGTTGGCAAGGCATCGTTTTCGACGACGAAGACCTGGAAGGTAGTTTTATCCTCGGCTTCGAAGATGCCCTGGCGGATCATCTAGAATGGTCAACAATCGAACGCGTTGTGGATAAATTTCAGGACGCTGCTGAGACTTCGAGCGCCAATGAAACAGAATTGATGTTCGCATATTCCCCGGAATTAAGGCGCTTGCGCTACCGTAATGGAAGCCCGCGCCTGCCCGAGAGGCTGATTCCTTTAGGAAACCTGTTCTTTACCGAAGAAGTGCGCCCGGAAGCACACACGACTGTTGCGGCGTTCACAGAGGCCGGCATCGCGTTAAAGGTATTGTCTTCACAGGCGGAAGATCAAGTCACTGAAATGGTTGAAGAGGTGGGAATCGTTAATGCTGATGGTTCGCCGGCCGATCATCTGTCCGGATCGGAACTAAAAGCGTTGCCGTCTGAATCACAAGTGACAGCCGCCGCGCGGACCGAGATTTTCGGCGGCTTGACCCCTGACCAAAAAAAGGAAGTTATCCAATCGCTGCAGAAACAAGGGGCGTTGGTAACCATGGTTGGCGATAGCGTTGCTGACCTGAGCGCACAGATTGAAGCGAATCTCAGCGTCACTTTTCGCGGCAGCAGCCAGGCTGCGTTAAGCATTGCTGACGTGATCCTGCTCGATGATACGTTGAGTGGGCTGCCCGCAATCTTGGAATCGGGACAGGCGATCTTCAATCGGCTGCTCGACGTGATTAAGCTGACCATGGTCCACGTTGTGACGGCTGTGCTCTTAACGTTGGTTGGTCTCTTTGCCGGGAAGGACTATTTCCCTTACCTACCATCCCAGAACACGTTAATTACAACATTGACCATTACCCTACCCTCGGTTGGCCTCGCACTTTGGCTGCAGCCAGGATTGGTGCGAACGTATGGCCTAAACCGAAGACTGGCCTTCTTTATTCTTCCGGCTGGACTCAGTATCGCGATCCTCGTACTTCTCACCCATATCCTCTTTCAAAATTTGACCGGAAACATCTATTATGCACGCGTGGTGGCAACGCACTTGCTGGTCGGCACAGGCTTGCTGCTCGTATTCTTTGTGCAACCACCGACGGAGTTCTGGGTTGGCGGGGATTCGCCTAGCAACGACAAGCGGCCGGCCATGTTTGCGGGAATACTCTTTTTCCTGTTCATTTTTATGACGATTACCCCCTTCACAAGGGAGCAACTAGACATACAACCCTTGCGACCGACAGAACATTATCTCATTCTCTTTGCCATTTTGGCGATTTGGGTCCTAGCATTACGTGCGCTCTGGCGGGCAGACTGGTTCCGTAAAATGACTGGCATCTCCGAAATTGAGGAATGGATCCCTCCCTGGCTGGAATGAACTTGTGCGCTGGGGAATCAATCTCACACTTCTTGTATCGGTTAAAAATGGTACATTTGAACAAGTCTATAATTAAATAATATGCTCCTGCATCAGATGACTGAATAAGGTAACTTAAATCTACAAATAGGTGAAAATATTATGTTGAAGAAGATTCTAACACTTGGCCTCGGCGTGTTATTTGCGCTGCTTTTTGTCGTTTTTGTGCTCGCGTTGGTGGTTTCGCGAGACCTGCTCTCGCCGGAATTGTACACCCAAGCGCTGGCTGAGAACGAGGTTTACGAACGTATGTACACCGACATCTTGGCCGACCCAGCCGTACAGCAAGCATTCAAAGAAACAACGGGTATCCAGATTGATTTGCTAGGCGAAGAACTGTACGCGCAAGTTGTGGGAGCCTTGTACCTGATCCTGCCCCCGCAGCGCATGGAAGCGGGCGTGGATGCCTTCTTCACCAACCTGACAGGGTACCTCAAAGGAGATATTCCCGAATTAGAGGAAGACGTCAATTTCGGTTCGGAAGTGACGCCGGAGGTTCTGGCTGATCGCGTGGTTAAAGCGACGACGGCCGTGGCCTTGGAACTAATAGACAAGACCGAGCCCATTGTGGAGAAAAAGTCAGAGCAGCTAATTGAGGAAGAGCTTGTCACTTACCTCGACAACTTCAACGAGGGGCGCCTGGTACCCATGCCCCGGCGGCTGCTCCGCGCCAGCGTCTCCAGCTTCACCACGGCGGCCAACGAACAGTTAACGACTTTGATGCTGGGTCCGGCGAATGAGACGGCCAGACCGGAAACGCGCTTGCAG
>JBJYWX010000629.1:0-8579 GCA_046259695.1 Promineifilaceae bacterium (SeqCode) | reverse complement strand
TCTGCTGCGAGTCAGATATAGGATACCTGATGTCAATCATATTCAGGACGGGTCATGCCCACTGATTACTGAACGCTGTCTACTGCCCACTAACTCCCCGCATCCGCATCCAGCCGCCGCAGGTACGCCTCGACCCAGGCCGTGACGTTGGCCACCGTCTCCGGCGAAAGGGCGCTCATGTCGTCGTCCATGCGGTGCCACACGGCCGTTTTCCCCGTCGACTCCAGCACGCTGTTTAGCGTCACACTGGCAAAGCCGGCACGCTGGGTCACTACTGATTCCCCGTAAGCGTGCGCTTCCTTGAAAAACGGCTCGCGCCAGGACTCGCGCGCCGCCGTCGCGGCTTCCTCGATCAGCCACGGATCGTAGTTCACGCGCCGGTACAACCCTTCCTTGGTCACAATCCCCGGTATGCCCTGGCCGACCATCTCCAAATCGATAAAGCGCGCCCCGGCCAGCGCCGGGCCGTATGTTTCCAGGAAGGCGCGCATGCCGTAAGCGCCTACCTCTTCGCAGCCGGAAAAGAGCAGCCATAGATCGCTGCACAGCAGCGGCTCTTCCCGCAGCCGCTCGGCCACGGCCAGCGCCGTGCCCACCGCCGCCGCGTTATCATTTGCGCCTGGCGAGTAGGGTGTGGCGTCAGCCCGGGCGCAGCTCAGCGCCAGCGCCAGGTGCAGCAGGCCGGCCGGCAGCGCCAGCCACCACAGCCAGCGGGGTCCCCCCAGCGCCAACGCGCCGAAAAGGGCCAGATTCAGAAAAACGCCTATCTCGGACAAGATTAACAGCACGCTGAACCAGCGCTGTCGTTTGCGCGAACGGTGAAAATAGGGCGTGCGATGGCTGTCCAGATGGGCCACCAGCACCAATGTCTGGCGCGCCTTTTCCGCCGCCTCCATACGGCCGATCACGTTCAGGCTGTCGACCTGCGGCAGGAGCCGGCGCAAGAAGGTATCTTTTAACAGCGCTTCACGGATATTCAGCCAGAGCGAGAGCAGCAGCAGGAGAATTGCGAGCAGCGGGCCGGCCGGCGCCGGGATAAGCGCCGCCGGGACAGCCAGCGCGGCCAAGGCGTAGCCAACGGCAAATGGCCGCCAGGCCGAAGCCGGGCTGGAAAAATCCTCTACCGTGTGCGGGATTAACCAGCCTTCCAGTAAATCCTGAACATAGATCGCCGCGTGCTTTTCGGCCGGCGTGCCCGACCCGCGCGCCCCAATCTCCTCCACGAGGTACCGCGCGTGCGCCCAGGCTCGATTCTCTTCCAACGCTGCCATATGCCTAACGAAGGTGCGATTCACCTGCAAGGCATTGTAACAGGTTGGCCCGGCCTAATAAAGCGGGAGACTCGGCCGGCGCTCGGATTACTTAACTCAGGCTTCGCTGCCCTTCGGGAACGCGGGATACCTAACACCATCCCGGCGTCTCCCATTCTTGCATGGCGCGCGGCGCGCCCTCGAGTGGCCCCTATCAGCGATTTGCGGCGCGCTGGCGCAGGAACAGACCAACCTCCGGATTCTGGGCCAGGAAAGCGCAGTTCAACTGCCCGTTTTCGCCCAGGCACCGTTCAACAAGAGCCAGCTCCGGGCTCTCGTGCAACAATGCCTGCTGTCGCGCCTCATTTTCCGTTAGGCGCCAGCGTTCCATCACGCGCAGTTCGGGGTTCTCCGCCAGCGCAACGGCGATGCCCGCCTCGGGGCTGCGAGCCGGGGCGACGCCGCTGCCGGCGTTAATCGTCACGGCCACGAAAATGAGCAGCGCTATCAGCAGGATGGCGACCACGATCAGCCATGGAAACTGTGGGCTATCATCGGGAAAGTGCCGGTATGAATGTGCACCGTAAGACATGTGAGCTCCACCTCCGGCGCGACCACAGCGTGCCGCGCCACCATACGGATTACCTCAGCTCGTGGCGGCTCCATGAGCTTAACGTATTATAACATACAAGCGACGCCTTTGTACAGCGCCGGCTGCGTTAAAGCCCCAATACGGTCATCCCCCTGCAGCCGCTGAACTGTATCTCCCATGTTTGCTGTGCGATCCAAGGGGCAATCTCCCGCAGTTGCCGAACCACTGTCCCTGCTGTAGAAATAGCGGCATGGACGAACCGGGTTTTGGGCTGCTTGTCGCCGCGGCGGCCGTTATAGTGGCCCTGCTGCTGGTTGGCGGCTGGTACCTGCTGCTGCGCCGCCCCCGCGACCGCGCCGCGCCGCAGCGCCTTGGCCAGGCGATGGACCTGGTAAAGCTCAACGAGCCAGGTGATGGCGAAACAGTCTGGTTCGGCGGCGAGCGAGACGGCCGCGCTTTTGCCCTGACGCATGTCAATTTGCGCTATGGCAGCTACGGCCGGCGGCGGCCCGCGCTGTCTGTCGAAGATGTAATCCTTTCTCTGGAGCTGGCCGTAGCACTTGAGACACCGGGCCCGTCGGATATCATCGCTTACTTTCATCACGGCCGTCCCTTTCGCCCAGGCGAAGAGCCGCCCGATTTTGAGTACGCCTTCGATCGACGCAACACAGAGCGCCTAAGCCAGGCGTCGCGTGACGCCCTGTTGTCTTTTGTCCAATCCTATGGCAGCCTGCGCCTGCGCGACCGCGCCGGCGCCCCGGCAGGTCTGTTCCCGGAAAAAGTCCTATCTGGCGCGCAGGTGGTGCTTGTCCATGCCCGCCCCGGCCACGAACAGGCGGTGCCCGAAGTTGAAACGCTGCTCGATGCCCTGCTCGAACTGGCCGCCCAGTTGGAGAGCGACCCCGCCTTCTGCGCGCCGGTCTAAAAGCGGTCTATGACCGTGATGCCCTTGCCCGGAAAGCTGTCCATCGCGGCCAGAGCCGCGGGCGCTTCCTCCAGCGTTATGCGCCGCTCTACCAGCCGCTGCGGCTGCAGCTTACCGGCGGCGATCATCGCCAGCATCGGCGGGTAGGCGTGTGCTTGCATGCCGTGGCTACCTAAAATCTGCAGTTCATGGGCGATCACGCGATCCATCGGCAGGCGGGGATGGCGGTGCTCGCCGGTCATCAGCCCGATCTGGATATGTTTGCCGCGTTTGCGCAGGCAGGCCACGGAGTTGAAGCACGTTTCCTGGCTGCCCAGGGCATCGATCGAAATGTGCGCGCCGCCGTCGCTCAGCGCCCGCACCGCCTGCGGCACGTCAGAGACCAGACGGCCGTTCACTGCTGCCGCCGCGCCCAGCTCCCGTGCAAAAGCCAGTTTCTGCTCGTCAATATCCACGGCGATGACCTGCGCGCCCAGCGCCGCGGCGATCAAGATGGCTGACAGTCCCACGCCGCCGCAGCCATGAACGGCAACCCACTGGCCGCCCTGAACGCTGCCCTGAGCCACCAGGCCGCGATAGGCGGTGATGAAGCGGCAGCCCAGCGCCGCCGCCGCCACGTCGTCGATAAGGTCCGGCAGCGGCACCAGGTTACTATCGGCATAGTCCACGGCGACAAACGGGGCAAAGGAACCCCAATGGGTAAAGCCGGGCTGGAACTGGTTGTCGCACACTTGCTGGTTGCCGGACGCGCACTGCGGGCAGTGTCCGCAGCCGCAAACGAAGGGCAGCGTCACCCGCTCGCCCACACGCCGCTGCCGCACGTCCGGCCCCACGGCCACGATTTCGCCCGCCAGTTCGTGCCCCGGTACATGCGGCAGGCGAATATCCGGATCGTGCCCCTGCCATCCGTGCCAGTCGCTGCGGCACAGGCCGCTGGCGGTGACGCGCAGTACGACGCCACCTGGTGGTGGGACTGGTTCCGGGACATCTTCCATGGTGATCGGCCCCCCGAACGCTTCGTAATAGACTGCTTTCATGCCCTACACCTGCCTTGATCCAAACCAAAGCGGGATTATAACCGACGCCCTGCCCCAGATCATACCCAAACAGGACGCGGAGCAATGGGAATGGGATGCGGATTAACGCGGCTAGCGCGCGGATTTACGCGGAGAAGCATTTGTGGAGTGACTCCACTCCCTAGCGCCCCTCCGCGCCCGCCCATATATCATTTTCCGCGTGCTTCGGCGCATTTCCGCGCTTGTACGCGTCCTATTCGCTTCACCGCCCCTTCGCTCCTCCGCTTCCCCGCCGTATTGGTTGCCGCGAAAATCAAGATATTCTACTATCGAGGGTTGGCGCCCGGTACGGCCGACCGATAACGGCCGTCCGGCTTCGCGGCTCCCAGTGGGGCAGAGGAGTGGTTCGATGGAGATTGGAGCAACTGAATTCGCACAGTACTGCCGCACGGTAGCGCTGGAACTTGAAGAGCGCCTGGGCCACATGCAGGTCATTGTGGATTATAAGCTGCGCTCGGGCACGGCCTATACCGAAATACTGCGCTCGTTTCTCGCCGAACACTCAGCCGGCAAATACGGCGTTGCCGAGGGCTTTATCGTCAACCCGTTCCTGCAGGGGCACAGCAGCAACCACTGCGATATCCTGGTCTATGACCAGATTCAGTACCCACTGCTCGACGTTGAGGGCAACGTCAAAGTCATCCTGCCCCGCGCGGCATCCATGGTCGTGGACGTCGAATCATATCTTAACGAGGAACGGCTGGAGCGTTCTTTCGAAACCGTGCAGTGCGCGCGCCGCGTCTACCCCTACGTGAGCGGCATCATTTTTGGCTTCAACGGCATTGAGCCGCAGGTCATGTTCGAGTTCATGCAGTCCCACGCGACATCATGGGATAGCGCGACCGCGCCCATCGCCGTGTTCAACATGGAAAAAGGGTTCGTTGCCCATCGCAGCAAACTGATTCCGGAACGTATCGTCGGCGACAGTCCGTTTGAAGTCTTTGAACTCAAGGGCGCCACCACCACGGCCTCACTCGAGTTCCTGTTCATGCTCTTCTTCGAGATGCAAATGCGCACTATGCTCGCCAGCGGCGCGCTGGACCAGGCCTGGAAACGGCTGCTGGCGGCGGGAAAGGCCGAGTATCTCGGCCGTATTTCCATGCCGCATTAGGAAAATCAAAGCGCCGCGCCAACCTGTACGACGGCCCGCGCCGCGGCGCGTATAATGGGGCGTTCCCGGTCGCTTCCTGGCGAACTGCGGCGGGACCGATCTTATGCGGCGTATTTATTCCAACGATTGGCAGATAAGATTCTGGTTGGTTACCGCGGCCACACTGGCCGGCGCGGCCCTGCGCCTCTTCCGGCTGGCAACGCTGCCGATCAGCAGCGGCTTTGATCCCGCCTATTACGGCCTCGACGCCCTGGCCATCCTTGATGGTCACTGGCCGATCTACCTGGCGACCAACTACGGACGGGAACCTGTTTTCAGTTACCTTGTCGCTATTCTTTACGCTGCCATCGGCCCATCGGATTACGGCATCCATCTCGCTTCCGCCTTCTGCGGCATCCTGACCATTCCCATGGTTTATGCCGCTGCCGGTGAGCTGCTGCGCTTCTCCGGCAGCCTGGTCGTGCGCCGTTGGGCCCCGGTCCTGGCGGCGTGGCTGCTGGCCTTGAGCTACTGGCACCTGGTCTGGTCTCGTTTTGGCGTGCGCGCCATCCTGGCCCCCTTCTTTGTTTCGCTGACCATGTTTCTGCTGCTGCGTGCCCTGCGCCGCGGCAAGGCGGTTTACCTGGCCGGTGCGGGCGCCGCGGCCGCGGCCAGCCTCTATACCTACCAGATTGGCCAGCTCGTGCCTTTTCTGGTGGGGGCGGTTCTGATTATTTTTGCCTGGTCGCGGCGCCGCGAACTGCGCCCGGCAGCCGTTCTGCGCAGCCTGGCCTGGCTGGCCGTGCCCTTCATGTTACTTGCGCTGCCGCTGGCCGCCTACGCGGCGCGCCACCCGGACATTTTTAACCAGCGCGTACGCGACGTGGCCGTGGTTGAAGCGGCCCAACCCGCGGCCGGCCAGCTTGGGGTGCTGGCTGAGCGGCTTCTGATACTGCTGCGCTTCTTCTCCGTGGAGGGAGACACGCACGGCATGTGGTCCGTTGGCCGTTTGCCCGGCCTCAACCCGCTGCTGCTGGCTGCTTTTGTGTTGGGCCTGCTGCTGGTGCTCAGGTCGTGGCGCAAACCGCTGGCCCAATCTACCCTGGCCTGGCTGCTGATCATGCTCGCCCCGGCCATCCTGGCCGGCTCCGGCGCGGTGAGCAAGCGCGCGCTGGGCGCCTTACCGGCGATCGTAATGGTGGCTGCGCTGGGCGCTGTATGGCTGCCGGCTGCGCTGCAGGCGCGCTGGCCGCGGCGGCGATTCTGGCCGGCGCTGGCGGCGCTGTTGTTGGGCGGGGTGCTGTTGTTTACACTTTTCCATACCACGGACCAATATTTCGTGGTCTGGGCCAATGACAAAGACAAAGACGGCCGATTTGATCCCCAGCTCAGCGAAATGGGCGATTACATCGCCGGCCTGCCGCCGGATACGCAAATCTACGTGTCCGCCGACGCCACCAACCATCCCAACATGCTGCTGCATTCCCGGCTGCGTACTGCCTCTGACGACGTGCGCGGCTACAACGGCTGGCGCTGCTTTGTCTATCCCGAGCGTACAGAGTCACCTGTCACCTACGTGCTCAGCGAAGAAAACAGCATTGCCGCGCTGCAAGAAGTCTATCCGGGCGGTGAGCTGCAGACCGAGGGGCTTCCCAACCGCTACGGCTATGGCGACTATTTTGACGCTTACCACATCCCGGCCGGCCAGGCGGCCGCGGGCGGGCCCCAAACTACCGCCGGCGCGCTCTGGGGCGCGCAGATCGAGCTGCTCGGCTACGATCTTTCGCAGGCGTCCGTCGCGCCCGGCGAATCGCTGACCCTCGTGCTCTACTGGCATGCATTGCAGGCGATGGATACGCGCTATACCGCGTTTGTGCATCTGCTCGGCCCCGAGAACCCGGCCACGGGCAATCCCATCTGGGCCCAAAAAGACAGTGAACCCTGTCTCGGCTTTTACCCCACTGCCGTTTGGCGCCCCGGGGAGATCATCCGCGAGGCGATCACGCTCGATTTGCCCGCCGAAACGCCGCCCGGAAGTTATGACCTATCGCTAGGCTTTTACACTTGGCCCGACTTCCAGCGCCTGCCGGTTGGGGAAGGGGACGCCTATCGTCTGCAGTCTGTTGAGGTTGCTCCCAGCGCGAGTGAATAGCTGCGCTACGTTTCCTCCATGCACCAGCCAATCAACCGCCGCACAAAATCGGCCGTGGGATAGCGCTTGCTGTCGTGCCGCCAGCGCGGCACTTCCACCTCTTTCAAGCCCGGCGCGCGCGGAAAGAGCGGTCCTTCCACCAACAATTCGGTATGCGGGTCGCCGGGCTCGGGGATACGATAGTGGATGATGAAGCGCTTGTCGGCGGAGATGATGTGCAGCAGGCGCTGCTTGAGCTGCTGGGGTACGAAACCCTGTTCCGGCGCCGCGCCGGCAACCTCATTCACATGCCAGTAGTAACTGCGACCGTGAAAATTCACTTTCCGCAGCCCCTTCTTGCGTACGGCCATTTTCCCTATTCTTAACCGATACGTCCGGCCAGTCAAGGCTGCAAAATAAGAGTTCCCGACCTTCCTTTGATTCTCCCTGTTTTGGGTAATACACTTCGCGCGGTTTCTGACCATAAAGGCAGGCTGGACTTCCACTGATACCAAGTTCTTATTGGCCACATGTCGACTGAAATCACTAGGCATCGCCACAGCAGTTCGAGTCAAACCGTCCTTCCCTGCATTCATACTGGTGAGAACACTGTTGTTACTTGGGCTAACCCCCCGTATTTCCCGTTTTATCCGCGCGCCGCGGATGCAGGTTAGGGCTTCCCGGCGCATCACAGCCACTAAGGAGCACTTCGATGTCAAAGTTTAAGCTAGTTACAGTCAGTTTCTTGATGGTCCTGCTGGCCCTGTTGACGCTAAGCGCCAGCGCCCTCGCCGCGCCGCCGCCGTCTTCGGCCCCGCCGGACTTTGGTCCCAATGTGATCATGTTTGATCCAAGCATGCCGCTCTCCGAGATCCAGGCCCAGGTCGACGCCATTGCTCTCCAGCAGGTCGACGACGAGATGGGCACCAATCGTTACTCGCTGCTGTTCAAGCCCGGCGTTTACGGCAGCGCAGAGACCCCGCTCGTCTTCCAGGTAGGCTACTACACGGAAGTGGCCGGTCTCGGCGAACTGCCCAGTGATGTGATCATCAACGGCAAAGTTGATGTCCACAATCGCTGCCTGCAGGCCGACAACTGTATCGCCCTGGTTAACTTCTGGCGCTCGCTGTCCAACCTGACCATAAATGTTATGGGCGGCGAGGGCTGTTATACCGGGACCAATTTCTGGGCCGTTTCTCAGGCCGCGCCGATGCGGCGGGTGAATATCAACGGAACACTGAGCCTCATGGACTACTGCACTGCCGGGCCACAGTACGCCAGCGGCGGCTTGATCGCCGACTCGCAGACCGGCTTCGTCATCAATGGCTCGCAGCAGCAGTTCCTGGTGCGCAACAGTAGTATCGGTGGCTGGTCCAACGGGGTTTGGAACCAGGTCTTCTCCGGCGTCGAAGGCGCACCGCCGACCTCATTCGCAGCGACGCCCTATGACCCACCGCCGTACCCACCGCCGTACACGACTTTAGACACGAGCCCTATCACGCGCGAAAGACCTTT
>JBJYWX010000628.1:0-8705 GCA_046259695.1 Promineifilaceae bacterium (SeqCode) | reverse complement strand
AACCCATCGCGGGTGGGGAAGCCGTGAAACCCGTTCATGAAGTCCGAGGTAGGAATGGGGCGGTAAATGCCCATAAAAGTGGGCATGTAGAGATCCCAGTTGCTGGCATAGGCCTGCGCCTCATGCGTTTGTATCTGAAAAACACCTGGGGACGTGGGGCTGTTGTTGATGCCGGTGCTGGCCGGCCAATCCCATATTTGCTGGCCGTCCTCGTAGACCCAGGCGCGCTGCTGGCTGAGGCTGACGACTATCCGCTTATTGGGTACGATGGGCAGGGGCAGCATTTCATCGGGCGACGGAATCGTTACCACATCGCCCACAGAGAGGGAATCGATCCCGGGGTTGGCTTGCTGAATCCATGGATAGGGAATACCGTAGTTGTAGCCAATGCTGGAAAAGGATTCGCCGGGACGAACCACATGCTGGCGCGGCTGGTAATAGACCCGCGCGTCGATTGTCGTCTTTCCAGAAGTGATCGCGTCCACTATTTCCGGCATGATAAGTGTTGCATCAAGATAACGCTCTGGGCCAAGCCAGGACCAGCCGTCTGCCAGGTAGCGCTGCGCGGCGTCGGCATCCACATTCCAGGAAAACGGATTACTCTCGCCCGGGCGCACGACAAGCGTAAGCCACGCCTGCCAGGCACGTGGCAGGATCTGCCAGTCAGCTGTTTCATTGAGTATCGGATCATAGGCGCGAATCGTGACCTGCTTCGAAAGGAAACGGCGCGCTTCCGAAGCATACACGCCCGCGTCCCTTATTTCGGCCGGCACCGGCCGCGTGGCCAAAGGCAAACGGCCGTTTCTCACAATTTCGGTCGGGTTCTCGCGCAGGTAACTGAGACTCATTTCTCGGTCGAGGGCCACGCCCTCTTGCGCCGGAACCTCGCGCACCTCGCCCTTCTCAACGACAATCTGGGCATTGACAGCGGGCTTTTCCACCAGCGGCGCCAGACGGTCGAAGAGGGCAAGCGCTCGTTCTTCATCAACCGACCATACCGGTTCCACCGTCCATTCTCCCGAAACAAGCTGTTCCAGCCCTTCCAATGTGCGCCCTATGCTATGAGCACGCTCCATGGTAGCCTGGCTATCCATCGCCAAACCCAGTTCAGTGACGGTGACCGGCCAGGCGCCTGAACTGTGCATCAGCAGGATTTCCTGTTGGGGTATCGTGGCTTCTAGCATGGCGGCCGCGCGGCCCATGGTCATAGAACCAATGGGCCGCTCTATAATCTGGACACCCGGAAAGATCACGTCGCTGTAAAAAAAGAGCAGCGTCATAGAGGTCAGGCTCATGAGCGTTGCCGCCGCTAATACCACAAAGAAACTCATGAACAGCATGCGGCTCTTCGATGGCCACCTTTTCAGGTGATTGCTGGCATGCGCTGCCGGCACCCACACTTCCTCGGGGGCTTGGCGTCGACTTGGGCGCTGGCTGCGCTGTGGTGATTGGGAATGCTGTGCCATAGGTGCTGATGAGCGCGTCAATATAAGAAAAACCACCGCCGCCGGGGCATCACTGGGCGACTTATCAACCACCACGGGATGCTGCCCGGCAACAGCAGCGGATAAGGTTATTCTAGCATAGGGGCGCGCAGATCGTGCGACGTTATGCCTATTTTTACCGTGTTATTGGAGAATTTTATTGCTTCCTTAACGGCGCGGCGGTACTGGTTGCTTGTTTCGCCGGCAGCGAGCGACGCATGAGCCTGTTTTCAATGGTCCGGCGCCACTGCAATATGGTCAGTTTCACCGGCTTAACGCGCGTCAACAAGAGGAGGGCCAAAACAACGGCAAAGATTAACGGCTCCGTATAGGCATTTTTGACTAGCAAGAAATAATGCAGGACAGCCAGTAGGCCGGCCATGTAAACCCATTTGTGCAGGCTTTTCCACTTCTTGCCTAGTTTGCGCATCGATAAACGGTTTGAGGTAATAGCCAGCGGCAGCAGAATCGCAAAGGCGGCCAGGCCGACGAGCGCGTAGCGCTTGGCAAAAAGCGCCTCAACGATCAACCGCGGATCGAGGAGATAATCAAGCCAGAGGAAGATGGTCAAATGGAGGGCGACATAAAAAACCGCGTAAAGGCCCAGAAGCCTGCGCAGCGGAACGATCTGTTTCCAACCGAACCAGATATGAGCCGGCGTTATCGCCAACGATAGGAAAAGCAGCACAATAGCCGTCTTACCGGTGCGCAGGGTCAGCTCGCGTATCGGATCCGGGCCCAGAGTTCCTTGATAGTAGTCCCAGATCATTAAGACGAGCGGAGTGAGCGCCCCAATGTGCACGGCAGCCTTAAGCAGGCGCTGCGTACTCTTTTTGTCAATGCGGCGCGCGATAGTGGCCATTTCCTTTCCTCAATTGTTGCTGTGTAGGTGACCTAGTAATTTTTGGCCAGGTCCATGCCCGCATACAGCGCCGCCACCTGTTCCTCGTAGCCATTGAACATCAATGTCTGGCGACGGCCGAGCTCGCCAATGCGCCGCTCCGTCGCCTGCGACCAGCGCGGATGATTCACATTCGGGTTGACGTTGGCGTAGAAGCCATACTCATGCGGTGCGGCCGCCATCCACAGGGAAACCGGCATCTCTTTTACCAAGCTGATTTTGACGATCGACTTGATACTTTTGAAACCATATTTCCAGGGCACGACCAGGCGGATGGGCGCGCCGTTCTGCGGCATCAGCGCTTCGCCATAAAGACCTGTCGCCAAGAGTGTCAAATCGTTCATTGCCTCGTCCATGCGCAGCCCTTCAACGTATGGCCATTGATACCATGGGCTCCTAAGGCCCGGCATCTGCTGCGGATCGTCAAGCGTCTCAAAACGCACATACTTGGCTTCCGAACTCGGTTCCACCTCTTCCAGCAATCGCGACAAGGGAAAGCCTAACCAGGGGATGACCATCGACCAGCCTTCTACGCAGCGCAGGCGGTAAATCCTTTCTTCTTGATCGAAGCGCGTGCGTATATCATCAATATCGTAAGTCCCCGGATTACGCACCAGGCCATCTACCTCAACCTGCCAGGGGCTGGTCTGGAAGCCCGAGGCCAAACTGGCCACCGCCTGCTTATCAGTTGAAAACTCGTAGTAGTTATTGTAATGAGTGATATCCTGAAATGAATTGAGCGGATCGCCTAGTTCATCACTGGTTCCCACGGCGGCCGGCATGGCGGCCACTGCGGCTGGCTCTCCGCTGCTGGCGGCCGTGGGCACGGCCTGTTCCTCTTTTGGCGCGCCCCCGCAGGCAACCAGAGCGGCTGTAGCGGCCAGAGCGGCTGCTCCCGTCATGAACGTGCGACGCGACAGGTAAATATGCTGTAGCGTAATTTCCGAGGAAGGAATGTCCGTAGATTTGTTGGATTTAATGAGCATGATCTTCTTCACACACCGTCTAGAATAGTTATTTCGACCTTACTAGTATATATAGTCGATCTGAAACGGGTGTGAAGAAATGATTATGAAACCATTACAAAGCGTCTGGTCACGAGCAGTTGTCGGTCAGGCTGCTGCAGCCCTCATCCTTTTCTTCGGGCGGCGGCACAGGCGTTGGTTCCGGCGTGGGAGAAGGAGCATCATTAGCCGGAGGGTTAACGATTTTGGAGACATCAACCACGCGTTCGGTGTCTTCCGTATCAGGCGGCGCCTCAACTGCCTGTACACCACCCACTTTAAAGGCCACAATATAGGGATCACCCATCAAGCGCCCATTTTGGGTAACTGTCAGGCGCAAGTAATAGTCGCCCGGCACGAGCGTGCTGGCATCCAACACGGCGAGCTGGCCATTGACTACCGGCGTTGTTCGTTTATTGCCGACGGGTATCCAGTTCACGGTGCTGCTTTCAGCTTCAGGGATGCCTAATTCTACAAGGTAATAACCATCTGTCTCTGTCTGGAATGTCGCGCTGCCCGAAACAGTCACTGCCCCATTGACTGTCTGGCCTTCGCGCGGATTGGCGATACGCCAGGTGGTAGCGACTGCTGCCGTCCCATCATCTGAAACGGCGGCCACCACAGCGTCGCCCGTACACGGCCGGGCCGGCAAAACGACCATCCCGTTGCTTTGTGCCCACAGGTTGGCCTCGACGAGGCTTTCAATATTGCGTGGCGGCGCCAGGAATATCTGTGAGACTGTCTCTTCCGCCAACAGCGCTTCATCGACACCCTCATCGTAACGGCAGTATTGCGAACTCGTGCTGCTGCCCGCTGCGATAGGCTGGCTCGTACCCTGCAGTCGCAGCGCCGGGACGCGCAATATAGCCGGATCAACTTCTTCCCAGTGTACCTTGCCGGCTACGATTTCGGCACCGCTGGAAGCAGGCTCCTCCAGGAACCATTCAGACTGATTGACACGGCAGTCGGAAGCGCCGGGCGTGACCGACGTAAGCGCGCAGAGCAGGCGGCGCGTCATGGCCGGTGGTTGAGTGAATTCGGTGGGCGGCAGCTCGCCGTTATAGGCCAGGGTCCGCTGCAGCTGGCTGTCAGCGTAGACTGCGCGCATGAAGGCCGCCCACAGCGGCGCCGCTCCGCCACGGCCGTCGATATCCACCATTTCGCGATTGTCGGCATTTCCGCCCCATACCGTAACTACCAACCCCGGCGTATACCCAATCGTCCACACATCGCGTGCGCCAGTCGTCACACCCATCATCGCTGCCGCCGGGAAGGGCAGCAGCAGCGGGTTGTCACTACCTAGCGTGGGGATACGGGCCCGATCATCGTCGAGTATGTCGCTGATTAAAAACGCCACGCGAGAATCCAGAACCTGCCTGCTAGGTTCCTGCCGGTGTTCATAGAGGACAGATCCATCCTTCCCTGTAACACGCAAGATAGTGACCGGCGTTGTCTGGCGTCCTCCATTGGCGAAAGCGGCGTAGACGGAAGTCAACTCCAAAGGCGTGACCTCGGCCGTACCTAGAGTAAGAGACAGCCCATAATCCCGTGCACTCTGCACCCAGGTTGAGATGCCCAATTTCTTTGCGAAATCCATCAGGTGGGAAACGCCAATATCCTGCAGGAGCAATATCGCCGGAATGTTATAGTCATTTGCCAGCGCACTCCTGACGCGCACCGGCCCGTGGAATTCCTCGTCATAGTTGACCGGCGAGTATTTCGGCCCATTCGGGTCAAGCCCGTAATCGACGGCCACATCCCACAATATGTCGGCCGCCGTCCAGTCAACCGAACCCTCAGGAGATGGGGAGAGAGCAGCCGCATAGGTCAACGGTTTTATGACGCTTCCCGGTTGTTGCTCCGACAGGGCAATATTCACGCGGCCGCTAATCTCATCATTGTAGTAATCCACGCTGCCCAACATGGCCAGGATTTCACCGCTTCCGGGCTTCATCGCCACCAGCGAGGCATTATTGAGGTTATGGTCCGGACCGAGGCGCGCCACATGGTCCCGGGCCAATTGTTCAGCAAGTCTCTGGTACTCCAGGTCGAGCGTGGTCGTGATTTGCAGCCCGCCTTCAGCCACCACGTCGGGGCCAAACATCTCCTCTATTTGCTGGCGAACGTACACGGAAAAATGGGGGGCCAGCAAGCTTACATCTCGCCACTCGAAGAGCAGCGGCTCCTGATACGCCACCTCGGCTTCCAGACGCGAGATATAGCCGTCACCAACCATCAGGTTAAGAACGAGCCACTGGCGTGCCTTGGCCCCTTCCAAATTGTTGTAAGGATCCAGGCCATAAGGACTTTGCGGCAGTGCCGCCAAGAGGCTTGCTTCCGGAAGGTCCAGGTCAGCGGCTGATTTGCCGAAATACGCATTAGCAGCCGCCTCAATGCCATAAGCAAGGTTGCCATAGTTGACCTCATTCAAATACATTTCAAGGATGTCATCCTTGCTGTAATTGCGGTCCATGATCCAGGCCAGAACTATCTCCTTCGCCTTGCGGTCCAGGGAAACAGAAGAACGTTCTTCGTAATCAAAGACGAGATGGCGCACTAACTGCTGGGTTATAGTGCTGCCACCGGCCGGACGGCCGGATGGATCGCGTACCACACGATAAATCGCTGCGAAAAGAGAGGGCAGGTCAACCCCGGCGTTCTCATAAAATGTGTCATCTTCAACGGCGATCGTGGCCTGAATTACAACCGGCGGGACCTGTTCGATGGGCACGCGCGTTCGCTTACCTTCGCCAAAAATCTCCCAAAGGACATTTCCCTTACGGTCGAGAATCGTGCTTGTCTCAAAAACTTGACGCTCAGGTATTTCATCCAGCGCCGCGATACGTTCTTCCAGCTCTTCCGTCCAGTTAGCATAAAGGACGGTACTGCCGATCAACACGCCGGCTATCAGGCCCACCACCAGCAAGAAGCTCGAAACGAAAAATAGGCGCGCCAAGCAGCCCAGCATGCCCGAGCCGCCAGGCGGCTGGGAGAAGGGGACGTACTGGACGGGCTGTGATTTTGCGCGTTTCGAGAGCATGGCCGTATATCAACGTCAATGTACCTGGCGAAGCTTACTATCACCATTACATTTAAGTGTAGACGAACTCGCCCAATAAGTGCGTGAAAATGATGCGAAACCTGCGCCGCGAGCGGCAGCTGCTGTCACTCGCGGCGCAGGTTCTTGGGGAGTCTGCGGCAGAAAGTTACTGCTAAAGAGCCGGCTAGGCGTCGCCGACAATGAAGGAGATTGTATGTGGCTCGCCGACGTAGTTACTGTCCTTAACTACAATCAGACGCAGGAAGTAATTTCCGGGCGGCAGCGCGTCCGCATGAAGCATCTCAAGAGTGCCGTTAATGACGGGCTGGTTATGTGTGTCGCCCAGAGTCACCCATTGGACATCGGTACCATTGGGAATACCCAGTTCAACCTTGTAGAACTGCACAACGGCCGGATCAAAATCGGCCGTCCCTATGATCGGCAATACGCCATTAATCGTGTCGCCATCCTTGGGCTCCGTGATCCGCCACACGGCAACCCGGTTAGGATCACGTGCGAGCGCCAGGAGCTCTTCATCACAGAAAGCCAGCGGCATGATCGCCAGGTTATTATCCTGCGCCCACTCGTGCGCCGCTTTGAGGCTTTCCTCGTTGCGCGGGCCAGAAAGAAAGAGCTGCTGCTGGGTTTCGGGCGGAAGCGCAGCAGCGTCCGTGCCTTCCGCAAAGGTGCAGAAAAGCTGCGGTGGTGGGGCATCATCGTCTTGTTCGGTGGCAGCAACCTCGACCGGCTGCGGCGGTAAAGGCACGGCCGGCATACGTTCAACGGCCGATTCGATTTTTTCCCATACAACAGGCGTATCCACCTCGGGAAACGAAGGAGCCTCTGTTGGCGGGGTCTGCAATTTCCACTCAGTGCCGCCAGGTGCGCAATCAACTGCACCAATAACGACTGAGGAAATTGCGCATAATGTCTCTTGTTCCAAGCCCTCTACGGGCGTGAATTCGCTTGCGGGCGGTACGCCTTCCACGGCTAGCGTTTGTTGCAAAGCGGGATCGCTGTAGATGGCCTGCATGTAGTCTGACCACAGTGGTGCGGCGCCGGTCAGTCCGCTGACATTAAACATCTCGCTGTTATCCGTATTGCCCGTCCACACGCCGACCGCCAGCCCAGGTGTATAGCCAACGGTCCAATTGTCGCGAAAATCGTTGGTTGTGCCCGTTTTCGCCGCCGCCGGGAAAGGTAAGTCCAGCGGGTTGTCGCTGCCCATGGCAGGCACGCGCGCTTCGTCATCATCCAGTATGTCGCTGATCAGAAAGGCGACGCGCTCATCCAGGACGCGCTCGCCCTGCTCGAAGGTTTGCTCGTAGAGCAGTTCCCCGGCATTCGTTTCAACGCGCAAAATGGATACCGGCTCCGTGCGGTAGCCACCGTTGGCAAAAGTGGCGTATGTCGATGTGAGTTCCAGGGGAGTCACTTCCGCTCCGCCCAACGTGAGCGCAAGGCCATATTGTGAAGAGTCATTCTGCCAGCTTTCAATCCCCAACGTGCGCGCAAATTCGAGTAACTTGGGCACACCGAGATCCTCCAGCAGCAATACGGCGGGGATGTTATAGCTGTTTGCCAACGCTTCGCGCAGGCGAACTGGCCCATGAAAACGCCCATCATAGTTAATCGGTGCGTAGGTCTGCCCATCCACTTGTGGGTATTCGACCTCAACATCCCACAAGATATCGCCCGGCGTCCAGCTTACTTGCCCTTGCTCATCAGGCGAAAGCGCTGCAGCGTAGGTCACTGGCTTAATCGCGCTGCCCGGCTGCTGGGGCGAGAGAGCGACATTAACATGACCGTCAATTGTCGCGTCATCATAATCAACACTGCCTAACATAGCCAGGATCTCACCGGTCTGCGGTTTCATCGCGACCAAAGACGCGTTATTCAAATTATGCTCGAGCCCCACTGCGGCGACATGTTGGCGCGCCAGCTGCTCGGCCAAACGTTGGTAGGTCAAATCGAGCGTCGTGGTTACCCGCAGACCGCCATTGGCTACTCGCTCTGCGCCGAACATCTCTTCCAACTGCTGGCGCGCATAGACGGCAAAATGAGGCGCCGTGAGGCTCACCTCCTGCGCGACAAAATTCAGCGGTTCAAGATAGGCGTTCTCGGCCTCCTGTTGTGAAATATAGCCTTCACTGACCATCAGGTTGAGCACAAGCCACTGGCGGCGCTTCGCACCCTCAGGATTGGCCAGTGGATCCAGTTCTACCGGGCTTTGTGGCAGCCCGGCCAGCAAGGAAGCTTCCCCCATCGTAAGGTCC
>JBJYWX010000627.1:0-5112 GCA_046259695.1 Promineifilaceae bacterium (SeqCode) | reverse complement strand
CGTAACGAGGTTCCTCATCTATCAGCGCCAGTACCAGCACCGGGAGTAGACCGCCGCCCATGCTCATCAGGTTTGCCACGAAGGGATTAAAGCCGGGACGGCCGTGATGCCACGGCCGGAAGCGGCGCCCACCGAACAGCCAGTGGTCCTCCGGATAAACCCCTGTAAACCTGTTAAAGTGCTGCCGCCACTGCTGGCCGCGTTCAGTTCTGGCCCAACGCCGGCCCCTTCGCCGGTGGGGTGCTGGGCCCAACTCTTCGTCCTCATCCTCCCAACTGCGCCAGAAGTCATCTTCGCGCTGTTTTGACATAAATCACCTCGAAACTAATTATATTGAATTCAACATAGTTAAATTATATATATTTAGCCCGGCTTGTCAATGGTGCTGTTGCCGATCAAATGTAATTCTTACAGTTGAGCCAGAAGCGCGGTTGACGGGCACCCGGTGACTGACTATAATGCCCCATTAAGCGACAATAGAAACGACGTAGACGGAGATAAGTACGGCCGTGAGGTTAACAGAAAGCCGGTGGGTGATGTGAACCGGTAGCCGGCGGACCCGAAATCCACTCCTGAGTCGCCTGCTGAGTCCCATCGGACGTAAAGTAGGCCGTGTGCGCACGTTAACGCGCTTTTTGAGGCCGCTATGCCCATGGCAAGCGGCGAATCCAGGTGGCACCACGGGCCCCCTCGTCCTGGCATGACGAGGGGGCCATTTTATTGTGCGCACTGCGCGCAAAAGGAACAGAAAGATGATTGACATCGCACTTATCAGGCAGAACCCGGAATGGGTGAAGGGGCAAATTGCGAAGCTAAACGACACGGCGCCGATCGATGAGATAGTGGCCGCCGATGCGCGTCGCCGCGAGATCTTGCAGCAGGTAGAAGAGCTGCGTGGCCAGCGCAACGAGAGCTCGAAACAGATTGGCTACTGGATAGGGACGCTGAAGAAACTGGAGGCTGATCTGCAGCGAATTGAAGCAGGCCAGGACATTGGCCAGACAGCCGAAATGCTGCGCGCGCAGCTGCTCAGTATGCAGGCCAATATTAACGCGGCGAAAGACGAGACACGCGAAATCGGCAGCCACATAAACGCGCTCGATGAAGAACTTCGCAAAGTCGAAGCCGAACTCAATGAAGCGATGTTATGGGTGCCTAATATCCCACACGAAAGCGTACCCATTGGACCTGACGACAGCTACAACATCGCGTATGCGCCCCAAGGCGCACCCTTGCCCGAATTTGACTTTGAGCCTAAGGCGCACTGGGATCTTGGACCGGAATTGGGAATATTAGATTTTGAGCGTGGCGTCAAGTTGAGCGGAAGCCGGTTCTATGTCCTGCAGGGCGTAGGCGCTCAATTGCAGCGCGCGCTGATCCAGTTCATGCTGGACTATCATGTCTATGAGCATGGTTATACGGAAGTCGGGCTACCTTACATGGTGCGTTCAGAGATGTTCGTCGGAGCCGGCCAACTGCCTAAGTTCGCGGACAATATTTACCGGGACGCTGAAGAGGATTTCATGTGGCTGGGCACGGCCGAGATTGCCCTTACAAATCTCCATCGCGATGAGATCCTTGAGGAGGCGGATTTGCCGCTCAATTATGTCGCCTATACGGCCTGTTTCCGCCGGGAGAAGATGAGCGCGGGGCGCGACGTACGTGGTATCAAACGAGGTCATCAATTTGACAAAGTGGAAATGTACAAGTTCACTACGCCGGAGCAGAGCTACGCGGCACTAGATGAATTAGTTGAACATGCGACCGATATTTGCAATGCGCTGGGACTTCCCTTCCGCATTGTGGAAATGGTAACTGGTGACCTGGGATTTGCGGCGGCTAAGAAATATGATGTCGAAGTGTGGGCGGCCGGCTGCGGGGAATGGCTAGAGGTCAGCTCGGCCAGCAACACGGAGTCGTTTCAAGCAAGACGCGCCAACGTCAAGTACCGCCCGGAAGATGGCAAACGGCCACAGTTTGTGCACACATTGAACGCCAGCGGTCTTGCCCTGCCTAGAGTGATGATCGCGATCCTGGAGAACTATCAGATGGCGGACGGCCGCGTAAGAGTACCAGAAGTTCTGCGGCCCTATTTGCGCGGTCTGGAAGTGATCGGCTAAAGAGGGTTCTCTTTGAGGCGTTGAAAGGCTGCGGGCGAGGCGGGCAGTAGGAGCTTGCCGTAAACTTCAAGCATCTGGTCGGCGATACGTTCCCAGGCATAGCGCCGCGCATGGTCGCGTGCAGTACGCCCCAAATGTTTGCGGCACCCCTCATTCGTCAGAAGCTCGTAGATCCTTTCTGCAAGCGCCTCGGGATCGCGCGACGGTACGTGGAAACCATTCTCGCCATCGCGGACAAGAAAAGCTAGCCCGCCAACTTCCGAGGCGACTACCGGTGTTCCGGAAGCCATTGCTTCCAAAGCTACCATGCCGAAGCTCTCATAGTGCGACGGCATGACCACTATCTCTGCCGCCGCGTAATAGAATGGAAGCTCATTCTGGTCGCGCGCGCCGATAAATGTGACAATGTCTCGAATACCGAGCTGCTCGCGCATTGCCTGAAGGCGCGCCATTTCCAAATCGGGGTCGTTTGACCACGGATCGCCGCCGATAATCGTCACGTCTACGTTTTCAGCGGCAGCCGGATAACGTTCCTGGATCAAAGCCATGGCCTGCAGCAGCGTGTCAACACCTTTTAGTGGTTCGA
Source organism: Promineifilaceae bacterium (SeqCode) (assembly GCA_046259695.1). Classification (GTDB taxonomy): domain Bacteria; phylum Chloroflexota; class Anaerolineae; order Promineifilales; family Promineifilaceae; genus JAACFF01. The sequence continues at coordinate 2,406 of JBJYWX010000627.1, read as the reverse complement.
TACGGCCGACGAAGAGGATGTTGCGGTCTCGGGCGGGAATGCCGACATGCGCCTTTGCCGAATCCGGCGGTATGGGGTGAAAGCGCTCTAGGTCGACCCCTGGAGGTACAATTACTTCCTTCCCGGACCGGTTGCCATATAACCAATGCAATTGTGCCTGCTCGGCGGGCGTCGCCACAATGATGCGGTCTGCAAGGCGTATGACCGCCTCTTCGCCCTCGATGCGATCGGAGGGCGCCATTTCGCGCTCTGAAAGCGCTACGCGGTTCTTCATTCTCCCTAATGTGTGAAACATATGCACGATGGGCGTCCCGCCCCAACTCTCCTTCAACATGCCGGCGACCAGTCCGGAGAGCCAGTAGTGACTGTGTATCAGATCATATTGCTTGCCTTCACTTGCGGCGAAACGCACAACCTCGGCGGCAAAATCTTCAAGATAAGGCGTGATTTCCGCCACAGGGATCGGCTCTTCCGGGCCCGCCTTGATATGGATGACCCTTGCATCATAACCCAGGCTGTGACTGATGGTAGCGACATAAGGGTCTTGCGAGCGTGTGAATACGTCAATGCAAATGCCACGCCGGGCCAGTTCGCGGCTCAGATCGCGAACATAGACATTCATACCGCCTGTCTTCTTTCCGCCAAGCATGGCTAACGGACACGTGTGCACGCTGAGCATGGCAATATGCATGGGCCGCTTTTCATCATGTGTTGGATTCTGTTTCATAGTCAGACCTGAAAAAGGCGTGGGGAGGTATCCGATCGGCCTATCAACGATTGATCTGCAGGCGATAAACGGCCGTATCCCGCGCTCCAAAACGATATTTATACTCTTCATCGCCGCGCAAGAAGTCAAATTCTGCCTTGCCGGTTTCAATGGCGTGTTCGATTGCCAGCGCGGTAATGACCACACCGGGGCTGAGCGCGGCAAATAGCTCGGGATCAAGTCCTGAGTTATATACCCAAATGCGATTCGCATAGTCAAAATTGTACAGTGCAGCGGCTTTCTGCCCGTTTACTTCCAGGAACATCAGCTGCAGTGAGCCATCCTCTTGCGCCGCTTGGGCCGTCTCCAAAAAGAGGGCGCGTCGGCCCTCCGTAAGCCAATCGCGCTTCTCAAAGGTGCTTTTCTGCAGCAGGTTGAGAAAATCTTCCACGGCCTCGCTAAGGTTTTCATCGCCAGACACTATATGGAGCTTTGCCTCAGAACCGGCTGCGCGGCGTAGCTTGCGCTTGACTTCGCGCCGTTGTTTGCTTTCCAGCTCTTGCAGGTAAACATCGAAGCGGCCCGGAAGTGTAATAATGGGGCATACTTCATTGACTGACTCAATTACGGTCAGCTTATGTTTTGTAGCTATCTGGGGCAGAATCGATCGCGTAGGAGACCACTCGGGAATATTGCAGAGTTCCAACCTTCGCCACTCCGGGAAACTTTCGTCAAATAGGCAACCAAATACGGCTTCCCAGACGCTGTAAGCATTTTCTGCCTTGGCAATCAAATCGAGATAGTCGGTTTCCTCCACGCACCCATTGAAGCGCAGGACGCCGTCTTGAGTGAGGTAGAGGACGGCCACGCCAGCCAGCTGTTCGTTTTCATCATGAATGGCAATGACGTGCAGGGCGGCATCTTCGGGATGCAGATTTTGCCACCAGGCGCTCTGGTAAGCCAATTTCTGAAAGGGCGTGTTCGTCATACCGGATGCGACTAAGGTATCCCAGCGGTCCGCCAGCTCGACAAACGCCTGCTGGCCGCGGATCAGTTGTGCATACATAGTTGTATTATCTAGCTTCATGTCTATATAAATACGCGATAATCGGTAAATACTAATTACTATAGCATGTTCGGCCGTGTCGTTGTAGGGAGACAGTTGATTTTCAAAAAAGGCAGCGCCAGTTCTGCAAAAGCGCGTCAGGTACTGACAGCTTCGCGCTGCTGCAATTTGCATGGGAATTTGCCGGCGGGTACCATTCGGTCAATGAGCTTGCGCCGCGTAAACCTCGCCCCTTTGGTGATATTGTTCTGCCTGCTTCTTGCCCTATTCGTGGCAATTGTGTTGCTGGCACCGCCTGAAAAAAGTCTGGGCAATACGATTCGTCTGGTTTACGCGCATGTAGCGTTTACGCGGGCGGGCATTCTGGGCTTCTATGCTGTCGGAATCCTAGGAATTCTTATTCTAATCAGTGGCAATCGGCTTCTGGAGGCGTGGACACGCGTCACGACCTGGGTGGCATTGGGTTCATTCATTGTGGGAGGGATAATCAGCATTTTCGCTCAGCGAGCGAGCTGGGGCGGCATATCATTGGCCGAGCCAAGCAATCGCACCAGCTTGTCAATTGTTGCCGTAGCTGCCATCGCCCTGGTGGCGGTCAGTTGGGCGGCACACGAGCGCCTAAGCGGTCTCTTGT
>JBJYWX010000626.1:0-34061 GCA_046259695.1 Promineifilaceae bacterium (SeqCode) | reverse complement strand
CTCCCTCTCTGTGAGAAACCTGACTGATGATATCCGCGATATCGGCCGGATGGACGTCGAGCAGTTCCTGCCGCACTTCATTCATCCTTCCCTGGCCAATAAGCTCTTCTACATGATCCTTGGTAAGTGGCTGTGCTACGCGATCTTCCATGTTATCTGCTCCGTAAAGAAGTAAGCGGGATTAACGAACCTGAAGGTGGAAATATGAATGGCCAATCGAATGAACCATTCAATGCCGCGCCAATTATAGCGAATCTGTCACGCGGAAGGAACTTAGCCAGGCAGGGAAACCGCAGATTCAAGATTGGCCCATGGGCCACTTGTTCCTGCTTACAAATCGGATTATGATCTGTGCCGGCATGATCAGCACGCGCGATTTGGGCAAGCGATTCGAAGGGATCACGGCTGTGGAAGGGCTGACGCTGGAGATAGGCGGCGGCGAAGTTTTTGGCTTCCTGGGCCCTAACGGTGCTGGCAAAACGACCACAGTGCGCATGCTGACCGGCCTAATCGCCCCAAGCAGCGGCAGTGCGCGGATCCTTGGCTATGAACTGGGACGTGAGAACCAGGAGATACGGCGCCGGGTGGGCCTGCTGACCGAAGCACCAGGGCATTACGCGCGCCTCTCGGCCTGGCAGAACCTCACCATCTATGCCCGTCTATACGAAGTGGATGACGTCAAAGGGCAGGTTGAAAAGTATTTGCGCCTGCTCGCACTATGGGAACGGCGCGATGACCCGGCCGGAACCTTTAGTAAAGGTATGCGTCAGAAACTGGCTATTGCCCGCGCGCTCCTGCACGAGCCGCCGCTACTGTTCCTGGATGAACCGACCGCCGGGCTCGACCCGGAAGCAGCGCATTTGATCCGTGATTTCATCGCCGAATTGAAGGAGGCCGGCCGTACCATTTTCCTTTGCACGCACAACCTGGAAGAAGCCGACCGCTTGTGCGATCGTGTGGCGGTATTCAAGCAATCGCTACGGGTCATTGACACGCCGGCCGCACTGCGGCGGCAGATTTTCGGCCGTGGCGTTACGGTGCAGCTGGCTCAGTCCGCCGACCGCTTTCAGGCAGTGGTATCGGCCGTAAACGGCGTGCATGGTGCGGAAGCGGTTGGCAACGCGCTGAGTTATACAGCCGAGGAGCCGGAAGCGACCAATCCAGAGGTGATTCGCAGCCTGGTCAACGCGGGTGCGGCCGTCCAGTTCGTAGGCGAGCAACAGCATTCTCTGGAAGCGGTGTATTTGCGCCTGCTCAATGAAGAGACGGTTCAAGAGAACTGATGGACAAAATAAGCACAATTATCGGCAAGGAGTGGGCTGAGCTTTTTAGGAACCGTATGGTTCTATCCATCACCGCTTTTCTACCCCTTTTCCTGGCGGTGCTTCCCCTGCTCTCGATATGGATGATCAACCGCTTCGGCGGCGACATGAACGATCTGAACACCGGCGGCGGCGACATGACTGCTGTATTTTCTTCACTCTGCGTGGGGTTGAGTGATGAGGAATGTATGCAGGCTTACACGCTATCGCTATTTACCTTCATGTTCATGATTCTTCCAGTTGCCATACCGGTCACCATTGCCGCCTATAGTATCGTAGGCGAAAAGACAACTCAGAGCCTGGAACCCCTTTTGGCCACTCCGATTACGACGGCCGAACTATTGGTCGGCAAGGCGCTGGCCGCTATCATCCCTGCCATTATTGCCACCTGGCTCAGCTTCGGCATCTACCTCGTTGGCATGCGCTTCCTGGTTTCAGACGCGGTCTACGCGCAGCTGCTGGACCCGCTATGGTTCCTGGCAATCTTTGTTGTTGGCCCCTTACTGGCGCTGCTGGCCGTATGTTTCGGGCTGATGATTTCCTCGCGGGTGAGTGATCCTCGGGTAGCCGAACAGCTCGCGGCGCTGATCGTAGTTCCCCTCATCCTGATTGTCGTAGGCCAATCGGTGGGACTGATCCTGATCGACCGGCAGATGGTGATCTTGATCGGCCTTGTTGTCGCCGTTCTGGACATTGTACTCGTCATCATCACCATCCAGTTGTTCCAGCGCGAGACGATTCTCACCCGCTGGAAATAGGCTGTAATCACTGCTCTATGCTGTTCAATGTCACCACTTTTTCCATAAGGGTGACATTTTCCCTTTTCTCTTAAGGGGTGACAGATTCGCTGTACAACAACAAAAATAACATCGCCGCTTGACATCCGCCGGCAAATTATGTTACATTATGCGTCGGCTTGTTAAGCGCGGGTTAATTTCGTATCCGAGGTGATTTGATGTTCAACATGATCTCCATCCAAATCGCTCAGAATGTAGGTGATTACGGGTCACCTTCTCGGAGTGCGCCTGCTGCTTGATTAGTTTGAAAGAACAATGTAAGCCGCAGCGCATTCAATGCCTGCGGCTTTTTTGTTGTCTAGTAACAACGACTTCGAACCAGCAAAGGACGTGGGCAAACACCACGTCCTTTTTTTGTTGTCTAACCTGACCAGAGAATGTTGTTTGAAATAGGAATCGTCGATGATTAAGGCAGTGATTTTTGACGTTGGTGGTGTCTTGCTGCGAACCGAAGATTATCAGTATCGCCGCCGCTGGGATGAAGTATTGGCGCTCCAGCCTGGCGAGTCGGAAGAAATCGTGTTTAACAGCGACATGGGCCAGGCGGCGCAGCGCGGTGAAATCAGCGATGAAGCACTGTGGCAATGGGTAGGCGACACGTTGGCGTTGGGCGGCAGACTGGAAGCGTTTCGGGCCGATTTCTGGGCCGGTGACGCACTTGACAAGGATTTGGTAAACATGATCCGCAGCCTGCGTCCCACCTACCAGACAGCGATCATCAGTAATGCTACCGATGGCCTGCGTGTATCCTTGGCGGAGCAACATGGCATCGCAGACGCCTTTGACCTGATTGTTGTTTCGGCCGAGGAGCGTGTGATGAAGCCGGACCCGGCCATCTACAGGCGCGCGCTCAGCCTGCTAGGGCGGCGTCCCGAAGAGGCGCTGTTTGTAGATGATTTCGCCGCCAATGTCGCCGCGGCACAGCAATTGGGCATGGCCGCCATCCAGTTCCGGCCTGGGCTAGGCCTGCTCGAGGAGATGCGCCAGTTGGGTGTAGATACGCCCGGCCTGGCGGATAAGGCGTAGGCGTCTTTGTGGTAACTGAAGTAATCGTGGGTAACAAAGGAGTAATTTGATGAACAGAAGTGAGAGTGATTTTGAGCAGTTTGGCAGCGGTTGCTGCCCAAGAACGGGCAGCGATGGAAGCGGTAGGATTTCAGGAACTAGAAGGAAACGGAAAGAAGTTCCATAAAGAGTGACAGCGCCGTCGGCCGAGACAGACAGGCGCCGTCGCTCAAACCTGGAGGCAAACATCATGAGGTCTCTAAGATTGACGATAGTGGGAATAGCGACCGGTTTATTTGTGGGCACGGTGACACTCCTCATGGCCCGCGCCGGCATGGATATCAGCGATCTGTCTGTGGCTATGCCCATGGCGCTACTAATTGCCGGGCCGTTGAGCGGCGCCGCGGCCGGCGCGCTGGGCGCAGCCGCCGGCTGTCTGGTCTCGCGGCGTGAGCGAACGGTTGTGACCGTCCTGGCAGCGATTGCCGTGGCGTCCCTGGCCGTATTGGCCGGCGGATATGGCAATGCATCCCCGGCGCCGCCGGCAATCTACGCCCTGGCGCTATTGAATGGAATCATCGTCGCGCGTGTGCTCGGGCCGCTGTGCGCGGCCTATGGCGCAGTTGAAGGAAGCACCCGGTCATAATTCGGCCGCCAGGCTTTGTCGTAAGGAGAGAACAATGACACTAGTGCAAGAAACCATAACGGAAGATAGCGTGGCTTTCGAGCTGCGCCCGGCGTTGGAAAAAGATTTGCAGGCGGTCGTGACCCTCATTAATGAGGCGTCTATGGACCAGATCGGGCGCCCGGTTACCAACGAGCGAGAAGTTGGCGACGACTGGCGTATACCTTCTTTTGATCTGGCCGGATCTACACGCGTGGCCGAAACCGGCGACGGCCGCCTGATTGGCTATATCGAGGTCTGGGATCATGAGCCCCTGCCTGTAACGAACTGGGTTTGGGCGCGTGTTCACCCCGATTTTCTGAACTATGGCGTCGGCACTGCGCTGATGGACTGGGCCGAGCGGCGCTTGCAGGATACCCTGACCCGGGTACCAGACAACTTACAGGTTGTTTTTCGCTCAGCGGCACCCGGCGGACATGAGCCTACCAAGGATCTCTTTCTTCAGCGCGATATGTCCTTCGTGCGGCGTTTCTGGCATATGATGATCGAGTTTAACGAGACCCCACCGCCGCCTGTCTGGCCCGACGGGATCACACTTTCTTCCTTTGCCGAACAGGATGACCTGCGGGCCATCGTACGAGCCGACAACGAGGCCTTCAGCGACCACTGGGGATATGTACCGCAGCCGGAAGATGAGTTAGTCGACGAGTTTCAAGAATGGATCGACAGCGACTCAACTTTTGATCCAAAACTATGGTTTCTGGCGATGGACGGCGAGGAAGTTGCGGGAATCTGTCTCTGCGCACGCGAGCGCGCCGAATATCCCGGTTCCGCGTGGGTGCGCACTTTGGGCGTGCGGCGGCCGTGGCGCAGGCGCGGCCTAGGACTCGCCTTGCTGCATCACGCCTTCGGTGCCTTCTACGATGAAGGTAAGCAAGGTGTCGGGCTCGGTGTCGATTCGGCTAGCTTGACCGGCGCAACGCGCCTTTACGAGAAGGCGGGTATGTCAATTATTAAGGAAGATGACGCGTACGAAAAAGAAATCCGTCCCGGCCGCGATCTAAGTAAGAAGTAGTTTCGACGCGACCTGCCGTTTTTTGCGGCAGGTCTTTTTGTTTTTGGGCATACGATGCATCGACTCAATGCCGTAACAGTTTATCTGATCATTACTGCGACCAGCGCCTTCGCTTTCGCAGCGGCGTTTACCAACAGCGCGGTGTATCGCTTCGAATCAGCGCACCTGGACCCGCTGCAGCTTGTCCTGCTGGGTACAGTTCTGGAAGCCTCAATCTTCTTATTCGAAATTCCAACGGGCTTGGTCGCCGACCTGCGCAGCCGCCGCCTGTCAGTCGTTATCGGCTATGGGCTTATTGGCGCCGGCATGCTCCTGGAGGGCGCATTTCCGGTTTTTGCCACTATCCTGCTGGCGCAGATCGTTTGGGGCATTGGCTACACGTTTATAAGCGGTGCTGAAGATGCCTGGTTAGCCGACGAGATCGGCGAGGATCGTTTGACAGCCGTCTATTTGCGCGGATCGCAGGTCGCCAGCATCGCTACCTTGTGCGGCATCGCCGCCAACATCCCGCTCGCCAACCGGCAGCTTGCCCTACCCTATCTGGCCGGCGGCCTGGCCCACCTGGGGCTGGCGCTCTTCCTGCCATTCTTCATGCCCGAGCGCCATTTTCATCCGGCGCCGCAGGAAGAAAGAGAAAGCTGGGGCAAACTAAGTACGACTTTTCGCGCCGGGCTGAGCGCGATCAGCGCGCGGCCCTTACTGGTTACCATTCTGGGCATTTCCCTGATTTACGGCTTATACAGCGAGGTACTGGATCGCCTGTGGCAGCCCCATTTCCTGGCTAACATTACCCCGCCTACAATTGCAGACCTTTCGCCGGTGACTTTCTTTGGCCTGCTCAAGGCCGCGCTACTCCTCGCCACTATCTTTACAGCCGACATCGCGAGGCGGCGCCTGAGCGGTGTGGACGGCCGGCGCATGACGATCGTACTGGCCGTGTTAAGCGCCGTCATCTCGGTTGGGCTGATACTCTTTGGAATTGCCAAACACATGCCTTTGGCCCTGCTCTCTTTCAGCGCTATTGCCGTCGCTCGCGCCACGCTGCATCCGCTTTACAGCGCCTGGGTGAACCGCGGCATTCCCTCGGCCGTAAGAGCAACGGTGCTTTCGACCTTTGGACAAATGGATGCGATCGGTCAGGTTATCGGTGGGCCGCTGCTGGGTGTGATTGCCAATAACGCCGGAATGCCCAGTGCGTTCATTGCCGCCGGCCTTCTTCTTTCGCCGGTCCTGCTGCTCTACCGGCGCGCTTTCCGGCAGTCAGCCATGCCGGCGGAATAGAGCGCAGCAGGGATAGCGCTTCCAGTCTAGGCGTGGGCAGCGCCGGTTTGTACACGCCATAGAGAAGCATAAATACCGTCAGCAGCGACGAGATAATCGTGGCTGCCCCATTCCACTAGCTCGCCTTTGTCCATGACGTAAATCATGTCCGCATTGCGCACGGTGGAGAGGCGATGGGCGATAACAATCGTTGTACGGCCGACGATGATACGCTCCATTGAACGCTGGATCGCCGCTTCGGTCTCATTGTCAACGGACGACGTCGCCTCATCCAGGATCAGCACCGGCGGATTCTTGAGTACCGCGCGAGCGATTGAAAGCCGCTGCCGTTGGCCGCCGGACAGTTTCTGGCCGCGCTCGCCGACGATAGTGTCATACCCGTTAGGCAGAGCGATGATAAAGTCGTGGGCCTCGGCGACCTTAGCCGCTTCCACAATCTCCTCAAAGGTGGCGTCAAAGGTGCCGTAGCTGATGTTGTCACGCACGGTGCCGTGAAAGAGGAAAACGTCCTGGCTGACGAGGCCAATGGCGCGACGCAAATCGTCAATTTGCAGGTCGCGAATATCGCGGCCGTCAAGCCTGATCTCACCCGCTTGCACGTCGTAAAAGCGCAGCAGCAGTTTGACCAGCGTGCTCTTACCGGAGCCGGTAGCGCCAACTATGGCAACCGTATCGCCGGCCGGAATAGACAGCGACAGGTCCTGAATGACGGGCCGGTCGTCCATGTCACCATCTTCGTTGGCCAGGTTAAGCCGGTCGGGATAGGTGAAGTAGACCCCTTCGAATAACACCTCGCCAGCGACGCTTTCGGTAGGCAGCGCTGCGGGACCGCTGGTAATATGAGGCTCCACGGCCAGCAGATCGAGTACGCGCTCCGTTGAGGCCATGGCCCGCTGGTAAAGATCCAGGGTCTGGCCCATGGTGGTCAAGGGCCACAGCAGGCGCTGGGTCATGAAGACCAGGATCGTGTAGGCGCCGACATTAAGCTGGCCGTCGAGCACAAGCATGCCGCCATAAACCATGATGGCGAAAAAACCGATGACAATGACCATGCGGATCAGCGGCACAAAGGCTGAGCTGAGTTTGATCGCCTGCGCGTTGCTCTGGCGGTAATCTTCGCTCAACGCCTCAATACGGCCGTTTTCATACGCTTCGGCCGTAAAACTCTTGATCGTGGCCAACCCGCTGATGTTGTTGGCCAATTGGCCGCTTAATAAGGCAACGCGCTCGCGAACGTCGGCGTAACGGGGAGCAAGCCGCCGCTGGAATACTACGGACCCGTAGAAGACAAAAGGCATGGGCAGGATGGCCATCCAGGCCACACTTGGCGCCAGAACAAAGAACATCACGCCGATGACAATCACCGAGGTGATCAACTGCAGAATGTCATTTGCACCGTAGTCCAGGAACCGTTCCAACTGGTTAATGTCGTCATTCAGCACGGCCATTAGCCCGCCCGTACTCTGGTCTTCCAGGTACGCCATGTCCATGCTCTGTAGATGTGCATAGGCATCCTGGCGCAGATCGTGCTCAATGCTTTGCGCCAGGTTGCGCCAGAGCACGCCGTAGATGTATTGAAAGAGTGATTCCAGGCCCCAAACGGCCAGGGTCAACAGGCCCAGAACCCACAATTGGCTCACGGGATCGGTGATGCCGAAATCACCCAGGAAAGAGTTCTGCTGGGAAACGACCACATCGACGGCCATACCGATCAGCACCGGCGGGGCAAGGTCAAAAATGCGGTTCAAAATCGAAGCGCCCGAAGCGGAAAGCGCCTCGCGCCGGTATTCGGCGCCATAGGTGATCAAGCGCTTCAATGGATTCTCATTCGTTGTCTTACTCATAAGTTATTTCCGGCCGGCGCGCCGGTGGTCTCTGTGCGCCGGGTATGCAACCGCCACTACCTTTGTGCGTATTAACAAATAGGACACCATTGGTGGAATTTACTCATCGCCGATTGTAACGTGAAAGGAGATTATAAACATGAGCGATAAGAAACTAATGCGTTCCAACGATCGTATCATTGCCGGTGTGGCCGGCGGGCTGGCGGAATACTTTGACACCGATCCCACGCTGATCAGGCTGCTCTTTGTCCTGCTGACCGTGCTTGGCGCGTTTTGGTTGGGCATTGTCGCCTATGTAGTGCTGTGGATCGTCATGCCCGAACCGCTGGAAAAGCTTTAGCAAACCAACCGGCAGCCGGCCGAGCAGGCAACTGGTCGGGAATTGCATAGGAACTACGTGACAAATATCGTGCCCTTCTGCTAAGCTAATCCTATAGCAACCATTGTTAGTAAAAGGGGAAATGTCATGGACCGCGACCGCACCGCGCTAACGCACGACCTGCTGATTTTGGGAGATATGGTTGCCGCCATGCCGGCTTATCTTGATAGCGATGTACAGGACTGGACACTGCCGCACACCAATATGCCGCCGCTAACAATCGGCGGCTGCCTGATGCGCATGCTGCGCCTGGACGCCGTGCAGGGCAAGCTCACCAACGAGGAACGTGAAGAGCTTACGGCCGTCTGTGATGCATACCACGCCGCTCTACAAGAACGCGTGGTACGCTTTGAAAAACGGGCGCACCAGGAACTACACACGCGCATTGCCGAGTGGATCGCCTGCCTGCGCGATTTTAGCCGCCGCGCGGCGACAGAACAGAACTTCTACGCGGGCATAGTCGATACGCGCGTGGTAATCGAACACCTGACGGACGCCTTGTGCCAGGCGCCATATGAGCTGCAGCCCGGTATTGAGGATGAAATCAAGGTGATAGACCGCATGCTGGCCGACCGGCTTACGAAAGGCAGCTTTGTCTGGGACACTTTTTGGGAGGCGGCTTACCCGCGCGAAAAATACTGGTGGCTGTATCGCCATCCGGCGCTAACTTGACAAACGTCAGGATGTTTTTGTTTCTTGCTTCTCTTCGCCGGCACTATCCACCGGCAGTCCTGCCAGGCGCATGATACGCAGGGCGTTGGTCGTTGGGCATGGTCCCGGCCGCAGTTTGTAGTCGAATATCATGCGGCCCTGATCAACATCGTCGCGGAAATGGTAATTGCGCACGCCCTTTTCGCGTTCCGCCAGCTGCACCAGCTCCAGATCATGGGTGGCGATCGCCCCACAGCCATGCCCACCCGCCAGGGCCTGCACGTAGGCCCGGCTGCCAATCAGCCGTTCGCGATTGTTGGTACCGCGAAAAATCTCGTCAATGAGGAAGAAAAGCGGCGTGCCTTCGAGCTGTTCGAGATAGTCAAGCAGCTCGCGTAGCCGGCGCACCTCTGCATAGAAGAAGGAAAAACCGTCGGTCAGTGAATCAGTAACCGTTATCGAGGCAAAGAGGCGGAAAGGAATGGTGCGCATTTTCCGGGCTAACACGGGAGCGCCGCTCTGCGCCAGGCAGATATTAAGCCCAATTGTGCGCAGGAAAGTACTTTTGCCAGCCATGTTGGAGCCGGTTATGAGCGCTACGTCGCCCAGATCTTGCAGCGCAAAATCATTGGTGACCCGTGCCTGGCGTGGGATCAAAGGATGGCCCAATTGATTCGCCGCGAATATGGGTCCGGCGCCTCCCGGTTCGTCAATAATTTCTGGGAAAGTTGTGCCAGGATACAGATAAGCGAGATTGGTCAGGCTGCCCAATGCCTCCAGCTCGTGCCAGACGGAAAGCCAGCGCGGCAGGCGCTCGGATAACGCTTCCTTCAGACCCTCCAGCCGGTATGCCACAAAGATATCCAGGGGAACCAGGGCGTTGATTAGAATGGCGAGAATGGGATTGTTGCGGATGCCGGCCAGAGCCAGCAAGCGATTGGCGCGCGCCAGAAGGGCAGCAGGCGCGTTCTCTCGCTCGCGTATGGGCGCCAACAACTGCTGCAGTGCGGGAAAGCGTCTAAAGGAGCGCCGGTTCAGTTGGGCAAACACAGCTTCAAGTTGGCGCAAACCATCGGCAATGGCAGCCGTTTCTTCAAAAGCAGCCTCAACAGCACCGGCGTGGCTGAAAGTGATGGCGCCATAAATGACCCAGGTAATGAGGAACAGAGGAGGTAACCAGCCTTGCCAGTAAGCGAACAAGAGTCCAATGTTTAAAGGCGCCAGGATCAGCAGCAGCATGAGAATCCGGCGCAGTGCGGCAACGTCCTGCTGTTCTTCCAGCCAGCCCGCCAGGGCGGCCGTGGACGTGCGCGGAGGTCTCTCCTGTCCCTGATCGCCGCTGGCGACAAGCGCATCGAGCGACAGGCGGAGTACCAGGTCAGGAACGCCAATCAATTCACGCACGATGACCTGGCGCCGGTGTAGTTCAGCCAGGTTTGGCTCGAACGCAAGCAGCCATTCGCGAAGTAAATTGCTGCCCTCCTGGGTTACCGCCAGGTCGATTACGCGCTGCAGCGATCGATCGCCCACGACGTCCAGATCACGGGCGTAGGGATGCCCGGCCCGCCGGTCAAGCGGTTCGATGGCGGGTATCTCCTCCCAGTCAAGGGACATACGCGCCAGTTGTTCCCGTTTTAGGCGGCGCCAGATGCGCAGGCGCGCGGCCGTCGCGTCCAAACGGCGATGCTGCACAACCAGGTAGATAAAAAGAGCAAGCAGAACCAGGCTGACGATTAGCCAGGGAATCGGTCCCACCATGAGCAGGATAACCGCTCCAACCACAAATAGGGCCGCGAAGCTTAACAGGCGCCAGGTAGAGAGTCGGCGGCTGCGTGCGTCGAGCGTTTCCAGGCAGCGATCCAGCCGTTCTATGTGGCGTCGCAGCAGGCGCTCGCGACCGTCACCACGGGAGACTACTTCTTCCTTAGATGGCATCGTCAATGAATAATCCAAGCTGCGCACAGGCTGCGCGCAGTTTTGGCCATTGTCCAGGCTTCACAACCACGGCCAGGTCACCCAGTGATTCTCCCAGCAAATCCCGTGTCTTGGCATTGGCGCGCAGCGTCTCCAGAATGGCGGGATCAGCCGCGCGCAGCACCTGGACAGATTCCAGACGCGCTTCGACGCCTTGCTGCGACCAGCGCTCGATGGCACGCTGAACGCTCTTCGGCAGTTCAGTCTCAGCGGCCGTAGTAAGAAAGCGAATGAGGCGCTCGGCCGTTATGCCCTGCTCGCCCGCCAGGGACAAGGAAGCGGGCGTCAGGCGGTAATGGTACGGTTTACGGCCGTCGACGCTCTCCAGCTCAGCGACACGCGTCACCTGAAAACGCTGGTAGCGATCAGCGTTATGTGCCACAAGAATGCTCGCGTCCGGATGCACAACAATGGGCGGCTTATCTTCAAGGTCAGCTGGCTTGTCGCCCGCCAACCACCGAAGACCCAGGTCACTCAGCCGGAAACGCGCGTCTCCGGGATTACCCGTAACCACGGCCAGGCCGAGCCAATTCATGGGGCCAAGCAGTAGGAAGCGCAGCAGCCGCCCCTCCACGTAGTGCCAGTTGTCAAAACCGGCCAGGTAGCCGTCACTGCGCTGATCGCGTATGTACCAGGTGTCATAGTTGCCGTCCGGGCGCTGGAAATCCGGATTGCTCTCATACATCAAGGCAACAAGTGCCTCCAGCGAATACCAGCGATCGTTCCGTGGCAGCAGGTCAAGCAGAGCGGTACGGGCGAGGATAGGATCGTTCTGCCAATTCACACCCTCGCAAATAAGGCCTGGCGTGTGGCAGAGATCATTCCAGGTGCTGTTGCTCCAGGCGTCAGCCAGTTCGTAAAGCTGCGCCTCGCGCCCTGCTTTGAGCCAGGCGGCAGCTGAACGTGTGGGGCGCAAGCTGCCTTCACTCTCGCGCAGCCAGCCTTTGTCGCGCGCCAGGTTCAACAGCAGCGAATAGCGATCGGGATCGGGATCCAGCAACCAGCGGTTCCACGGACGCTCCTGGTTTTCATCTACCGCCATGCGCAAAGCGACGGCCAGCAAAGTCGTCAAATCATCTACCGCCCGGGTATCGCCGCCTGCCCGCGCATCGTCAGGCATGTCCACAGGTACTAGTGCGTGCTGTGGCTCTTCAGTTTCGTCGTTGAACGCTTCGGGAAATTGGCCCAAGAGCTCTTCGGGCAAATAAAAAAATTCGACCATTCCTTCGGCCGTTTCCTGGAACGCACGATAGAGGAAGCCGCGATACCAAAGCGCCTCAAGCGGGCTGACAGGGTCAAGCCATGGTTCTTCGCGCTCCATGCGGCCCGGTCCCATCTGGCGCACTTCACCGTGGCTGCGGCTGAACGCTGCCACGGGCACGCGCCCGCCCCTGGCGATCAGCTCGTTCATGGCGGAAAGCTCCTCCGGGGGCAGAAAGCGAACTTCTTGCTGCATATCCAGGGCGGCCAGGTTCTGGGCGAGGTAGGCCACGGCTTCGCCCTTTTCCATGCCCGCCAAATCCATTTCCCACCATTCGCCGATCACGCGCAGCGTGATTAACTCGTGATCGTACAACGCTTGTTCAAGAGAGCGCATGGGTAACTCCGCATAACATCCCGGCTAAATTCACACCAACACGTCAAGCGCTTCGGGCAAGCTGGTAACGGTCAGGTGGTGGATGTCATCTTGGGGGCGGGCATAGATCTCTCCGTCAATATGGATGGGCATTGCCTCCGCAGATGTGATCTCGACGCGCTGGTTCTGGCGCATTGTCACCTGCGACACGTTTACATGGGTACCTTTCATGGCCGAATTCAGCAGAGTCAATGCCCTTAGCCTGCTGAGCATAGTCACCGCGCACGAATCGATCTTATCATCCAGGTGCGAGGCAAAGGGCGTCAGCAAGAAACCACCTCCATGCCGCTGTCCGATACCAAGACTGATGAACAACAGGGCCTGCTCTACTTCCTCGTCGTCAAAACGCAGTTCGAGGTTAATGGGCCGGAAGTCAAGCGCCAGGGTAGTCAGCACGCCCAACAAGTATTTCAGGAAGCCGTGCACCTGCGTGATTTCTTCTGTACGGATAACAACGTTGGCATCAAACCCAACGCCCAGATTATTCTCAAAGTAACGCAGCCCGCCGCGATCATCTTCCATAAGCGCTACATCCGCCTTGCGCGTCTTTTGACGGTACAGGTTCTGCACGGCCGTAGGCACATCGCTGGCAATACCCATGGCATAAGCAAAGTCGTTGCCGGTGCCAATCGGTATGACACCCAGTAACGGGCGCTCGCCGGGCGCCGTCAGCAGGCCGTTCACGACCTCGTTGACCGTTCCGTCCCCACCCGCGGCAACAACCATGTCCGCCCCATTCATGATTGCCTCTCGCACCAGTTGTTGAGCATGTCCCGGCCCTTCAGTAAGGACAATTTGGGCGTTTTTGTCCAGGGAGCGGAGCGCGTCGCGGACGGCCGGCAGATGCGTCATGCCATGCCCTAAGTCGGCGTTCGGATTATAGATTACGGTAACCGGCATGTCTGATCTCTGTTCTACGTACGCCACCCAACCTCTGGTGGCATCACTCGCGCAGATGATTATACTCGTTCGCCGTGTTGGTAAGCGAACTTCAGCGCCTGCGGATTGAAAAAGGCTGTTTGTTGATTTACAATGGCGTACAATAAGCCGGTAGAAAATAACCGGATATGGTGCGACAGAAGAGCGCCGCGGCCGCCGGTTTCCGCGCAATCAACTCACCAGGAAACCCTCGTTGACATAACGGCAAACTAGGAGAAATCACATGGCATCCCTGCTCGAAAAAACCCAGACATTGATCCAGGCCAATTTGCACGACATGGTGGACCGTGCTCTTGAGGCGAATTCTGTGGCGGTTATGAAACAGTATATCCGCGACGCCGAGAGCAATCTCGACGAATTGGAGGATGCCACGGCTACGGTTGGCGGTGAAGTAAAAACACTGGAACGCAAATTCCGTGAATATAAGAAGCGCGGCGACCAGCTCGACCGTAATATTGACATGCTCATTATTCAGGGCAAGAATGACCTGGCCGCTGCCGCGCAATCGGAATTGAATTCCGTGCGCCGGCTCCAGGAACAATACCAGGAGCAATGGATCCGGCAGCAGAAGGAGTATGAAGCGCTGAAAAGCGCGCGCCTGAAGCTGGAAGCCAAGATCCAACTCATACGCGAAGAGCAGCGCGAGATGGAGTCGTTGTTGAAACTGGCCAAGTCCAAAGAGATCACAGTTAAGGCAATAAAAAGCCTGGACGATCTGGACGGTGTCTCTGACAGCGATATCGCCCGCCTGCGCGACTCTATACGCGGCCGCCTTGATAAGGCAACAGCTTACAGTGAACTTTACGCCGGCAGCCTGGACAGCCAGATGGACGATGCCCTGGGCCGGGCCGAAATCGACCTGCAGCTTGAAGAGCGCAAACGTCGCCTGGGCTTGAGCGATGCGCCGCCGGCGATCGAGGAGGAAGCCGAAGAAGAAGAAGCGGCATCGAGCCTCGAGTAAAGATACAGTGCAGCCGGACCGGGCTCGTGAGCCGGCTGGCAGGCCCTTAGGTTGACGTGACCAAAAGCGAAAAGGAGCTTATACAGGAGCGCGTGCGGCAGGCGCTTTTCCGCGAGGCGATCTTTCGCCCGGAGAGCGCCCTGGTGATTTCTATTGCCCTGCTGCTCGCTGTCTTCGCTCCTCAGGTAGATTTTCTCTCTTTCATTCCCTGGTGGATCTGGGTGTTGGGTGGCGCCGCCGCAGAGGCGGCGCTGGTTTACAGCAGCCTGACGGACCCCGAGTTCGGCCGCAAGGTGGCGGCGAAAGTACTGCACACCGAGTTTGAACCGGGCCAACTCGCCGATCGCCGTCTGCAGCAGCGCATGAGTGAAGCGCTTGATTACCGCGTGCGCATTGAGAACGCCATTCAACAGCAAGATGATTCGCTGATCAAGGATGAACTCAGCCAAACGGCGGCACAAATGGACGAGTGGCTGGAGCACATCTATCACCTGGCGGTGCGAATCGATCGCTACCAGCGGGACCGGGATGTCTTGCAGCGCGATTATGATCGCACGCGGCAGCGAATTGCCGAATTGGACCAGCAGTTGGCTGGCGAATTGAACCCCACGGTACGGGCGCAAATCAGCGCTACATTGGACAGTTTGAAACAGCAGCAGAGTACGCTCGAGAAACTGCGCGATACAATCCGGCGCGCCGACCTGCAATTCGAAGCTACCGTGACCCATCTGGGCACCATTTACTCGCAGACGATGCTTGTGGACGCCAAAGACATTGACAGCAGCCAGGCGCGGCGGCTGCGGCTGGAGATGTCCGACGAAGTAAATGAGATCCAGGATATCTTGCTGGCGATGGATGAGGTCTATGCCAGCGGCGTGCAGAGCTAGGGTGTGCTGCGGTTGTTTATTAGCATTTGCTGGGCGCCGCTGGTCTCAAAGGGGCGCCCTGTTGTCAAATAGCTTCCCGTTTGATACCATCGCTAGTTGGCAATTACACCGAACGGAGAAGGTTTTTCAGCTATGAAAGTGCTGCTTAGAGAAGATGTAGATAATTTGGGATATGCCGGCGAGGTTCATCAGGTCGCCGACGGCTACGGCCGCAACTATCTCATTCCAAAGGGCATGGCGGTTATCGCCTCCCCGCGCATGATGAAACAGGCCGAGTTCTGGCGCAAAAAAGCCGAAGCTCGTCGTGAAGAGCTGCGCGCGGAGTACGAAGCGCTGTCGGCTAAGATTGAAGAGGCGACGTTGTCCTACACCGCGCGGGCGGGTGAAACGGGCAAGCTTTATGGCTCGATCACGACCACGCAGATCACCGACGATCTGAACGAACTGCTTGGCACAGACATCGACCGTCGCAAAGTAGGCGTTGAGCCACTGCGCCAGCTTGGCAAGCATCCTGTTGTCGTGCGTTTGAGCGCCGACTTCCAGCCGCATATCACGGTTATCATTGAGCCCGAAGATGGTTCGCCGATATTGCTGGTTGAGGAAGAGTCCGAAGAGGTCGATGAAACAGCAGAGAGCGCCGCTGAAGAGACCGCGCACGAGATGGAGGATGATACAGATCCGCTGCAGGATATCTTTGACGAGGTCGAAGAAGAGTTTGACGAAGAAGAGTTTGACGAAGAAGAGTTTGACGAATACGAAGACTTTGAGGAAGAACTAAACTAGTCGCCGGCCAAGAGGCATGGGATAGGGCGGTCGCGGTTAGGTGCTCCGCCCTGCTTGCCCTAGTTACGGCATCAATTCAATGGACGAACTGGGCCAAATTCTCAACCAGGCGCGTGAGAACAAGGACCTCACCCTCGAAGAGGTTTACGAGAAAACACGCATCAACGTCCATTTCCTGGAAGCGCTCGAAAACGGCGATTATGACGCTTTTCCATCGCCTACCCACGCGCGTGGTTTCTTGCGCAATTACGCGCGTTTCCTGGGCCTCGATCCTGAACCGCTGTTGGTGCGCTACCGGCAAAACCAGAACTACCACCAGCAAACTAACGGCCATCAGAAGCAGGCAGCAGAGCCGCCCGCGGAGGGCATACCGCTGCCGGAGATTGACGAACAGCCTTTTTTTGATCCGGTTAACGTAGAAGTTGATTTGGGGTCACGACGCGATCCGGAATCGGCCGTGCGCCTGGTGATCATCGCCGCGCTGATTATCGCCCTGGCCCTGGTAGGCAATCGCTTTCTTCCTCTGATCTTCAACAATGACGATGGCAGCGAAGCGATCACAGAAGGAATCAGCAGCGTGGTCCAGGACTTGGTCGGCGAGCAAATTGCCGGCCAGGTAAGCGAAGCGGCCGGCGCGCTTGCCGGAAACGAGAATGCGGAAGCGGAGGCGACGCCAGACAGTACCGAAGAAGCTATCACGTCAACCAGCCGCATGAACACCGGGTCTGAGACGGAGATACTACCTACGCCCTCACCCACGCGTCCTGCTTTGCCGGCGACGCTGGATGAGATCAATCTCAAGTTAGAGATCACCGAACGTACGTGGCTGGAGTCGACAATTGATGGTGAGGTGGTCTTCTCCGGCATCGCGCGCGCTGGTGACACGTTCGAGTGGACGGCTGAGGACGAGGCTAAACTCCTGACCGGCAATGCCATTGGCGTCTTCGTGACCATTAACGACATTCCGTTGGGGCGCCTTGGCGATCGGGGCCAGAATAAAGAAGAAATCTGGCAGACTACCCAGCAGTAAATGGCGGCCCTGGCCGGCGACACGCTCACTAACAGGCTTCAAAACCAAATTGATATGCAAAAGAAAGCAAAGAAACAGTTCTATTTGCTCAGCTTAGGTTGCAGCAAGAATAGTGTCGATTCCGAGAGTATGGGCGCGCTGCTGCATAAGGCGGGTTTCCGCGGCGTGACTGATCCGGAGGACGCATCCGTCTTGATCGTCAACACCTGCGGCTTTATAGAAGATGCCCGCCAGGAGTCGATTGCCTCGCTGCGCGAATTGGCGGCCGAAAAAGGACCAAATCAACTGTTGATCGCCGCGGGCTGTATGGCCCAGCGCTATGGGGATGAGGTAGTCGAATGGGTGCCGGGTATTGATGGCGTAATCGGTACGCGGCGCTGGATGGATATTGTGCCTTTTATTCGCCGCTTGAGACGGCGCAAATACCCGCAGCCACTCTACCATCTTCCAGACGAAGCTCAGACCGTGGGCCGGGATGAACGCGGCGTACTGCGCATTTCGCTGCAAGGCAGCAGCGCTTATCTCAAGATCGCCGACGGCTGCCGCCGGCCCTGCGCATTTTGCGCGATTCCGCAGATCAAAGGAACACTGGTCAGCCGGCCTATGGAGACAATCGTTGCCGAAGCGGTACGCCTGCAAGAAGCGGGTGTTCAGGAACTGATCATCATTTCGCAAGACAGCACGGATTATGGCCATGATCTGGGACTCAAGAATGGGCTGAGCCACCTGCTCAACGAGATTGTACGGGCCGCGCCTGATATTCCCTGGATCCGGATCATGTACGCTTATCCCGGCTACGTAACAGACGAATTGATCGAAACTATGGCCACGACGCCGCAGATCGTCAATTACCTCGATATTCCTTTGCAGCACGGCCATCGCGAAACGCTGAAGCGGATGCGCCGACCGGCCAACGTCGAATGGGTATACAAGACCATTGGCAAGCTGCGCAATGCTATGCCGGACATCGCTATTCGCACGACTTTTATTGTCGGCTATCCCGGTGAGACCAAGGAAGAATTCGCCGCGCTGAAACAGATGGTTAGTGATTTGCGCTTCGACCGCGCCGGGGCATTTACCTACTCGTTCGAGGCTTCGACGCCGTCGGCGACATTGGCACCGCAGATTGCTCAAGAGGTAAAAGAAGCGCGATTGGAAGAACTGATGCTTCTGCAGCAGCCGATTTCCCTGGCGCGTAACCAGGCGCAGGTCGGGCGTGTGCTGCCCGTGCTCATAGAAGGGCGCGACAATCATCTCAGCATTGGCCGCAGCTACCGCGATGCGCCCGAAATTGACGGTTATGTCGTTGTGCCCGGCGAACTGCCGGTCGGTGAGATGGTACCGATTGAAATCAGCGGCGCCACGACCTACGACCTGAGCGGCACACCGCACGGGATTAGCCAGGCACTTCCGGGGGCATCCGTCTCACTGGACAGCATCCGCCTTTAGTGGGATGGGCGGCAGCCGGCGATAGCCATGTTACGATCACGCTTCGAGTGGGCCGTTCTGATCTTAATTGTCCTGCTGTTGGGCGGCGCATGGATAATCGATTCACGCGAACAGGTAGTAGCGCCGCAGAATTTCCTGCTTACTGAAGCGCCGATGGTCGGCCATCTGGCGCCAAACTTCACGGCCGCAACGGCGGGCGGAGAAACGTTTAGTCTGACCGATTACGTCGATCGTGCAGGAACGGGCAGCGGACGCCCTGTTGTGCTTAATTTTTGGGCTTCCTGGTGCGGACCCTGTCGCATGGAAATGCCCGATTTTGAACGCGTCAGCCTCAAATATGCTGGCCAGGCAGCCATCTTGGGCATCAATCAGGGCGAAGCAGCGAAGACCGTGAGCGATTTTGGCCTCAGCACCGGCGTCACCTATCCTCTGCTGGTCGATGAAGATTCCGACGTGAACCGCAGCTACAATGTCTCCAACCTGCCGACGACGATTTTTGTTGACGGCGATGGCGTGGTGCGCGAGGTCTTTGTGGGCACGATGAACGCCGCCGTCCTAGAGAACAAGCTGAGCGCCCTGCTCGACTAGGCGCCGCATGTATCCCTCTCTAAACATTGGTCCTTTCGCCCTGCCCACGGCCGCTCTGGTGATCCTGATTGGCATCTGGGTTTGCCTGTGGCTGGCCGAGCGCACGGCGCGCCGCCTTGATCTTGATGTACAGGCCATGTCGGCGCTGGTTACCTGGGGCCTGGTGGCTGGCTTTGTTGGGGCGCGGCTTACCTTTGTGGGGCTGTATTGGTCTGCCTATCAGGACAATTTGCTAGGCATCATCTGGCCGATCAACTCCGGCTATAACTGGTTGGGCGGCCTGTTTTTTGGCGCCGCGGCGATGTTTTTTTACGGCCGTTACAAACAGCTTCCGCCCGCGCCGTATCTGGACGCGCTGGCGCCCGTCTTCGTGACTGGTCTGGCCTTCGTCAGCCTGGCCGACTTTTTAGGCGGATCGGGTTTCGGCACCAACACCAACCTGCCGTGGGGCATCAACAGTTACGGCATACGCCGCCATCCCGTCCAACTTTATGAGATTGGAACTGCCCTGTTGGCCCTGGCTGCCTGGTCTTATTTCGAAAAACGACAGCCCTTTGAAGGGCAGTTATTCTTGATCACCACGGCCGTTTATTCTTTCGGCCGGCTCCTCGTCGATCCCTTCCGCGCCACGACCTGGATTACCTCCGGCGGCTGGCACGGGATGCAAATCATCTGCCTGCTGGCTACCCTTGCGGCGCTGTTGTTGCTGATGCGCAGCACGCCGGACAAAGCGCCGGCGGCAGGCGGCTGACCACCTCCTCCGTAGTGCCTGTGCGCCGCCGTCTGAATCTACTTGCCAAGAGGCACCTTAGACGGTAACATGCACGCCTGAATTTTCGCGCATGCCGGGAGACGCAGCCATGTTTGAGGTAGATGGAACCTATGCTAACCGTAAGGGGAAATACACCGTTCTCGCCATAGATGGGCCGAGGATGACCGTCCAATTCGAGGATGGGTCAACCGCCGATCTCAACATCGATATTCAGCACCGCATCTGGGAGAACATTGTGGCCGAACAGGAGGCGCGCGACAAACGCAGCGCTAAACGGGCCAAGAAAAAATCAATTACTACCGTGCGTCATTATATTAAGGTGGTCAATGTGACCCCGGGTGAAGAGCTGGTCTTCCCGGGATGGGAAGATCGGGTGGTGATGGCCCTATCAGAAGAGGCTGCCGAACAAATCGGCAAAGGTGATCGGTTGATCTACTTTGCGCCGGAAGCGCAGGTCTTCTTTGCCGTCGCCACAATTACCGGAGAGGCATTTATGGCCGATCCTAAGAAGTATACTTATACCGTACCGGCGACAGAGTCGATTTTCTTCCAGATTGATATCGATGCCGATACGGGTTCGTTGGACAAGGGCGTTACGCTTGACTCAGTAGAATTGGAAAGCTGCCCTGATTTTGCCGGAAAGCCCGTCCGGCCGGAGACTTTCTGCTCCATATCCGAAGATGATTTTGAACTGCTGGCCGAACTACTGGCGGAAATAAGCGAAGAGGAGGAAGAGGAAGAGGACGAAGACGATTTGGACGTCGAAGATTTCGACGAGGATGATGACTGATTTATGCCAGCGGAGTACATACTTGTTAGCGTAGCCTGGCCCTACGCCAATGCCGACATTCACCAGGGCAACGTCACCGGCTCCTATCTGCCGGCTGACATCTATGCCCGATTTCATCGCCTGAACGGAGATCATGTGTTGATGGTCTCCGGCTCAGACAGCCACGGTACGCCGGTGACGGTGGCAGCCGCGGAAGCGGGCGTTTCACCCGCAGAGGTGTTTGAGTATTATCACAATCGCTTCCTGGAATTATTTAAGAAGCTAGGCTTAAGTTACGATCTTTTCACCCACACCGATACCGAGAACCACCACCGCGTTTCGCAGGATCTATTCCTGAGTCTTCTGCATAATGGGAACCTTTACCTGCGTACTACCCCGCAGATGTACTCTCCAGCGACGGGCCGTTTCCTGCCGGATCGCTACGTCGAAGGCACCTGTCCCAACTGCGGCTATGAACACGCGCGTGGTGACCAGTGCGACAACTGCAACACGCTCTTTGAGAGTGCGGCCGAATTAATCAACCCGCGCAGCCGCACCGACGATACGGCGCTTGAACTGCGTGACACCGAGCACTATTTCATCGACCTGCCGGCGATCGCCGATGCCGGCCTATCAGACTGGCTGCATGATGACAATAAGGAACATTGGCGTCCCCAGGTAATCAACTTCGCCCGCAATTTTGTCGATCAAGGTTTGATCGGCCGTGCTGTTACACGCGACATGGATTGGGGCATCGATGTGCCGGTTGAAGGCTTTGACGGTAAGGTGCTCTATGTGTGGTTTGAAGCGGTGATTGGCTACCTTTCGGCTTCTATAGAGTGGGCAAGAAATCAAGGTAATCCCGAAGCATGGCGCAGTTGGTGGCAGCGGCCGGAAGCGCGCACCGTTTACTTCATCGGCAAGGATAACATTCCATTCCATGCCGTGCTCTGGCCGGCGCAGCTCATGGGCGCGAAAGGGCTTTATGCTGACGATCCCGAAGCTTATCTCAACCTGCCGTACGACGTGCCGGCGAATGAGTTTATGAATATGGAAGGGCGCAAGATCAGCGGCAGCCGGCGCTGGGCGGTGTGGATGCTGGACGCGCTGGAACGCTACGATGCCGATGCGCTGCGTTACTACCTGACGGCCGTCATGCCCGAGTCGCGCGACAGCGATTGGAGCTGGCAGGGCTTTGTGGACCGCAATAACACAGAGTTGGTGGCAAACTGGGGCAATCTAGTTAATCGCGTGCTCAACATGACGCAGCGCTATTTTAACGGCGTCGTTCCTGAACCGGGGAACCTCAGCGAGAACGATCGCGCGCTCCTGGAGGCGATTGACAAGGGGTTCGAAACGGTAGGCGATTACTATGACGCCTGCCAGTTCCGCGCCGCCCTCAGCGAGTGCCTTCGCCTTTCGACGCTTGTCAACCAATACCTGGAAGAAACAAGCCCCTGGACCACGGCAAAAACGGATGAGGCAGCCACCGCACGCTCGCTTTACACTGCGCTGCAGGCGATCAATGGCCTGAAGGTCCTTTGGGCGCCGATTTTGCCATTCACGAGCCAGCTTTTGCACGAGATGCTGGGCGAAGAAGGCGCGCTGTTTGGCGACCAGGTGATCGAAGAATACAGCGAACCGTCCCGTTCACATGTGGCGATCACCTATGATCCCTCACCGGCGACCGGGGAGTGGCGGCGCACAGTTGTGCCCGTGGGTCGCGAACTGCCGAAGCCACGGCCTCTGTTCAAGCGCCTTGAGCCTGAAGTAGTCGCCGAAGAACTGGCACGATTGGCCAGTCCGGCCAATGATTAGCGCATAATGTGCGCAGACTTACTGCGCAAATTAAGAAACGAGCCATTTCCCATAATCCGCCCTGGGCAGGCACGAGACCTGCCCCTACAAGCTGCATGTGTATGTCAGGAGTTCGGCCGTGAGCGACGACAAAAAAGTAATCTATTCCATGATTGGCGTGGGCAAAATTGTGCCCCCTAACCGCCAGATTCTGCGCGATATCTCCCTCTCCTACTTCTACGGTGCCAAGATCGGCGTCCTCGGCCTGAACGGCGCGGGCAAAAGCACGCTGCTGCGCATCATGGCCGGGATCGACAACGACTACGTCGGCGAAACCGTCCTCGCGCCCGGCTATACTGTCGACTACCTCGCGCAGGAACCGCAGCTTGATGAGACGAAGACCGTGCGCCAGATCGTTGAAGAGGGCGCGCAGGAAGTGGTGGATGCCTTGCAGGCGTTTGAAGAGATCAACCTCAAGTTCGCCGAGCCAATGTCTGAAGACGAGCTTAATGACCTGATTGAGAAACAAGGCAAACTGCAAGATCAGCTTGATCACATGAACGCCTGGGACTTGGACAGCCGTCTGGAGCTGGCAATGGATGCGCTGCGCTGCCCACCCGGCGATACCCCCGTGTCGGTGCTTTCCGGCGGCGAGCGGCGGCGCGTAGCCCTGGTGCGCCTGCTGCTCAAACAGCCCGATATCCTGCTCCTTGACGAGCCCACCAACCATCTCGACGCCGAATCCGTGGCCTGGCTCGAGCGCCATTTGCGCGAATATCCAGGCACAGTCATCGCCGTGACCCATGATCGATACTTCCTGGACAATGTGGCTGGCTGGATTCTGGAACTGGATCGCGGCCACGGCATTCCCTGGAAGGGCAATTACTCTTCCTGGCTGGAACAGAAGCAGCAGCGGCTGGCGCAGGAGAAGAAGCAGGAAGTGGCCCTTGAACGTACGCTGGAACGTGAACTTGAGTGGGTCCAGATGACGCCAAAGGGGCAGCGCGCCAAATCAAAAGCGCGTGTGAAGGCTTACAACGAGCTGTTGCAGGCGGCTGGAAAAGAATCGATCCAGGATCTGCAGATTTATATCCCACCCGGGCCGCGCCTGGGCGATATAGTGATCGAGAGCAACGGGCTGACCAAAGCCTATGGGAAAAACTTGCTCTACGAGGACCTTTCATTTGACGCCCCGCCCGGCTCGATCATCGGTATTATCGGGGCCAACGGCTCGGGCAAGACGACCTTGTTCCGCCTGATTACCGGGCAGGAAGAGCCGGATGAGGGAGCGGTACGCCTAGGCGAGACGGTCAAGCTGGCCTACGTGGATCAGAGCCGCGAGACATTGGACCCGGAAAAGACTGTTTGGGAAGAGATTTCTGACGGGGAAGAAACGCTGCAGCTCGGCGGCCGGCGCATTAATTCCCGCGCCTATGTCGCGCGCTTCAATTTCAGCGGCAGCGACCAGCAGAAAAAGGTCGGCGATCTATCAGGTGGGGAGCGCAACCGCGTCCACCTGGCCAAGATGCTGAAATCCGGTGCCAATCTGCTGCTGCTTGATGAACCCACCAACGATCTAGACGTGAACACCTTGCGCGCCTTGGAAGATGCGCTGGATCATTTTGCGGGATCGGCCGTTGTCATTTCGCACGATCGCTGGTTCCTCGACCGCGTGGCGACGCACATTCTGGCCCTGGAGGGAGACAGCCGCGTGGTCTGGTTCCCGGGCAATTACAGCGAATATGAAGAAGACCGCCGCGCCCGCCTGGGCGCCGTAGCCGACCGGCCGCACCGCATCACCTATCGCAAACTGCGGCGCGACTAGGCGTATTCTAAAATTCGCCCTCGTCGCCGATACGAAAGCGTTCAATCAAGACGAACCCGACGGCGCAGACCGCCATCAGCAGGCAGCTCATTGCCATCGCCTGCCCATAATTTAAGGACCCTGGCTGTCCCAGGAAGCGGTAGATGGCCACGGGCATGGTCGGCGTCTGCGGCCGGGCGACAAAAACAGTGGCGCCAAACTCACCCATACTGATCGTGAAAGCGAATACCGCCCCGACAAGCAGGGCCCGACGGATAAGCGGCCAGTCTACCTGCAGCAGAACATGTTGCGGATCGGCGCCGAGCGTGGCCGCTGCCTCGCGCAGCCGTGGATTAATGCGGCGGATGGCCGGAAGCACGCTGCGGATAACAAAGGGCAAGGCCACGAGTGTATGGGCAATAGGTACGAGAAGCAGAGAACGGCGCAGATTCAGCGGGGGCCGGTTAAGGGCCAAGATAAAGCCGAATCCGAGGGTCACGGCCGAGGTAGCCAACGGCAGCATAAACATCGGATCCAAGAGCGGCCTGGCGACCCGTTGCAGTCGCGATACGAAACGTACCTGCTCCGGCGCCGGTCCCAACTCGGTATCACGACCGGCCAGGAACCAGGCGCTGATCAGCCCGAGCAATGTCGCCAGCAGCACCGTGGTCAGGGCAAATGCAGTCGAATTGAATATCGCCTCCGCGGGCGGGACAAAGAAGATAGAATCCTGACGATTGACGAACAGCTCGCTGTAATAGCGCAGCGTCCAGCCCTCCATACCCTGCAGCGAACGCAGCACGAGCGCAGCCAGGGGAAGGCCAAGCAGCAAGAGCATGAGCAGCAAGTTGCCCCCAACGATGAAGCGGTCACGCCAGGTGCGCACCGGCTTTTCAATTGCCTCGACCGATTTCAGTTCTAGCGGACGGCTGTCGGCCGCCTGGTGCCGCGTATAGAGCACCATGAATACAAAAGTAAAGAGTATCTGGAAAATAGACAAAGCAGCGGCGACCGGCAAATTGAAGAGATTTACTGCCTGGCGATAGATCTCCACTTCCAGTGTCGCATAGCGCGGGCCGCCGAGGATCAGGACAACCCCGAAGCTGGTGAAACAGAAAACGAAGACCAGAACAGCGGCGGCCATTATCGATGGTTGCAGCAGCGGCAGCGTAACTGTCCAGAACACGCGCCGGGGCGAAGCACCCAGCATCTGCGCCGCCTCCCCCAGGTCAGTACCCAGGTTCTGCCAGGCGCTGCTAATAATGCGCAGGGCCACGCTGTAATTGAAAAAAACGTGGGCAAGCAAGATAGCCCAGATAGTGAACTGTAGATTGATCGGGGGCGAACTAAAACCAAACCAATTCATAAGCGCGCTGTTGAGGATGCCGCGCGTGCCGATCAGGGCCAGGAAAGCGTTGGCCACAACTATCGTGGGCAGCACAAAGGGCAGCGTGCTGATGGTGCGAATCGTTTGTTTGCCGCGAAAACGGTAGCGGGCAAAAACATAGGCGCCCGGCAGTGCCAGCAGCAGCACCAGGAGCGTGGAAAAAGCCGCCTGCCACAACGTGAACCATAGAACCTGCCGGTAGTGTGGCGTAACCAGCAGATTGGACAAAGCGCCAAGCTGGAGCTGCCCATCGTCGAAGAAACTCTCCTTGAATATCGTCCCTAAAGGGTAGAAGTAAAAGAGAGCAAAGAAGAGAATAGGCAGCCAGATCAACAGTCCGGCGTATGGCCAGAGACGTCGCAGCATCGCGGGATAACTCCAGGCGCGGAGGTTTAATCGCCCTCCGCAATTTCAGATAGCGCCTATTGGCGCAAAACGGTCTGCGTCCAGGCCTGCACCCAGGCTTCGCGATTGGCGTCTATGGCATCAGGGTCGATCAGGGCCGGATGCGCAGGGACCTGGCTGAACTCAATAAATACATCGGGCAGCTCGGCGTTAACGTTGGCCGGGAAGACGAACATATGCAGCGGAATATCCTCCTGGAAGGTGCGCCCGAGTAAGAAGTCAACTAGCTGCCTCGCTTCTTGCTCATGCTGGGTACCGCGCAGAATGCCCGCGAATTCCACCTGGCGGAAACAGCTGCCGTCACTTACGACCGCCGCGGTAGGGGCCTCCTCCAGATCGGCCTCTGCAAAAAAGACTTCGGCCGGCGGGCTGCTGGCGTAGCTGACCACAATAGGCCGGTCACCATCGGAGGCGGCGGTGAAAGCGCCGTAGTACGCTTCTTCCCAGCCGTCGGTCACCAGCACATTGTTGGCCACCAGCTGCTGCCAGAAATCAAGATAGCCATCTTCACCATACGTGTTTATGGTAGCGAGGAGAAACGCAAGGCCGGGCGACGAGGTTGCGGGGTTTTCGACCACGGTCAGCCCGGCATAGGCCGGGTCGAGCAGATCATCTAGCGATGCCGGCGGTTCCAGGTTGCTGGCCGCGAACCAGGCGCGATCATAGTTAAGGCAAACATCGCCAAAATCGACGGGCAGGGCGCGGAACTGCGGATCGAGTTTTAAGGAGTCATCGATTTCATCCAACAGCGGCGACTGATAGGGGATGAGGACATCATTATCCAGGGCACGGCTGAGGAAGGTATTGTCCACACCATACAAAACATCGGCCAGCGGATCGTCGGAAGCAAGCGCGGCCATATTGACCATTGCCCCGGCGTCGCCCGCCTTAAAAACCTCAACCGGAATACCGGTCTGCTCCGTGAACTGCGCCAGCGTCTCCGCCGAAATATCAAAGCTGTCATGTGTCATCAGGCGCAGCGAAACCGGCTCCTGCCGGCAGGCGCCCAAAAAGAGCAAGAGTAAGAAGGATAATGCGAGTAATCTTTTCATCATTTCTCCCATTGGCTACTAGAATCCTGGTACGCATATGGGAGCAAACAAAAAAGCCCCCTGATCTTCTCAGGAGGCTTCTGGCTCTTTTACGTAACAGTTCCTACGCCAGCATTACCTGGATCAGGTTTAACGGTCCACTTCTCTAGAAGCATCTCAGCCTGGTCAAGCCCAAGCCCCCGTCTAAGAAATTGCTGAGATTGATTATAGTAAGCGGCCGGCGCGACGTCAAACTTGCTTAGGCGACGGCGCCCCCTGGCCAATTAACCTGTGGATTTGGGCCACAGCACCGGCCGTTTCCGCATCTTCAATAACGATGCTGATGCTGCACTCTGAGGAGCCCTGGGCAATGGCGATGATGTTGACGCTGCAATCACCTAAAGCACTAAAGAGACGGCCGGAGATGCCCGGTGTGCCGCGCATGCCCGCACCCACCACGGTGACAATAGAGACTTCGCGCATACCCCAGATGCTGTCAATATCGCGGCGCGCCAGTTCGGTCTCGAATTCCGCCTGTAGACCTTCCAACACCAGCGCTGCAGAACCTTCCGGCACAGCGAAGCAGATGGACTGTTCCGACGATGCCTGGCTGATAAGCAAAACACTGACTTCGGTGTCCGCGACAGCCCCGAATGTACGCGCGGCAATGCCTGGCACCCCTACCATACCGGTGCCTTCCACGGTAATCAAATTGAGGCCCGTGATCGCCGTCACAGCCTTGATGCCACCGTTGTGCGCTTGGCCGTTGGCCACGATGACGGTGCCGGCGTGATCGGGGTTGAACGTGTTCTTAACCCGTAAAGGGATGCCGCTTTCAATGCAGGGGCGCATTGTCTTGGGATGGAGCACCCGTGCCCCAAAATAGGCAAGCTCTGATACTTCGCGATAGGTAAGCATGGGAATGGAGCGCGCCCCCGGTACAATGCGCGGATCGGCGGTCATTACGCCGTCTACGTCGGTCCAGATCCATACTTCATCCGCATTGAGCGCCTGGCCGATGATCGAGGCGCTGAAATCCGAACCGCCACGCCCCAGGGTCGTGGTTACACCATCGGCCGTGGCGCCGATGAATCCTGTTACGATGGGCGTGACGCCCTCCTCGATAAGCGGCAGCAGCCGCGCCTGGGTACGGACCTGCGTTTCCGCTACAAGCGGATTCGCGCTCTGGAATTGGCTGTCAGTTGTAATCAGTTCCGTAGCATCTACCGCCTGCGCGGGATGGCCCAGCTGGCGCAGGTAGGCGGCCAGAATACGCACGCTCATCTGTTCACCCATGCCGCTGACGGCATCCAGCGCGCGGGGAGTGAGCTCGCCCAACACGCGCACGGCATCGCAGAGGGCGATATAGTGATCAATAAAGGTTTTGATTTCAGCCCTCACAGCCTCTCGCTCATCGTCAGGTTCCAGCAGGCCGTCGATCGCCTCATCATGCACCCGGCCCATCTCCTGCGCCAGTACCTGGTAAGCGACCTGGTCGCCCGCCAAAGCGGCCTGCGCGCCATTGAGCAGCAGGTCGGTGACCTTCACCGGACTTGATCCCATGCCGGAGGCCACCACGACCACTGGCCCCCAGGTCTGCCTGGTATCTATAATGAGCGACGCCGTTTCGCGCATTGCCGCGGAACTGCCAACTGAACTTCCGCCAAACTTCATTACTAATGTCATCAACTTGTCCCCTAAAAAAAGACCTCTTCCAGAAAATCCAGAAGAGGTAAAAATCGCCATTTTGGCTTCCTTATCTTTCAAGCGATTTGCTTGACGGAATTAGCACCATTTCCCTCATTGGGCGGTTGCTGAGGCTTCTTCGGGCCGGTCCCTTCACCTCTCTGGATAAGATCAGATATGCGGTTGTAATTGGGGGCAATGGTAGCAAAACGGCCGGCAATTGTCAAAGAAACACCTGGCAGACTGACCAGATAGAAACCTGGTTTTTTCACTGCGTAGCTATGGCGCGGGCCGCCATGCTAAGAACCGGGTTTCCTTCTTACTGAGGTATAATCCCCGTTCATGTCTTTTGAATTCGAACTATTGAAGCGCGAGCCGGGGTCGGCTGCGCGCCTGGGACGCCTGCAAACGCCGCACGGTCCTATCGAGACGCCAGTCTTTGCCCCGGTCGGCACCCAGGCCACGGTCAAAGCGATGCGCCCCAGCGATTTGCACGAACTCGGCGCGACGCTGGTGTTGAGCAATACGTACCATCTGTACCTGCGGCCGGGCGACGAGTTGATTCGCGACCTGGGCGGCCTGCATCAGTTTATGGACTGGGATGGGCCCATTCTGACCGACAGCGGTGGCTTCCAGGTGTTCAGCCTCAGTAAGACACGCACTATTGACATGGACGGCGTTACATTCCAGTCCCATCTCGATGGCTCCTACCATCGCTTTACGCCGGAGAAAAGCATCGCCATCCAGGAGAATCTGGGCGCGGACATTATCATGGCCTTTGACGAGTGCCCGCCGCCGGATGAGTACGAATACGTGCGTGACTCTTTGGTTCGCACCCATCATTGGGCGGAGCGCTGCCTGGCGGTGAAGCGGCGCCCGGATCAGGCGCTGTTTGGCATTGTGCAAGGGGGCATCTTTCCCGATCTGCGGCAGCAAAGCGCTGAGTTCCTGTCCGCGCTTAACTTTCCCGGTTACGCTATCGGCGGGCTGGCCGTTGGCGAGACTAAGGCGCAGATGGACGCCACGCTGGCCCATGTCGTGCCGCTGCTGCCAGAAGACCGGCCGCGCTACTTGATGGGCGTCGGCGCGCCGGAGGACCTGCTGCGCGGGGTGCTGCGTGGCATCGACATGTTCGACTGTGTGCTGCCGACACGGCTGGCGCGACATGGATCAGCCATGATCACGGGCGGGCGTCTTAACCTGCGCAACGCCCAATACGAGCGGGATGAACGGCCGATTGCCGCAGACTGTGCCTGCTACACTTGCACCCACTTCAGCCGGGCCTACTTGCGGCACCTGGTGAAGGCAAACGAAATCCTGGGTCACATGCTTCTGAGCACACACAACCTTCATTTCCTACTCACGCTCATGTCTGATATTCGAAAGGCAATTCGCAAGGGAGAGCTGGCAGAATTCGCCAAGTCGTTTCTATCCCATTATCCGCCGCTTAATGTCGCGGCGGCTGGGTAAGCGGCGAGACTGTATTCACATTATTTGGCGGACAATTCTATGAGCCTCCTTGAAGCGATCATCCTCGGCATCGTGCAGGGCGCGACCGAGTTCCTACCTATTTCCAGTTCCGGCCATTTGGTCCTGGTGCCGGCCATTCTTGGCCTTCCACAGCCCAGCCTAAACGTCATTGCAGTAGCCCATTTGGGGTCGCTGCTTGCCGTGCTGATCTATTTCCGGCGTGATATATGGGAAATCATTGGCGCCGTCCTGCGCGGCATCGCCCAGCGCAGCCCGTTGGGCAGCACAGAGGCCCGGCTCGGCTGGTATATCGCCGCAGGAACCATACCGGCGGCGGCCGCCGGCCTACTCTTTGGCGATATGTTTGACGCCATCTTCGGCAACCCAACGATGGTGGCCGGCTTCCTGCTGGTCACGGCGCTGCTGCTGGTGCTAGGTGAAAGAATGCTGACCGGCAGCAAGACGCCGGCAGCGATGACCTGGACGGATGCGATTATTATCGGCCTGTTCCAGATGCTCGCTCTGTTTCCAGGCATTTCGCGCAGCGGCAGCACCATCACGGGCGGGCTGGGACGCGGCCTCAACCGCGAAACGGCCGCGCGTTACAGCTTCCTGCTGGGCATACCGGCTATCCTGGGCGCGGGTCTACTCTCGGTTTTGGACCTGCAGCAAACGGGTTCGCTTTCCAGTGAGTGGCTCGTACTGCTCGCGACCTTTCTTTCGGCGGGCATCGTTGGCTACCTCTGCATCTACTTCCTTCTAGCCTGGCTGCGCAGCCACAGTCTCTATATCTTTGCCGCCTACTGCGCTATTGTCGGCGGCGGCTACCTTCTGTGGACGTTCCTGAACTAACGGCCGGCAGACGCTTCCCGTGGCAGGTTGCCAGGGCCAAATGATAGCCAGGAATGCGTACATTCTGATATAATCCATGCTCGAAAAGAGGACCAAGACTTATTTCTCACTGGTCTGAGCAAAGCCTGATTCTTGAACGATCAGGCTGTTTTCTTCTAGGGAGTATGTGATGATAGATCAAGCCTTTCAAAAAGCCGCACTCAGTAGCCAGGACTACATTGCCCTGGAGGACAAATATGGCACCCACCACTACCAGCCGCTTGACGTCGTTCTTGAACGGGGCGACGGCGTTTGGGTCTATGATGTGGAAGGGAACAAGTATCTTGACTGCCTTTCGGCGTATTCGGCCGTCAGCCAGGGCCACTGTCACCCGCGCATTCTGCACGCGATGCAAGAGCAGCTGCACAAGCTGACGCTGGCGTCGCGCGCTTTTTACAGCGACCAGCTCGGCCCATTTTTGAAGCAGTTGTGCGAGCTGACCGGATACGAAAAGGCACTGCCCATGAACTCCGGCGCGGAAGCGGTTGAGACGGCCATCAAAGCGGCGCGTAAATGGGGCTACGAGGTGAAGGGCGTCCCTGAGAATCAAGCAGAGGTTATCGTCTGCGAAGGCAATTTCGCCGGCCGGACTATAACCATGATTAGTTTCTCGACCGAAGAGCGTTATCGGGAGGATTTTGGCCCGTTCACGCCCGGCTTTGTCACGGTGCCCTATGGCGATGCCGGGGCCTTGCGTGCCGCCATTACGCCCAACACGGTGGCCTTCCTGGTGGAACCGATCCAAGGAGAGGGCGGCGTTGTGGTGCCGCCGGAAGGTTACTTGCACGAGGCGGCGTCCATTTGCCGCGAAAACAACGTTCTTTTTGTCGCGGACGAAATCCAAACTGGGCTGGGGCGCACCGGCGCCTTGCTCGCCTGCGAGCACGAGGGTGTCAAGCCGGATATGGTGACGTTGGGCAAAGCGCTGAGCGGTGGCTATTACCCGGTTTCAGCCGTTGTATCTTCGAGCAGCGTCCTGGGCCTCTTCCGCCCGGGCGATCATGGCAGCACGTTTGGCGGCAACCCATTGGCCGCGGCGGTTGGCATGGCAGCGCTAGACGTAATTGTGGATGAGGACCTTTGCGGCCGTTCGGCCGAGCTCGGCGCCTATTTCAAGGGCAGGTTGGAGCGCATCGAAAGTGACGTCATTAAGGAAGTGCGTGGAAAAGGGCTGTTTATCGGTGTCGAACTGCACACCTCGGCGCGCCCATACGCTGAAGCGCTGCGCGAGCGCGGGATTCTATGCAAAGAGACACACGGTAGCGTCATTCGCTTCGCGCCACCGCTCGTTATCACCAGGGAAGAAATCGATTGGGCCCTGACCCAAATCGAAGCTGTCTTGCTGGAAGTAGATTAAGCAGAGGGATCAGTCAATGGCCTTCACCAGACTGGGCGAGAAGTTCACGCGCGACTCGGGCATTTTGCAGCTCATGCAGGATCTGGGTGATGCCGTTTCCGGAGGCAGCGACGTGATCATGCTAGGTGGCGGCAATCCCAGCCACATCCCGGCCGTCCAGCAGATTTTTCGCGAGCGCATGGCCGCCATTCTTGCCAACGGCAACGAGTTCGAACACCTCGTGGGCGACTATGATCCGCCAGGCGGCAATCCCGCCTTCAGGGAAGCTGTCGCGGCATTGCTGAGCGAGCAATATGGCTGGCCGGTAACAGAACGAAATATCGCCCTAACGAACGGCAGCCAAACGGCTTTTTTCTACCTGTTCAACCTGTTTGGCGGTGAAAATGCAGCCGGCGAAAAGAAGCGTATTCTTCTGCCATTGGCGCCGGAATATATCGGATACGTTGACGCCGGCGTTGGCGACGACATTTTCGTCGCCAGCAAGCCGCAGTTCCAGTTCCTGGATGAACATACCTTTAAGTACCGTGTGGACTTTGACGCGCTAGAGATCGATGAGAGCATCAATGCCATTTGCGTCTCGCGGCCGACCAACCCAACCGGCAACGTCCTTACCGACGGCGAAATCCAGAAATTGCGGGCCCTGGCCCATGAGCACAACATTCCCCTCATTATCGACAATGCATACGGGGCGCCCTTCCCCAATATCCTTTTTGAGGATGTGACGCCCGTCTGGGATGAACAGATTGTGCTCTGCCTTAGCCTCAGTAAGCTGGGGCTGCCGGGCGTGCGTACCGGTATAATCGTTGCCAGCGAGCAGATCGCTTCCGCCGTGGCCAGTATGAATGCCATTGTCAGCCTGGCGCCAACCAGCTTTGGGGCCGGCCTGGCGCGTGAATTGGTACGCAGCGGCGAGATAATCGACATCGGGCGCGAACTGATTAGACCTTACTATCGCCAGCGTGCGGCGATCGCCGAGGAATGGGTCTGGGAGTCGCTGGGCAACTCGCCTTTCTATCTGCACAAGCCGGAAGGCGCCTTTTTCTTCTGGCTGTGGTTCAAGGATTTACCGATTGGCTGTGGCGAACTGTATGACCGGCTCAAGCAGCGCGGCGTGCTGATCGTACCCGGCCGCTATTTCTATCCGGGCCTGACGGAAGCATGGGATCACAAGGGCGAATGTATCCGCATGAATTACACGGCCGATGAAGCGAAAGTGCGCGAAGGTATTCGAATTATTGGTGAAGAGGTGAAACGCGCCTACGCAGGCTAGGCGTCCGTTCCTGACGAGGAGAAGGAGGGCGGTGTGACCCAGGGCCACACCGCCCTTTTTGATTTAGCGTGCGAAGGCCGCGTACTCCATCCCAAAAGCATCCGCCACCGCGGCGTAGGTTACTTTTCCGGCATAGGTGTTGAGCCCCTTAGCCAGCCCAGGCGAAGCGGCCATGGCCGCTTCGGCGCCGTAATTA
>JBJYWX010000625.1:0-7602 GCA_046259695.1 Promineifilaceae bacterium (SeqCode) | reverse complement strand
GGCAATGATGGCAATCAGTGTTGCAGTAAGGAACAGATAAAAGAAAAGTCTTCCTCTTGTCCGGCGCCCAGTAATCTGAGCCTGCATGGCCTCCCCTGCCGGATAATAATCACTAAAGTCCTGTTCGACTTTTTTCTGAACATACTGATTGTCAATCATTCATACACCTCCCGGAAGCGCCGCACAATGCGCTGGCTGAAGATGTTCAGAATGAGTGTCAGCGTAAACACCACCAGGCCGATGGCGAAAATGCTCTGGTAGTCAACACTGTCGTAACTCAAATCACCGCCCGAGATGCGCACCATGTAACCCGTCATTGTTTCTGCGGAAGCAAATGGATTGAGCGTCAGATTTGGTCCGGCGCCCGCGGCAATAGACACGATCATTGTCTCACCCACCGCCCGTGAGATGCCGACAACAAAAGCGGCCGCGATACCGGACAACGCAGCTGGCACGACCACCCGCAGCGACGTTTCCAGCTTCGTGGCGCCCAGGCCATAAGATGCCTCGCGCAGGGAATTCGGCACCGCATGAAGAGCGTCCTCCGAGAGCGAAGCAATTAGTGGAATTATCAAGATGCCAACCACAATACCCGCCGAAGCCATGTTATAGATGGACACATTGTTCGAACCGAAAATAGTGCGCAGCAACGGCGTCATGAACGTCAGGGCAAAATACCCATAGACCACCGTTGGGATGCCCGCCAGTACCTCCAGGATAGGCTTGACTGTATTTCTGGTACTTGGTTTTGCATACTCGCTTAGGTATATCGCCGTGAACAGACCCAACGGGAGGGCCACGAGCATGGCAATGAAACTGATGACCATAGTTGCCGTTAACAGCGGTAGAACCCCGAATCGGCTAATCTGCGGCTGCCATACGGTATCGGTGAAGAAGTCAATTAGCGTTACTTCTGGCGATTCAAAGAATGTTATCGCGTCCTTTACCAAGATAAAAACGATGCCTATCGTAACCGCAACCGATATCACACCAGCAATAAGAAGCAAGCCCTCGATAATCGTTTCGCCAATGCGGGGCTTCTTCTCCAGGCTCTTTTCAATTTCTGCCTTTGTCTGTGCTCGATCTAGAGCGGCATTCGCCATAGTTCACTCTCCACTAAACTCTCTTCGCTAAGCAGCGGCGCTCTGGCATCGGTGAAGGATTCATGGTAAGCCAACCGCCCTCTCCCTTCGTCCGGCTGCTGGTACTCCATCCCAGCCAAACGATCAAAGGGAGAGAACGAAATGATATCGTTCTCTCCCAACTCAACAAAATGCTGTGCTTACATTTTGTCGGTAGACCTGCTTAGGGCTACTGGCCCATTGCCTCCAGCCACTTCGTCCGGGACTCATTTAGCGCGGCATCACTGGCCGGGAAGTAGCCAACATCAATAATTTCTTCGTTAACATAGCTCAGGAAGAAGTTGATGTAGTCCGCGACCTGCGCTTTTTCGTTCATGATACCGGCATCGCTGTAGATAAACAGCGGGCGCGCCAGCGGATATTCGTTGGCATCCACTGTGGCAGCGTCCGGCTCAACACCCTCGATCATGATCGGGTGGATGATGTCCGTATTCTCCGCCGCATAGGCGTAGCCGAAGTAGCCAACCGCGTACGGGCTGCCCGCCACGCCCTGCACCAGCACATTGTCATCCTCGCTCAACTGCACGTTGGACGCCGACAACTGCGGTTCCGGATCTTCTTCAAAGACCGCTTCCGTAAAGTAATCGAAGGTGCCGCTGTCCGTACCCGGGATGAAGCGCTGGATGGGTTCATCCGGCCAGTCAGGATTCACGTCCGACCAGTTGCTCGCCGAACCGAAGATCTGCGCCAGTTCTTCAAAGGTCGCATCCGTCAGGAAATCGTTGTCCTGGCTCACAACCACCGCCAGCGCGTCCGTGCCAACACGGAACTCGATCGGGTGGCGGCCGTTCTCGTTACAAGATGCTACCTCGGAGGCCCTGATCGCCCGGCTGGCATTAGAGACATCCGTCTCCGCCGCCACGCAGAAGCGCTCAAATCCCGCGCCGCTGCCGATGCTGTCGATCGTGATATCGCCGCTGAAACCTTCGTTCTGGTACCGCTCGGCGATGCGCTCCGCCAACGGGAACACGGTCGAACTGCCCGCCGATACGATGTTACCACTTACCGCCAAAGGGTCAGGAATGGGAAGCTCTACCATGGCCACTTCTTCTTCAGCCATTACTTCTTCTTCGGCCGATTCGGCAACGGACTCACCTTCACCTGCCATCGCCGCGACCCATTTGTCGCGCGACTCATTTAGCGCGGCATCACTGGCCGGGAAGTAGCCAACGTCTATTACCTCTTCGTTAACGTAGGTCAGGAAGAAGTTGATGTAGTCCGCGACCTGCGCCTTCTCCGTCATGATGTTGCCATCACTGTAGATAAACAGCGGGCGCGCCAGCGGATATTCGTTGGCATCCACTGTGGCAGCGTCCGGCTCAACACCCTCGATCATGATCGGGTGGATGATGTCCGTATTCTCCGCCGCATAGGCGTAGCCGAAGTAGCCAACCGCGTACGGGCTGCCCGCCACGCCCTGCACCAGCACATTGTCATCCTCGCTCAACTGCACGTTGGACGCCGACAACTGCGGTTCCGGATCTTCTTCAAAGACCGCTTCCGTAAAGTAATCGAAGGTGCCGCTGTCCGTACCCGGGATGAAGCGCTGGATGGGTTCATCCGGCCAGTCAGGATTCACGTCCGACCAGTTGCTCGCCGAACCGAAGATCTGCGCCAGTTCTTCAAAGGTCGCATCCGTCAGGAAATCGTTGTCCTGGCTCACAACCACCGCCAGCGCGTCCGTGCCAACACGGAACTCGATCGGGTGGCGGCCGTTCTCGTTACAAGATGCTACCTCGGAGGCCCTGATCGCCCGGCTGGCATTAGAGACATCCGTCTCCGCCGCCACGCAGAAGCGCTCAAATCCCGCGCCGCTGCCGATGCTGTCGATCGTGATATCGCCGCTGAAACCTTCGTTCTGGTACCGCTCGGCGATGCGCTCCGCCAATGGGAACACGGTCGAACTGCCCGCCGATACGATATTACCACTTACCGCCAAAGGATCCGGCGCACCGATCATCGCCATCGATTCGCTATCCACGGCCTCTTCCGCTGGCGCTTCGGTCGGCTCCTCCATGGGCTCTTCTGTCGGCTCAGCAGCAGTTTCTTCTGCCGGCTGCTCAGCCTCTTCCGCGTCGGCTGGGGCCGTGGGGGCAACTTCCTGCCCGGAAGTCCCGCCGCAGGCGGCCACAAACAGAGCCACCAAGATCATTAAAATCACAATCCTCAATCGCATGGTTCTCCTCCAGATTATCTGGGACTGAAAAATGGTTGGAAAAGGGCTCCTGCCGTGACGTCCTCACGGCCGGTTGTGGCTGCAATGCTGGAAGTGAAGACGCCGGCGGACAACGCACGACAGGAGTGTTACATTAT
The DNA here is from genome assembly GCA_046259695.1 of Promineifilaceae bacterium (SeqCode). Taxonomy (GTDB): domain Bacteria; phylum Chloroflexota; class Anaerolineae; order Promineifilales; family Promineifilaceae; genus JAACFF01. The sequence continues at coordinate 4,147 of JBJYWX010000625.1, read as the reverse complement.
TCACGAATGAGGATAACACGGAGTAAACCAGAAGGCAGTAGCTCCAGGTTAACGTTGGGCTAAGGTTTTGTTAACGGTTAGTTAACAGCCACGGACACGGTAGGAATGGTAAAGAGAAAGGTACTGCCCTTTCCTTCTTTGCTGGTAACCCAGATACGGCCTCCGTGCGCCTCAACCAGGTGTTTCGTTATAGCCAGGCCAAGTCCAGTTCCCCCATGGCCACGTGTGCGCGCACGGTCTGACTTATAAAAACGCTCAAAAATCCGCTCCAGGTCGGCGTCCGCAATGCCAACGCCTGTATCATTCACGATTATGACGACCTCGTTGACCGGACCCTCTTCGGCATATGCGGCCACGCGTATCGTACCGCCAGCATCGGTGAATTTCAGGGCATTGTGCAACAGGTTTGAGAGTACACGATGCATACGTTCAGCATCGGCTAATACGTGTGGCAAATCCTCTGGTATGTCGACGATGACTCTGATATCTTCTCGTTCCGCCTGAGCGGCGACTCTTTGCAGTGGCACTTCCACCAATCCTGACACATCTGTTTCCGCCAGACGCAAGGGAACCTCACCCGACTCAATGCGCGCCAGCTCTAGTAGTTCCTCCACCATCTGAGTTAATGTGTCTAGCTCCCCATCGGCGCGATCAAGGAAACGTATCGCGATCGCTCGCTCGTCAAGAGCGCCATCCTGCAGCGTTTCGACGATCGCGCGGAGCGAGGCCAGCGGCGTGCGCAGTTCGTGCGATATATTGCTAATGAAGTCACGCCTCACAGTCTGCAGGAATCTGACCTGGGTCAGGTCCTGGATGATTACCAGGTAACCTCGCGTGCCATCCTCCACAAAAGGCGTAACAAACGCCTGCAAGAAAAGCGTACGGTCGACTTCCACCGCGCCGACGGCCTCTCGCCCCTCATTGCGGCACTCCTGCCAAAGGTCGATCAGTTGGTGGTGGCGCACGACTTCGGCAAAGGAGCGGCCACGCGCACGTTCAATGTCATACTGCAGCAAACGCGAGGCAGCAGGGTTGATCAACAGGACACGCCCTAGCTCATCCGTAATCAACACGCAGTCCGCCATGTTCTGAAAGACGATCGCAAGCTGCTGATTCTCCTCGAGGTAGCGATCGATCTCATTTCTGAAGCGATCAACCATATCATTCAGAGACCGGTTAAGCTCTGCTTCCCTGCCCCTGCTGGTCGGTAGCAAGCGCGCGCCGTAATCCCCTCCCTTTATGCGGCGTGCCATGTCGTCAAGCTCTTCCAACGCTTTATTGCGACGGGCAGTGGTATACAGTGTAAGAATGCCCGTGGCCATTGCGCCCAACAAGGCGACTAGCCAAATGCCGCTGCGCCAGCAAGTTTGTGTTTCGCTACATGAGGTGATTTGCACAAACTCAGCCATTCCCAGGAGGGTGAAACCAAGCAGCAAGACATATATGATTGCCAGACGCCAGTTGCCGTATCGGAGCAAGGTAGACTCCCCAGGTTTGATGCCTGCGTTAGGTCACTGGACCGCAGTTATCCATCAAAACGGTAGCCTATTCCACGCACTGTGAGGATACGCGTCGGCTCATTCGGATCCGGTTCCACCTTCTCGCGCAGCCAGCGTACATGGACATCAACCGTTCGGCTGTTGCCGTCATAAGACCAGCCCCAAACACGTTCGAGGATAAGATCACGGGAGACGGCAATACCTTGATGGCGAGCAAGGAATAGCAGCAGCTCAAATTCTTTGGGCTTTAGCTTAAGAGGTTCATCATTGAGAATAACCTCGCGGCGATTCTCATCAATAATCAGGTTGTCAAATTTTAACACCAGGCTCTTGCGCGGCACGGCCGTCGCTGCGGTGCTGCTTTCCGCGGCAACATCTTCCCGTATCAGCTCTATTCGCCTCAGTTGCGCCTTAACCCGGGCTAGTAGCTCGCGAATGCTGAAAGGCTTGGTGATGTAATCATCTGCGCCCATTTCGAGGCCAACTATCTTGTCGATCTCTTCCGTGCGCGCCGTGAGCATCAAGATTGGCACGCTCATTTCTTTGCGCAACGTACGGCAGACCTCGAATCCATCGGCGCCCGGCAGCATCACGTCCAGGATAACCAGGTCGGGTTCATGCTCGCGCGCCAGCTGAATGCCTTTGCGGCCATCACCGGCCAGCAGCACCTCATAACCCTGGCGCTTAAGATTATATTGCAGCATCTCAGACAACGTACCGTCATCCTCAACGACTAAGACTTGGTAAGCCATCTCCACCTCTAGCCGTAAAAATCTCGTTCACCTGTCTGGCAACAATAGTACCAGACAAAGCGCATGACATAAACCGCAAACCTCTGTAGAATATGGGTAGACCACATCCCATTGCGCCGCATGGCGACCAGAAAAGGAGAATAGCATGTTAAATCTCGCCATCTTGCTTGAGGACAGTGCCCGCGAAGTCCCTATGCGCGAAGCCGTCATCTTCAACGATATAAGGCTTAGCTACGCCCAGATAAATGGTGCAGCCAACCAAGTAGCAAACGGTCTGGCATCACTGGGCATTGGTCGCGGAGACAAGGTTGCTCTGTCCTGTCCGAATCTACCTTTTTTCCCCATCATATATTTCGGGATCCTGAAAACCGGTGCGGCAGTCGTGCCCCTTAATGTACTGCTTCGTCCCCGCGAAATCGCTTATCACCTCGCAGATTCCGATGCCAAAGCTTATTTCTGTTTTCAAGGCACGCCGGAACTGCCAATGGGTGAATTCGGCTATGCGGGTTTCCAGGATGCCCCTGATTGCGAGCATTTCTTCATGGTCACAGCCGATCCTGCCGGACCCTCGCCAATTGAAGGCACGACTACCTTGGGTCAGATGATGGCTGCCCAGCCGCCACTGTTTGATACGGCCGAGACCGACGCGGATGACACCGCTGTCATACTCTACACAAGCGGTACGACGGGCATGCCGAAAGGCGCAGAACTATCTCACAGCAACATGCTGCTGAATGCTCGCCTGTGCGACACAATGTACGAACGACAGGATAATGACGTTACCCTGATCACATTGCCCTTGTTTCACTCGTTTGGCCAAACCGTACAGATGAACGCGGGCTTCTATCAAGGCATGACGCTAACCTTACTTCCGCGATTCGATCCCATGGCGGCGCTGTCCATTATGGAGCGTGATAATGTCACGATTTTTGCCGGTGTACCGACCATGTACTGGGCCATGCTCAATTACCCGGATGCGGACAAATTTGATTTGGCCAAGATAGCGGCCAACATGCGCCTTGCAATTTCAGGCGGTTCGGCAATGCCGGTAGAAGTGATGCGGGCGTTTGGCGAGCGTTTTTCAGTCACCATCCTGGAAGGGTATGGCCTTTCTGAGACCAGCCCCGTTGCGACCTTTAACCGCACCGATAGAGAGCCAAAACCCGGTTCCGTGGGTTTGCCTGTCTGGGGCGTGTCTGTACGTATTGTGGACCTGGAGGGCAATGATGTCCCGCAAGGCGAAATGGGCGAAATCATAATAAAGGGTCACAACGTCATGAAGGGTTACTATAAGCGGCCCGTGGAAACGGCCGAGGCGATGGAAAATGGATGGCTCCACACCGGCGATATCGGGAACTTCGATGAGGATGGGTTTGTATATATTACCGACCGCGTCAAGGACATGATCATCCGGGGCGGATTCAATGTCTATCCGCGCGAGGTTGAGGAAGTCATGATGACTCACCCGGCAATCAGCCTCGCCGCCGTGGTTGGCGTGCCGCATGAAAGCCACGGTGAAGAAGTAAAGGCGTACATTATCCTCAAGGAGGGTATTGAAGCGGATGAAGTAGAAATAATCGGCTGGTGCAAGGAGAATATGGCTGCCTACAAGTACCCGCGTGAGGTAGAAATCCGTACTGAACTACCCATGACGGCGACCGGAAAGATCCTTAAACGGGAACTGCGCTCAGATTAAAAGCATCGTTACTGCCAGCTGAATGATTATACGAAAGGAAGGATGCTCGCATTATTGAGCATCTTTCTTTATGTTAGTGATGCCTCGCCGCAATTACTATGTTGGTTGAGTTAGCAGAGATGGCGGTTGAAAAAACCCAGCGCAACGGCGGAATGATCCATCAGGTAGTCGTAGCCTCCAAAGCGAACGTAGGAGTTCAC
>JBJYWX010000624.1:0-4223 GCA_046259695.1 Promineifilaceae bacterium (SeqCode) | reverse complement strand
ACTCACCGCGCTGGACACTCTTCTCCGCCTGGTTCAGGACACTGTACTTCATCTGCAATTGTCCGCCTCCCAGACGTGGCAGGGCTTTCTTGTCTGCGATAACAAGCCGGACGCGAATCGTATCGCCTATATAGACCGGCAGGCTAAACTTACAGGTCAATTCACGAAAGGCCAATACCGTTCCTTCAATAAAACCGGTCTGCACCGCTAGGCCGGAAGCGATGGACTGCACCAGCAGGCCATGGGCGACGCGCCGCCCGAATGGTCCCGCCGCGGCATAGACGGCATCGGTATGGATCTGATTGAAGTCGCCCGACAGGCCGGCAAAAGCGACTATGTCGGCTTCAGTGATGGTACGTCCTGCCGTTAACAGTTCCTGGCCGGTTGCAAACTGCTCGAAGTATAGACCCCGTGGCTCATAAACCGCTTCACTCATGATTCCTCTCTTGGTTGGCGGGCAGGATGCGCTTTATTCACTGTCCGCCGCAGCCAGTTTTTCGGCTTCATCAGCAATGGTCAAGGCGTCAATAAATTGGTCAAGATCGCCATCCATCACGGCGGGTAGATTATAGCTTGAAACGCCAACACGATGGTCGGTCACGCGACCCTGCGGATAATTGTAGGTGCGAATCTTCTCGCTGCGGTCCCCACTGCCGACTTGGGCCTTGCGGTCTGCGGCCACTTCCGCGTGCTGTTTCTCGGTCTCCATTTCCTGCAAGCGCGCCTGTATGATTGCCATCCCCAATCTCTTGTTCTGCGTGAGACTGCGTTCTGTCTGGATCTTAACCATCAGACCGGACGGCTTATGTACGATGCGCGCGGCTGTGGCGTTTTTCTGCATGTGCTGGCCGCCGGGCCCTGATGAAAACTCGGCCGTAATTTCCAGGTCACGTTCATCGAGCGTAATTTCAACATCGTCAACCTCTGGCATGACGGCCACCGTAGCCGTGCTGGTGTGAATGCGACCCTGCGATTCCGTAACTGGAACCCGCTGCACGCGATGGACACCGCTCTCGAACTTCATGCGCGAGAAGGCGCCTCTGCCTTTCAGCAGCAGCACGACCTCCTTGTAGCCGCCAACACCGGTCGCATTTTCGCTCATGATCTGGGTCTTCCAGCCATTGTTTTCGGCGTAACGCGTATACATGCGCATCAAGTCAGCGGCAAAAATGCCGGCCTCATCCCCGCCGGCTCCGGCGCGGATTTCAACATAGACGTTCTTGGCATCTCGCGGATCTTTGGGAATGAGCAGGGCGCGCATCTCGCCATCCAGCTCTTCCAGCTCGTACTCCAGGCGCTGGATTTCGTCATTGGCGAGGTCAAGAATATCCGTCTCCTCTTCAATTTCGAGCAGTTCGTTTGCTTCTTCCAGTTCGCGATCCAGCTTCTGATAGCGCTTATACGCTTCTACCAGCGGCGCGAGGTCTGAACGTTCCTGGGCAAGTTCCGTCAGGCGCACATGATCGGCCAGAACCGCCGGGTCTGCCATCTGGCGCTCCAGGTCTTCATAGCGCGCCACCACTTTTTCGATCTTATCAAGCATATTGTTTCGTTACAGCCAAAGCAGGCGCCTATTATTCCGCGTAGCCGCCAAAGCCCACCGTACCCGGGCCCGCATGCGTGCCAATTACTGGGCTGAGTTCGCCATAAATGAGCTCAACGGGATTGATCCGTTTCTGCAGTTCTTCGCCCAGTCGCATTGCTTCGTCGCGGGCGACGGCGTCAACCACAGCCAGGTGGACGTTTTCCTTACCCCCGTACATTTCCTCCGCCAGGTCCGCCAGGAAGGCAAGCGCTTTTTTCTTCGTGCGAACACGCGTCAAGCTGTCTATCTTGCCATCATCTATTTGCAGCACCGGCTTGATCGAGAGGGCAGAGCCGATGAGCCAGCTCGCGCCGCCAATGCGGCCCCCGCGATGCAGGTATTCCAACGTGTCAACGGCAAAAAAGACGTTCATTTTGGGTATCAAGTCTCGCGCCGCCTGTGCCACGGCCGCAAAATCAGCGCCAACCTGGGCGGCATGCGCTGCGGCGAGGGCCATGAAGCCGTGACCCACCGAAACCGAACGGGTATCTATAACCTCAATGGGCACATCCTCGATCAGTTCGGTAGCGCCAACGGCCGAGTTGTAGGTGCCACTAAGTTCACTCGAAAGAGTCAGGCAAACGATGCTTTCGGCCGTTTCCGCGACGTGCGTAAAGAAATCATAGAAATCACCTACTGATGGCTGCGAGGTTGTCGGCAGTTCCGAAGCCTGCGCCAAACGATCATAGAATTCATCCGTCGTAATGTCCACACCATCACGATAACTCTTGCCACCCCAGATCAGGTTGAGCGGGATCGTCTCCAGGTCATTTGTTGCCAGGGACTCCGCAGAAAGATTTGCCGTGCCATCTAGTACTACGGCCACTTTGCGCTTCGACATGATTTCTTTACTCCTCGTATGATCTCGCTCATCCATTATCCCGATTTACATCTTTTCAGCCAACCGGCATGGCCTCCGTTAAGAAGAGGAACACCAGGGAGCGGCCCCAGGTTACGCCTCTTCCGAAACAGGTAGCCAGGCGCTCATTTATGATACAATCTAGCCCGTCCCGGCGGGCCGCCGGTTCGACACCATGAAGGAAACGAGTTAATGAATCGCGAATATCATAAATGGTACAGTCCTTCGTTGGGGAGAGAGATGGAACTCCTCGTCTTTGGACACGGCGGTGCGCGTGTCCTGGTTTTTCCCACGTCGAAAGGCCGCTTCTATGAATGGGAAGACCGGGGCATGATGCACGCTGTCGGAGAGCAACTGGAACGCGGCTGGCTGCAGATGTTCTGCGTCGACAGCGTTGACGCAGAAAGCTGGTACGCGCGCTGGCGGCACCCAGGTGATCGCGTCTGGAGACATAAGCAGTACGAGAACTACTTGCTGTATGAGGTACTGCCGCTTTCCTGGGAGAAGAACAAAACGCCATTTCTGATCACGACTGGCGCCAGCTTCGGGGCTTATCATGCGGTCAACTTTGCTCTACGCTACCCGCATGTCGTCAATAGGACATTGGGAATGAGTGGCATCTATGAGGTGGAGCGCTGGACGGATGGGTATTATGACGACAATGTCTACTTCAGCAACCCATGCGATTACATCGCCAATGAACACGACTGGGGCAGGCTGGAGGCGCTGCGGCGGCAGGATATCATCCTGGTAACCGGCCGGGATGATAGTCTGCGCTACAGCAGCGAGCGGCTCTCAACCGCTCTCTGGGATAAAGGCATTGGCAACGCGCTGCGCATCTGGGACGGATGGGCACACGATTGGCCCTGGTGGCAGCAAATGCTCCAGCTTTATATTGGCGGCCATGATTAGCTGAGAAACCGGCTACAAGAAGGAGGAGGCAAATTATGAGCTTGAAGGTTGGTCTGATGGTCGGGCGCGAGTGGTCGTTTCCCCCGGCATTTATCGAAGAAGTCAACCGCCGTGATAAGGGCGTAATTGCCGAGTTTGTGCGCCTTGGCGGCACCCGGATGGACGAGCCCAATCCATATGCCGTTATCGTGGACCGCATTTCGCACGAGGTACCCTACTATCGTTCTTACTTGAAGAACGCCGTGCTCCAGGGAACGACCGTCATCAACAACCCCTTCATGTGGACGGCCGATGACAAATTCTTTGAGGCATCGCTGGCTAACAAAATTGGCGTGGCCAGCCCCAAAACGCTGGTACTGCCCAATAAGGAATACGTGCCGGGCATCGTCCATGGCGAAAGTCTGCGCAACCTTGTCTATCCGCTGGATTGGGACGCGATCCTTGACTACATAGGTCTGCCCTGTGTGCTTAAGGACGCGCACGGCGGCGGCTGGAAAGAAGTATATATCTGCCACACCAAGGAAGATGTCTGGAACAGTTACAACCAATCTGGCTTGCTAACGATGATTATGCAGGAATTCATTCATTGGGACCATTACGTGCGCTGCATGTGCCTGGGCCAGAACGAGGTTCTGCCGATGAAATATGATCCTCGCGAGCGTAGATATCATGTGGAGCATGCCCACATGGATGCTGAGCTCGGCGCGCGGGTTGTTAGCGACGCCCTCAAATTAGTGCGTGCTCTCGGTTACGACATGAATACTGTGGAATTCGCCATTCAGGACGGCATACCATACGCGATTGATTTCATGAATCCCGCCCCGGATATGGACATCAACTCCCTGACGCCGGTGTATTTTGACTGGG
>JBJYWX010000623.1:3196-3597 GCA_046259695.1 Promineifilaceae bacterium (SeqCode) | reverse complement strand
CAGCGGGCATTTCCTCTCGTTCGGAGCGACCACAGCTTGGGCAAGTAATTGTCGAGGTTTGTTCGATCACATCGCTGAGTTCGATTGCGTGGGTATCTACCGGCCAATCTCCCGGATTGCAGTCAAGCCAGGTATTGTTTCAGTTCGTTTGCACTCGGTACCTTGCCTTCGACAACAACTTGATCATCTACAGCCAGGGCGGGGGTACGCATGATGCCAGCGTCGATGATCTGGTTCATGTCGGAAATCTTTTCAATTTCATAAGAGGCGCCAAGTTCCAGAGCCGCCGTCTCGGCATGCTGAGTCAGGAGGTTGCACTTGGAACATCCGCTGCCGTATATCGTCAGTTTCATAAGATCTCACTCCGCCAAATTAGAAATAATTCCCGAAAACAAAGCCGG
>JBJYWX010000623.1:0-3186 GCA_046259695.1 Promineifilaceae bacterium (SeqCode) | reverse complement strand
GTAGCCGTGGCCATAACCACCACAAGCGCGCAATAAGTCACTGTCTTTCCCGTGCCCAGGATCGAGCGGATCACGAGCATATTGGGCAGCGAAAGGGCCGGCCCTGCCAAAAGCAATGCGAGTGCAGGGCCTTTCCCCATGCCCGCCCAGATAAGGCCCTGAACGATGGGCACTTCCGTTAAGGTTGAAAAGTACATAAGGGCTCCTACAACCGATGCCAGCAACGTAGACAGGAGGGAATTGTCGCCTACCGCGGCGCTAACCCAAGTCGACGGAATCAGCCCCTCGTGGCCCGGACGGCCCAGCAGAAACCCGGCGATGAAAACACCCGCCAGCAACAAAGGTGCTATTTGCCTGGTGAAGCCCCAGGCCTGCTCGGCCCATTCCCTGTCGGACGGGCGTAGCGCTGCAAGAATCATCAACCCAAGGGTCCCGACAGCAAACGCCAGTTCCGGGGTATTGGGCGCAATGATTGCGCAAGCCAGCACGGTGCCGGCCAACGAGGCCAATTGCATAACCGGCCAGTTCCAACGAACCACCAGCATGAGCGCCAGAAGCGACGCCAACGTCGCCGTAATGAACCACTTCAGCCGGTAGACAACCGTCCAGGCCGCGCTGTCCGCCGCTGCCCAATTGGCAAATATCAGGATTCCGACCATAAGAGCGAAGAAAACCGAGATGGTGCCCAGCGATTTCTCCTGATCTTCCCCCTCGAAGCCACGGGCGGAGCGCTTGCTCCGTGCCGCCTCTTCCTTCCGGTATAGGAAGTGCATGACGGCCCCAATAACGATCGCGAATATGATGGCCCCGACGGCGCGGGCCGTGCCCAATTCAATGCCGAGGACCTTGGCTGTTACGACGACCGCCATGACGTTGATGGCCGGTCCGGAGTACAGGAAGGCGACGGCAGCGCCCAGACCTGCGCCACGACGATAAATGCCACCGAAAAGAGGCAATACCGTGCAGGAGCAAACTGCCAGCAGCGTTCCTGAGACCGATGCGACCCCGAGAGCCAGCGGCTTGGGCGCCTGTGGCCCCAGAAGGCGCATGACGGAACCCTGGGATATGTAGACCGCAATTGCGCCCGCTATAACGAAAGCCGGCATCAGACACAATATGACATGTTCTCTTGCATACCAGTGGACCAACGAAAATGCTTCGAGGACGGCGTTGTCGAAGCGCGCGGTACCGGCCGGCATGAAATAGACGGCCAGGAAAATCGCCAACACCAGTGCAATCAGGTGTCCCTGTTGGCGGTATTCCGAATACTTATTTCTCAGCGTGGCGTACATCGAGTCAAGCGCAAGAATCAAGGCCCGGTCGATCAGTCATCAGGTCAAGCCTTTTGTGGTCACCTCGGAACGGCTGCAAACGAGCCAGATTCTGGAACATTTGGCGCATGGATTCTTTCGCCCAGGATGGTAATTCCGGACTAATTCGATAGTGCATCCAGGTGCCCTCCCGGCGAGCCTTTACGAGGCCCGCATCCCGCATCAAAGCCAAATGGCGAGAGATTTTTGGTTGTGACTCCTCAAGGGCGAATGTCATTTCGCATACACATGCTTCGCCCTCCGCTTGAATCAACATAAGGCAACGCAGGCGCGTGGAGTCGGAAAGTAGATTGAACAAAGCTTCTGGCTTCACAGGTACTATTGTATGCGCTATGCCATATATATGGAATGACATATAAGTTAGATCATTTATGTTTCTGAACGCGTCCGTCAGATAACCGGAGTATATGTTCCGTAACGGGTCGGAAGCGGCCCCTGGCACCTCAACCAAGCTGGGGACCGTTTGTGAACGGATAGCGGAACTGATTCAAGGCTGGAACCAGGAGACGTGGACTTTCGAGATCGGCCATTTTCGGACATTGGTGCGACCTAAAAATTCGCCAGATCGCCGCGTAAACTGCCGTGACAGCTGGGCCAGTTAACGTGCACCTTGAAGGGCCAATACAGCGAGTGTCCTCCCGAAGGTTTCGAGCCTGAGGGTGATACCACGGGATGGTCAGAGGGAATCGGGCGGGTGTGTGGAAGGTAAAACGAGGGAATTCATGTAGGAAGATGGGTTACGGGCATGGAAGGAGCGGATGATGCGAGTGGTCTGTCGTCCGAAACGGGGCGAATTTCATGCGCAGGCCCAGGCCCGACCCCGGATTCTTCGCACTCGCGCAATGATTCCGGGCGATGGCACAATATCGGCCAGCGCACCTGGAAAGTGGCGATGATGTTATTTCGGGCTGAGATGCGCTTATCATGGCCCTTCCTGAGTAAGAACGATGATCTTTAGAAATGCCTGGTCTTTCTCGCACCGCCAATAACCGACTGCATGAGCGAAGTACCATGCTGGGCGCCCGGAGATGATTACCTCCCGCATCATCGAGCATGCGAAGCAGCAGCACTGGATGGCCGTCTCCATCGAGTTCCTGATGGTCGTTCTGGGTGTTTTTCTTGGCATACAGGTTTCAAACTGGAACGAGGCGCGGGTCGAAAAGCACCTAGCCATGGAGTACATCGAACGCCTGGCGCGAGATGTCACCAAAGACCTCGCAGGTAATCGGGGGCTCGTCGCCTATTACGCCGCGGTGCTCAACAGCGTTGAACGCGCCGATAAGCTGTTGTCCGATCCGGCGGCACCCTCGCGAGAACTGGTTGTTCAGGCTTACCGGGCCACCGAAATCAATTACTCTCCGCCTACCCGTGCCACATGGGACCAGATCGTTTCCGCCGGTCATCTCGGCCTTCTGCCCGAGAGATTGATCGACAGCGGCCTCAGCGATTATTTTGCCGCTGACAGTGCGCGATTGGCTTACGAAGATGTTCGGGAAAGCGCCTATCGCCACACCGTCAGAAAGATTATCCCCATCGACGTGCAGATGGCGATCCGCGAGGGTTGCAGCGATGTGCGCGATGAAGCGCAGACGATTGTCGGATTTGTTGAGAATTGCCGCCTCAACGTGAAACCAACGGTGCTTGACGAAATTGCCGCGGAGCTGCGCCATGACCCGGCGGTCAGGGCGGATCTGCGCTACCAGTATTCCGATGTCGTTTCGGCCTACCTCAATCTCAGTGGGGACGTGGTGTCGCTGGAAAAAGCATTGCAGGTGCTGAACGACATATCCCGCCAGCAAGGGCGAGCCCCTTAATGCTCCTTCACCGCGTTATCGAACATGTGAATCAGCAGCAC
>JBJYWX010000622.1:0-2479 GCA_046259695.1 Promineifilaceae bacterium (SeqCode) | reverse complement strand
TTCGCATAACCTGGTCAGCGCGGCGCTCGATGCTCGCTGGTTTCACGAAAGCCGGATGAGCGATCAAAAACTGGCTGAGCTCGGCCTGGAACGCCTGGACATTGATCCCTATAACATAACCTGGAACCGGGTTATGGACGTCAATGATCGTGCGCTGCGTAACATCATCATCGGGCTTGGTGGTAGTCTGGATGGCCGTCCGCGGCAAACGGGTTTTGACATCACAGTGGCCAGTGAAATCATGGCGATCCTGGCCCTTGTCAGCGGCCAAGATTACAAGTCTGCGCTCAAGGATCTGCGCGAACGTGTCGGACGCGTTGTGATTGGCAGCAACACAGCCAAGAAGCCGATCTCTCTGGAAGATCTAGAAGTGGCGGGTGCCGTGACCGTGCTCATGAAGGATGCTATTCATCCCAACTTAATGCAGACATTAGAAGGCCAGGCTGCATTTGTACATGCCGGACCTTTTGCCAACATCGCGCACGGCAATTCTTCTATTCTCGCTGACCAGGTCGCCCTGCAGTTGGGCGATTATGTGGTCACCGAGTCTGGATTTGGCGCCGATATTGGCATGGAAAAGTTCTTTGATATCAAATGCCGTTATTCAGGATTGATTCCGGACGCGGTCGTCTTGGTAGCCACAATTCGTGCCTTGAAGATGCACGGAGGCGGTCCGCGCGTTATTCCTGGCCGGCCCCTCGATCCTGCCTACCAGGAAGAGAATTTGGAACTGCTGGAAAAAGGTCTGGATAACCTTGGCGTGCACATTCGCAACGCGATCGGCTTTGGCGTGCCGGTAGTCGTTGCGATCAACAAATTCACCGAGGACACAGAGGCCGAGGTCGAGCTTATCCGTAAGTTTGCGATTGATGCCGGAGCAGAGACGGCAGTTATGACCGATCATTGGGCCAATGGGGGTGATGGCGCGCTTGAATTAGCCGAGGCGGTTGTTTCGGCCTGCGAGAAACCGTCCAATTTTGAGTTTCTATACCCGCTGGATATTCCAATTAAGGAAAAGATTGAAATCATCGCCAAGAAGATTTACCAGGCAGGCAGCGTCACTTACGATGCGCTGGCTGACCGGCAGATTGCCAGTTACGAAGCGAACGGCTTTGGAAACCTGCCAATCTGTATGGCGAAGACACATCTCAGTATCAGCCACGATCCAAATTTGAAGAATGCGCCGAGTGGCTTTGAGGTCACCGTTCGCGAAGCCCGTGCATCAGTCGGTGCCGGCTTCATTTACCCGCTTCTGGGTGAAATGCGTACCATGCCCGGCCTTGGCAGCAAGCCTGCTTACATGAACGTCGACGTTGACGAAGACGGCAAAGTTGTCGGACTGTTCTAGACTTATCGTTGTCATGCAGAAACAAGAACCTCACCGCACTGGTGAGGTTCTTGTTTTTTGAATTAACATGGAAGCTCTACGCATCCGGCCATTCCGCCCAGACGATCAAGATCAGGCCCGTGCACTGGTACTTGCCGGCCTGGCCGAACACTTTGAGCACTTTGACCCTGTGAGAAATCCGGACCTTGTTGATATCGCCGGTAGCTACCCCGCCCCTAACAACTGGTTCATCGTCGCCGAACTGGAAAGCAGCCTCATTGGGACTGCGGCACTAATCCGCGAGACGCCGCGCCGCGGGCGTATCGTGCGCATGAGCGTCGCCGCTGATTTTCGCCGGCAGGGTATCGCACACCGGATGGTGGAGATGTTAATTCAAACTGCCGGAGACAATGGCATGTCGCTGCTCGTAGTGGAAACCAATAACGATTGGCTTGGCGCGATCCAGCTGTATAGCCAGTGTGGTTTCACGCCGGTGGACCATCGAAATGGCGAGCTGCACTTCGCCATGGACCTGGTCGCACGAGCAAACAACGAATCTCACCCGATCAATTGAGCCTTCTCCACCTGATTCTAGGCCCTTGTCCCCAATAAGACCTCGATCTGTACGGGACCATCATGGTCATCGATCAAGGGTACGATGTTGCCCCTGACTGGCGAACCATCCACGACGAGCTGCACAGCATTACCGCTGCCTACGCGTTTGACATTAATTTCGTGAATGATGCCGCGGAAGTTTCGCCGGACCGAAAAGGCTTGCCAGCCGTCGGGTAAGACCGGTGCTATCTGCAGTCCAGTGTACGTGGGCCGGATCCCAAGGATCCACTGCGTAATCGCCACATAGTTCCAGGCGGCCGTGCCAGAGAGCCAGGAATTCTTGGCTTCCCCAAAGCTAGGGGCGTCGCGTCCCGCTATCATCTGGGCATACACGTAGGGCTCACTTCGATGTATTTCGCTAATTGTTTCCCGTACCGAGGGGTTGATGCGCAGATAATAATCGAGCGCCCGATCACCGCGCCCGATCAGTGCTTCGGCGATCATAATCCATGGATTAGTGTGGCAGAAGATACCCGCATTCTCCTTGTAACCCGGCGGGTAGGAGGAGATCTCACCGAGATTCAGGTAATAGCGCGA
>JBJYWX010000621.1:0-34247 GCA_046259695.1 Promineifilaceae bacterium (SeqCode) | reverse complement strand
GCTGTTAGCGCCGGTGACTATGGCTACTTTGCCGCTCAGGTCAGGGATATCTTCTTGGGTCCAGTCGCTCATGATTGTTCTCCTTGGTATTCAATGCGGTCCCCTGATGTATGGATTGATTAGTCAGTCAAACCGTTGTAAAAAAAAGCTGCTACTGTGCCTTCACTGAGTTCCAAAAGATCTCAAAGCTGAGGGCGATGTGCTTGAGCAAAGCCATATCGCCTAGATCGTTCTGCCGGGCATGCTCTATGGCCGCTTCCGCCTGGGACTGCATTAGCAAACTGAAATAGTCCAGCGGTATATCCAGCAACACGCCGTCCCTAACCGCCTCGTTGAATAAGCTGACGGCAAAGGCCAGCGACGCTTCCTCTTCATGCTGCGTATCTTCGCTGACAAATTCGGACAGGCGTAGCTGCTGCTTCAGTGCATAGCGATCCGGATAGTTCAGGCCCCAATCTAAATAGCGATACCATATATGCGCCACCTGATCGCGCACGGAAGCATCCTGCGGCCAGCCAGCTAGGACATATGCCCCCCACTCTTTTTTCAACTGCAAATAGACCTCATCGATGAGGCCTTCTTTGGAACCGAAGTAGTTGAACAGTGTCCCTGTGCCCACGCCGGCATGTTTGGCGATACGCGTCGTCGGCGTATTCCAAAAACCTTCTTCAGCGAAAAGGTCGATGGAGGCTTCAAGCAGCTGCGTTCTTTTGTCACTCATGAACGCAAGTATAAAGTAGACTGACTAATCAGTCAAACAAATCTGATAGCTCAGTCATTTACGTGGCCAGTCCTGGCTTTCAGCCTACCCTAGGCGGGCAGGCCCTGTGTAACCAGCAGCCCTAATAACGGCAGGAGCAAAGCGATAATAAAGGCAATCACCAGCAGCCAGGTCAGCCAGCGCGTCTGCGGATGGGTTACCCAATAAGTTAGGATGAGGGAGAAGAGCAGCGCCTGCCCCATCACTTCCGGCCAGCCCTTAAAATGATCCCAGAAAGGTAAAACGGTATAAACCATACCTTCAATCGAACCGGGTGCGGGGCCAAAGGTCGACAGGATGCCCACAAAGACCAGCATGACCCACATGATCAGCCAGCCATTGGCGCGGCCGAACAACGGCTCGCGCAGCAGGTAAAAAACCACCGCGAAGAGCAGCCCGCGCAGCGGTTGGAAGAGGGCACCTGCCATCACCAGCGGATCATCAAGCTGGCGCATAAAGCCGCTCAGCGCCGGTCCGGCATACCAGGAAGCATAATTAAGCAGTGTGGAGGCCAGCAGCCCCATGATGAAATAGGTTACGGTGTGCACTACAATTGTCTTTGCAGCCAGGGGGACAAAACGGATCTCTGCAGGTTTCATACCATTACCCATAACTAAAAAATCGCACCAAGTAAATCGGCCGGTAACGATCATACAAGGTAATAATCAAACTGAGCAAGAGCACAAAGACCAGGATATTCGTCAGCGACGCCGGCGTATAGGCGTGGTAGCGCACGAAAGAAACGGCCAGGAAGACAGGCAGATTCACGGCAAACATCACGATACCCTGGCGCAGGGCATGCGGCCAGGCCATGCCGCGCCGCGCCAGCCATTCGCTCAATAAGGTATTGATGATTACCACCACCGTAATTGCCAGCGCCAGTTCTAGATCGCTGGACCTGATGCCGGGCAAGATGTGCGCGAAAATAATCACCAGCAGCGAGATCAGCGCTGTCTTTTCGAAAAGTTCATGGTCTAAGAAACGATCGGCTAGAACACGTACGGTGCGCAGCAGCTGTTCCTCCGTCGGGCGTGCAAGGTGCGCATCCGGCGACCAATCAACCTCCCAGTCCGCCGGCGGCAGGCGGCGCCTCAGCGCGCGCCAAATACCGGCCAGCAGCAGGGCCAACAAGACCAGCACGAGGATGAACCAGGACGCGTTAGCGGTGAGAATCTGCGCCCATGGCGTCTGCAGTGGGTAACCGAGCAGCTGCTTCAAACCGTCGGTCACATCCAGTTGGGCCACGTGGATCCAATACTCCTGCGGCAGCTTGATCACGATCCAGATAAAAGCCGCCACACCTACCAGCGTCTTGGACGAAAGGCGGCCTGGGTTCCAACGCAGGCGGTAAACTTCATAGAAAATAAAGAAGTATTCGAAAACATTGGGGAAAACCAGGAGCAGCCAGCGGAATTGCAGCATCTCGAAAAGCACCACGCCCACCAACCGGTAATAGAAAAGGAAACGGCTGATGCGCACGGCAGCGTAATTAGTCCAATTGCGCAGCGTGGCTGTGTAGGCAATGGCCAGGTAATAGATATCCAGCGCCTTATCGTAACCCTGGTAACCGAACATGGTCACGCCGGTAAGGCCCTGGAATATCGTCTGGTCTACGGCATCGAGCACCAGCGCAGCCAGGATGCCCGGCAGGGGGTAGCGCGGAATGGTGAGTGGCACCAGCACTCGTGAGAGCACCACAGCCCAGAAAATAAGCAGATCGACCGAAACGCTCATGGCTCCTCAAGGGCATTATACCATGCCCACCCAAAGCGGCGTGCGTGACCGGCAGTGAAAGCCCTTACCCGGCAGCGGTCCTCTCCTAATCAATTAAGTCAACGATTCGTTCAACAGGCCATCAACAACCTGGCGCATCGTTTCCCGGTAGCTGCGGACCGCTTCCCGCCCTTGCGCCGAAAGGCGGATCAAGGTGCGCGGGATGCGGTCCACAAATTCTTTTTCAACACTGACGTAGCCAGCTTCCTCCAGCTTCTGCAAATGGGAAGAAAGATTGCCGCGTGTCAGCCCTGTCTGATTGAGCAGAAAGGTGAAGTCGGCGCTGTCCACGGCCGATAAAAAGGCCAGGATCATCAGCCGTGCCGGTGCGTGCACCGTGCGATCGATGTCGGCAATCGGTCCTAGTTCGGCCGCTTGCGGTTCACGATCCGTCACGACTCTTCTCCTCGTCTATCTTGGGATAGGTACGCAGAAAGCGGGCCAGCAGCCAGATACCGCTGGCCATGATCGTCAGGCCCAGCAGCACCGTGGTTACGCCCTCGTGAATGGGCAGGAAAGCGCCCACGATGTTAAAGAGCAGCGTCAGCGCGGCGTAAACATAGAGCCGCTTCAGGCCGGTCGCGGCGCCGGCCGCGGCCAGGATAATGGCGGCCATTGTACCCATCAAGACCATGGCGCGGCCAGCCAGCAGCGCGCGCACGTCGGGCGCGGCGCGGCTGAAAGCCATGAACAGGGCAAAACCCAAGAAAAGCGCGGCGGCCAGCAGGCCGACCAGAGCCAGCCGCGTATAACGCGCCCGTTCCTCCTGTTCACCGCTGAAGCGCACGTAGCCAAAACGCGGCGCCGTAATATGCGTCTTCAGTGGCATATAGAACAGGAAAGGCATCCAGCTCAACACGATCAACGCCGGGGAATCAAACAGCATGTTTAGCCCAAAGCCGGTAATACCCGCCCCCAGCAGGATGTCAATCACACCATCCTGGTGATAGGCCATGTAGGCCCGGTTAGCCAGATCCTTGAATTCCCCATCCCGCTCGCTCATATCACACCTCCCGGGAAACGCGCGCCTGCACAAGTGTATCTGCATGGCAAGGCCGTTCCCTAGACAGCGCCGTAACCACCACGAAGTGTGGCTGCGCCACTCATTTTATAATTCATACTAGTTTGAAAAACAAACTAATCTGCGAACAGTATACACCGAAACCAGAATGAATGCAAGATGCCTTGTGTCACCTATTCTGGCGGCAGCGGCAGTGACAACCAGGGGGTGTTGATGAAGCCCAATTCGGGATCGCTGCGGTACATGCCGACACGGATGCCGGCCGGAGTTGACCCTTCAGGCACGCTCACGACATAGCGGTCGCGCACGATCTCGCCCGGCCGCCATTGCATGGTTGGGTACCAGTTATTGACCGGCGCGGCGCGATCGTCCTGATCGAGGATGTCGGCTTCGCTCTGCGGCGGGTCCTGTGCGACGAGGTGAACGGCGACGCTGTAGTTGGCGTCCACACCCTCAGGCGCCTGCCAATAAACGGTGATCATCACCTCGTTCTCAGCCGCCCACTCCGTCGTTACAGCGCGGATGGTCACGCCATTCCCCAGGTCAAAATCGAACGCCGGCAGCCCGGCGAGGCCGGCTTCGCTGACAATGGGCGCCGGGCTGATTTCGGTGACGTCCGGCGCGGCCGCGGCCAGGTAGAGCGGCCCCAGGCGTTCCTCGTAGAAAATTAGCGGGAAGATCATAAGGGTCTGGTTCGGCACCAGAAAATGGTCGCCGCGTCTGATAATCATCTGTGGTTCGGCATTGTGATCGACCAGGTTTAATCCGGCCAGTTCATCACGGTAAGCCTGGGCGTAGGTCAGGGCCCAATAATCAGCGCCCCAGGGCACGGCGACGGTGGTCGTCCGGCCGTCCTCCGCAGGCGAAACGCGGCGCATCGTTTCCACAATCGCTTCTGACGAGCGGTCGCGTGTTATCCCGGCTATGAATGGCCGTGCCTGCCAGCTCCAGGCGGTCAGCCCGGCCAGCAGCACGAGCCCTGCCAGGGCAGCCACGCGCGCCGAGCGCCGCCAGAGCCAGGCCAGGATCAAGGAGAGGCCGATGCCGGCCAGCAGCAGCAGCGGCAGCTTGGCCGCCAGCTGCGCATCGACAACCCGGTTGCGCCAGATGATAACCGTCACCAGGTAGTTGGGAACCCAGGCCGCGGTCAGGCCGAGGCTGACCAGCCGCTGCCCTTTTTCCAGCGCCGGCAGCCACAGGCCGAACAGACCGGCGACCAGGAGCGGCCAGAACATATCATCGGCCAGGATCTGGTGCGTCGTGCGCAGGCGTTCGGCCCAATCGCTATTAAGATCGAAGACCCGCCCGGCGCGGTTGTCAAGGAAAAGCGTCCAGAAACCGTCCCAGGTGCCCGGCGAGCCGAACACCCAATCCGCGCCGGTCCAGACCCGCAGCGGCAGGTAGAGATAGGTCAGCGGCGCCAGGAGAGCAATGCCGATAAGCAGCAGCCAGCTGCGCCAGTCCAGGCGAAAGATATCGCGCAGGTGGGGCCAGATCAGCAGCAAGACCGCTGGCCCAAGCAGGACCACAGAGCGTTGGTGAAAAACGCCCTGGCTGAAGACGAAAGTGAGCCACAGCAAATCGCTGCGCCGCCCCTCACGGCCGTAACGCAGGGCGAACAGCACGGTCGCCACGCTGATCGCCAGGGTCATCGTGTGTACTTCGGCCAGCGAGGCGTCTATCCAGATCGAGGTCGAGACAGCCGTGGCCAGCGCGCCAAGCGCGGCGAAAGGGCCAGGCACAGCGAGATCCATGGCCAGGATGACCAGCAAAGCCACGGTGACCAGCCCCCAGAACACGGAGAAGAGCGACGCGCCAGCGGCGGGCGCAATGCCCAACGGCCGTAAAACAGTCACAAAAAGTGAGCCCAGGACCGAATATTGAGGATAACCGCTGTGGTGGATCAATCCCCAACGAGGCAGCGCGTTTTGAATCTCGCCCACGTCCGTCGCGTACGGGCTCCAACTGCCGCTGATGTGTATCTGGTAGGTAGAAAAATAAGCCAGGCCGGCCAGGAGAACGGCGACAATGACCCAAAGGGACTTATTACGCAGGGTGGAAGATGAGAAAAAAGGCAGGGCCTCTGTCGCCGTTGAAACAGTCATAACTTCGCGCGCCCTGAAACCGGCGCATCCTGAGTGTAACGCGCATAGCCAATTGGGAGCAATCGCTTTTGGCAACGGCTGCCCGGTGAAAAGTCGCCGCCCCTTTTATCGCCGCCGGCAGTCCACGGCAATCTCGAAGTCAACCTGCTCGAGGTACTCGCTGGCATAGAACCGGTTGGGAAATTGGTAGGTATCCTCCGACCACCGCAATCCAGTAAGTCCAACCATTGAAAGGGTCGGGGTAAAAACCCAGGGCCGGTCAGCGTGTCGCTGGCTGGGCTACCATAAGCATAGACACTGCGGCCGTCCTCGTACAGCGAGTTCCTAGTTCCCCAATCCGGGCAGCCGCCCCAGCTCCTCCAGATAAACGATGGCCGTCTCAATACCGCGATGGAACATCTCGATCGTGAAATGCTCGTTCGGCGAGTGGAGACCGTCGTCATCCAGGCCATACCCCATCATAACAACCGGGATGTCCATCAGGTCCGCGATTTCAGCCACTACGGGGATACTGCCCCCGCCACGGACGAAGATTGGTTCGGCGCCCCACGCTTCCGCATAGGCGCGTGCCGCGGCCCGCATAGCAGGGCCATCAAATGCGAAAAGCGCCGGCTTGCCGGTATTTATCAAAAAGATGTTGGTGCTGACGGTCGGCGGCGCGATAGACTCAATGAAAGATTTGATCTGCTCGTAGATCTTGTGCGGGTCCTGATTACCTACCAGGCGCGAGCTTAATTTGGCGCCGGCCATGGCCGGAATAATCGTCTTGGGGCCGGGGCCGCTCCAACCACTCCACAGGCCGTTTATATCAAGCGTGGGCCGGGCGGAGATACGCTCGCGAATCGAGTAGCGGGCATCACCCCAGACAGCGGGGACGCCGGTCGCCTCTTTAAACTGTTCCTCGGTCAGATCCGTCTTGGCAATCATTTCCCGTTCCTCATCTGTAAGAGGAACGACATCATCATAGAATCCAGGCACGGCGATACTGCTATCTTCGTTATAAAGCTGCGCCAGAACTTCCACCAGGGCCAGGGCGGGATTATGAGCGGCGCCGCCCCACAAGCCGCTGTGCAAATCGTCTGATGGGCCCCGCACCTCAATCTGTAGATAAGTCATACCGCGCAGGCTGTGTAGGATCGCCGGCTCATCGATGGTACGCATCGAGGTGTCACTGATGACGCAGACGTCAGCCTTGAGCAGGTCCAGATTTTCCTGCAAGAAAGGCACAAGATGGGGCGAGGCTATCTCTTCTTCGCCTTCAATAAAGAACTTCACGTTGACCGGGGCCTCGCCGGCCGTCTTGAGGAAGGATTCCAGGGCCTTAAGATGAATGAACAATTGCCCTTTGTCGTCAGTGGCGCCGCGGGCGTAAATCTTGCCGTCTTTCTCCACCGGTTCAAAGGGAGGGGTTTCCCAGCCATCCTCCATAGCGGCGGGTACAACGTCGTAATGGCCGTAGACTAGTACCGTGGGCTTATCAGGCCCCGCGCCCAGCCATTCAGCGTACATCACCGGATAGCCGGCGGTGAGCATGACCTGGGCGTTCTCCAGGCCCAGGTCGCGGGCATGATCGGCGAGCCATTCGGCGGCGCGCTGCACATCGGACGCGTGCGCGGGATCTGTGCTGACACTGGGGATGCGCAGTAACTCGTGTAGCTCCTGGCGGAAACGCTCGGCATGTTCTCGCGAATAGGCTCGTGCAACAGCGCTTGACTGATCTGTGATGTTCATTTCCATGATAGAAGATTCCTCTCGCTGCACTGCGTCCCTGATGGGATAGATGGATCTTGTACTGCTTAACCGTTGGGCGGGCTCCCCACGGTATCCAGCATGCCCTATCAACGGCCGTGTGACTAACCTGGCTGGTTTTCTAAACTAACTTCGGGAAAACCTGGAAAGGTAGGCGCTAAGCTGCACGGTGCATGTTAGCAAAGATAAGATCGTTGTCAATAGAGGGCCGTTTCAGCATCACGACACTGTTTGGTAAACTCTCTGATAGAATCAGCAGTCCTCTGCCAATCCTTGAACTTACAACGGAATTGACAGCCAACCGTAGGTCAAGCCTATGACTTTCCTCCAACGCATCGAAAAACGCGTCGCCGAGCCAGATGATAGCGAAACTCGCCGCACGCAGAAGTCCAATGGCCTCAGCAACCAGATCGAGGTCACTGAAGCCGTGCGTAAGAAGCTCGAGGGGCGCTACCACTTCGAGGCGCGGGAGCCGATCTACGTTAAAGGGAAAGGCACGATGGTTACCTATCTCCTTGAACCGCGATGCCCAGCCCAGGCAATCTGCCGGCGACGTAATAGCGTTCAAAAAGGAAGAGACCGTCTATGCCCCTAGCACAAACAACATCCACAGCCAGGGCGGCAGGACGCTGATGAAATGCTCCCAGGTGCCCGGCTCGGCCGTCGGGTCGCCATCTTGCGGCCGTTCCCACATGCCTTTGAGGACAAAGCCCAAATCGGCCAGTGTCGTCAGCACCGGGCCTAGGGCATGCTGGAACTCGCGGGGACCTAACACTTTGTGGGATATGCCGTCCGCTCCAACAACATCCCAATGGAGATCGATGCCGTCCAACTCACTGCGGTCGCTGTAGGTCTTGCTGACCGCATAGCCTCGCTCCGTCCAGTTGTCTTCACAACTGCCGCCGGTAAATGGGTTGGCGATATCCAGGCGATAGAAACCGCCAGGCCGCAGCACGCGCGCCACGCCGTCAAAAACGGGCCGGTAATCGGGCACAAAGTTGATCGAATAAGGCTGCCAGACAAAATCGAAGGCGTTGTCGACAAAGCGGGAGAGATCGCGCATATCTCCTTGTTCGATGCGTGCCTCGTAACCATAGTGCTCCGCCGCCTGCCGGTCGCCGGCCAATTGGGCCTGGGTGAGATCAAGCACCGTCACCCGCGCGCCGAGCAAGGAAAGCGCGGCTGACTGCTGTCCCCCGCCCCCGGCCAGCACCAGCACCTCTTTGCCATCCAGCTCATCCATGGCTGCCTCTGGCAGCAGGCTTTCCTCCGCCACCCAGGCCCGTGCCGAAATCTGGTCGAGATCCAACAGCGGCCGTCCATATTCAACACCCGCCGCCACCAGCGCTTCCCAGCGCTCCCGGTTGTACTCCGTCAGCTCGTCCATACTTCCTGTCAACTTATCGTGAACTTGTAGACCGTGCTTTGCGCGAATGTCTGTCCCGGCCTCAGCACCGTTGATGGGAACTCCGGTTGGTTGGGTGAATCGGGAAAATGCTGCGTCTCCAGGCAAAAGCCGGTGCGCCGGCCATAGGCTACACCGCCCTTGCCTGCGACGGTGCCGTCCAGGAAATTGCCGGAATAAAACTGCATGCCCGGCTGGGTGGTGTAGGTTTCCAGCACACGGCCACTGGCCGGATCGGTCACCCTGGCCGCCAGGGTCAGGCCCTCACCGCCGCGATTTAATACCCAATTGTGGTCATAACCGCCGGCGAACAGGAGCTGGTCGTTATCTTCGCCGATACGCGCGCCGATGGGCGTTGGCTGGCTGAAATCCAGCGGCCGGCCGGTTACTGCACGCAGCTCGCCCGTGGGAATAAGTGTGTCGTCAATCACCGTGAAATAATCGGCGTTGATCAGCAGTTCGTGATCGAGGATATCACCGCCGCCGGCCAGGTTGAAGTAGCTATGGTTGGTCAGATTGACAATCGTGTCCTTATCTGTTGTCGCTTCGTAATCGATACGCAGCGCGTTTTCGTTATCGAGCGTGTAGGTGACCTTAGCCGTTAATTCGCCGGGATAGCCCTCTTCGCCGTCCGGGCTTATGTAAGTCAGCGCCACGCCTGCTGTTTTGTCGTTACTGAACGGCTCCGCTTGCCAAAGGCGCCGGTCAAATCCCTTCCGGCCGCCGTGCAAATGATTAAGGCCGTCGTTGCGCGCCAGCGAGTATTCGCGGCCGTCCAGTATGAAACGGCCGCGGGCAATGCGATTGGCGAAACGGCCAGCAATACAGCCGAAAAAAGGTCTGTTGCCCGCGTAGTCAGCCAGGTCGTCGAAACCCAACACAACATCGGCCAGATTACCAGCCCGATCAGGGGCCAGGATGGACGTCACGATGCCGCCGTAGTTGGTGATGCCTATGGCCGTGCCCCCATCATTGGTCAGGGTGAAAAGGGAGACGCTTTTGCTGCCCAGAATATTTTCGAAAGTCTGCTGTTCAAGATTCATACCTGCTCGTCGCTCCAGTCGCTCAGGCGCGCGTAGATTCAGAAGATCACCCCTAATCTTAAGCGCCAGCGGTGATTCCGTCGAGCCATTGGCACTTAAGTTCCGGGGACAAGCTGGTTTGTCGCCTTGAGGTTGTATGGTCCGCTCGAAGCCTGGATCAGTCAGAGTTGGCGGCCTGGGGAAGTTGAACTGGTGGGCTGATCAGGCGCCGCGGCCATTACTCGTAGGCCAGCACTTCACGGATGGTCAAGCGCGCCGCGCCGCGCGCTGGCCACATGCTGGCGACAACCGATAGGAAAATCACCACGCCGAGCCAGATTACATAGCCTAACGACGTAATCTGCAGCGGCATCAATGTACCCATGATCGCCTGGCTGATGATGCGCAGAAGTAAGTAGCTGATCGGGAACGACAAGGCTGCGGCAGCAATAAAACTGAGCAAGCCAATCATCATGCCCTCGATCACCACGGACTTAATGATCTCCATGTCTACCGCCCCGATCGCGCGCATCACGCCAATTTCGCGCGTCCGCTCCAGGACGTTCATGCCCATCGTGCCCGTCAGGCCGATGCTGCCGACTACAGAGGTCAATATCGCCATTGCCAGGAGGAAGACCACCAGGATGTTAAGCGATTGCGACTGCTGCTCGCGCGCTACCTTGCCTGCTTCTACATTGCTGATCTTGTACCCTTTGTCACGTAGATGCTGGTCCAGTGCGGCGCTCAACTCGCTCTGTCCCTCCACTGTATCAACACCGGCCACAACTCGGAAAGACTGTGCCTGCCCTGGCGTCCCGGTCAGGTGCGCTATCGTGTCGTAGTTGGCGTAGGTCAATAGATTATTGCCAAGATCGGCGAAACGGAAAATGCCTACGACCGGCCACGGCTCAGCGTCTTTCCCCGCAATGGAAACACGCAGCGTATCCCCTACCTTGAACTCTGGATAATCGCTCCAGATCGCGTCGGAGATTGCCAGCGCCTTCCCGTCCTTCGGCTGCAGCCAGCGTCCGGCAACTATTTGCACATCCATCAAGGTCGTGTCCTCCGGGGGCGCCAGGACGACTATGTTGAAGAGTGGCTCATCGTTCTCATCTTGCACCTCGCCTGTGGTCATGCCCCAACTCTCGACACCTACTACACCAGGCTGCTGCAAGATATCACGCTCTACCTGTTCAACCCGATCCGGCTCTTCGAGAGTCACGATCACATCCGCCAGATAATGCCGGCTCATCATGTCCATAAAATCATAAAGTGACTCGCGTACATTAAATACGGCGATAAAGATCGCCCCGGCCATGATCAGGGTAAACAGGGTGAGCGCCAAGCGGCCTTTGCGCCGGAACGTATTACGGATGGACAGCAGCAGCGGCCGTGATAGCAGCGCAAATCGCACCCCCAGATTGTCCAGCCTGCCGTTGGATTGGCTCTTTTGCTCGCCGTGTGTATCTTCGCTAATGGCTCGCCGTACCGATGTCCGCGCTCCCTTATTGACCGGGAAATAGCCGGCAACCAGCGGGATCGCAAAGGCCAAAAACACCTGTAACAGGATTACTGTCATCACTACGCGAAATCCCTGGATCTCGATGCTCAAAAATGAACCCATAAAAAGCGCCAGACCGTAGCCCGCGGCCGTTCCCAGCGGGATGGCAATGATCAGCGCCAAGACCCCATAAAAAATGATCAGGGCGACATACATGACCGAAATTTGCGCTCCCTTGGCGCCTACCAGTTTCATTACCCCGATCTGCCGCCGGTGCTGTGTCAAAAGGGCATTGAGGGTATTAATAATCAGCGAGCTGCTCAACAGCATGATCAGGACACCCAGAGCAACGAGCACGCCCAGGATGGCTGTAATAATGGATGCCATCGGATGCTCGGTCGTTTTGTTTGTGTTGGTACGGTATATCACGTGCCCATTGCGCTCTACCTTGTCCCGCACCTCTTTGGCCACAGCCTCGATGGCCGCCTCATCATCGCCGTTCTCAACCTGCACGTAAAGGCGATTATAGAGATCAACGTCACCCAGCCACTCAACCGTATCCAACGTAACATAACCGCGCGGCGGTGCCGCAAAATCGCCGGCTGAATACTGGTCGCCGACGGTACCCACTACCGGCAGTTCACGTATCGTGCCATCGAGTAGCTGGATGAGCGCTACGTCGCCTACCTGTAGACCGGTGCTGTTCATGAGGTCTTCCCGCACCACAAGTTGCCGTTCTTCAGGGTAAGGTTGGCCAGTGACAGACGTCAGCAGATTCATCTTCGTATCTAGAAAATCTTCGGCGGCAATCAGGTCAAGCGCATTCCAGTGTTCGCCATCCTGCCCGACGCGCACGGAAAGCATATGCCTGCCCTCGGCATCCACGACCTCCGGCACAGTTTTTACACTCTTTACTAGATCGTCATCAAAATAGTCAGTAATGATCTCGATGTTGGCTGGCCGCGCCGAAGCATAGCTAACCTCCATATCTTCATTGAACATCACATAACTGGTACCGAGTGCGCCGATAGCGAACACGCCGACGGCAATTGAGGCGACAACCAGCAGCGTGCGCGTTTTGTTACCCCAAAGGTCAGCCAGCACTTTCCACCAACTCGGCCGCATGTACTCCGTTTTCATGCCGGCACCCCCGCCTGGCCACGAGCCTGATTCTCGGCCATGCGTGCCCGGGCTATGTCGGCCAGATAGCCCACGGTCTCCGGCGACTCCTCCATAATGGTATGGAAGCGCTGGCGAGGCAGCAGGCCAAGCTCTACCGGCTCTTTCCCGGCGCGCACGGTGGCGATTGCCCGTTCTTCTCCCATCAGTTCCACTTCGCCGAAGAACTGGTTCGTCCCCAGCGAAGCCACTATCGTTTCAGGTTTCCCGCCCGGACCGGCACCGTCCAGCACTTCCACGCCGCCACGGCCTACCATATAGAGGTAGTGCACCGGATCGCCCTGCCGCACAATAATCTCGCCCGGCCGGTAAGCCCGGCGCTGCATCTCGTGCGTCGCCTGCAGCATTTGGGGATGATCCAGCGAAGGCAAGGTGCCGGCCACGATAGGGTCAATGAGCTCACCGTCGGAAATAATGACCGTGCGATCGACACGGCTCGTCAGCGAGGGGTCATGGGTCACGATCAAGATCGTCTTGCCATGCGCCGCCAGCTCGCGAAAGACGCGGATCACCACGTCGGCCGAACGCGAGTCCAGGTTGCCGGTCGGCTCATCGGCGACAATGATCGGCGGGTCGGTAGCGAGCGAACGAGCAATCGCCGCCGCCTGCTGTTGGCCGTTGGAGACATTGGTCGGCAGATCATTAGCATGCGCTTCCAACCCGACCATTTTCAAAAGGGCCATAGCACGCTGCGGCCGGTCCGCGTAGGGATAGACATTGCAGTAATCCATGGGCAAAATCACGTTTTCCAGCAAAGTCAGGGTCGGCAGCAGCTGGAAAAACTGGAAGACAATGCCTACGTTGTGACCGCGCCACAACGCGCGTTGGCTTTCCGACATACGATAAATATCTTCATTGCCGATCAGCACCTGTCCCGTTGTCGGGTGGTCAATGCCGGTAAGCATATTGAGCAGCGTTGACTTGCCGCTGCCCGACTTGCCAACCAAGGCGACAAACTGCCCATACTCAATTTCCAGGTCGATTCCCTTTAATGCCGTGAAGCTGCCCGCGGCGTTGACATAGGTCTTAACTACATCCTGCAAGAGAATCGCCGGCTTAGAGCGATCGTGCTGCATATCGGTATGCAGATCAGCCAGTAGTGGCTCGTCTTCGTCCGCGTTAGTGGTCTCCTGGGGCATCGTCACTTCGATCCGTTCCGGCTGCTGATCTGTAGCGGTACTGCGCTCGCCCAGCTCGCTAACGAGTTGGCCATCGGAAATGAGCAGCCGGCGGGAAAAACGCTGGGCAAGGTCCATATCGTGGGTAACCATAACCACGGTCTTGCCCTGCTCTACCAATTTGGCAAATATGTTGAAGATCCTATCGGCCGTGACCGTATCCAGGCTGCCCGTTGGCTCATCGGCGACAATGAGGGAGGGGTCGTTAATCAAGGCCCTGGCAATTGCTACCCGCTGTTTTTGGCCGCCTGAAATATGGGCGGGCAGCTTATGCGCATGGCGGCTCAGTTCCACGATGTCCAACAACCGCAGTGCCTCCTCCTGGCTGATGCCTGGCTGGAAACGTCCCGCAAATTCTTGCGGCAGCATAATATTATTGACCAGGTCGAGCTGCGGCATCAGTTCAAAAGATTGGTAGACAATACCCATATTCTGTCCACGCCAAACCGCCAGCTCATCCTGATTCATATGAGCTATTGAAACGGTGCGCTGCCCATTTTCACCGGGTGGAAAAAAAAGCGCCTCACCGCTGCTAATCTCGCTCACGCCGGAAATCATGTTTAGCAGCGTCGTTTTGCCCGCGCCCGATTTACCGACAACGCCCAGGAACTCAGAGGGCAAGACATCCAGGTTGATATCCTTCAGCGCCCAGAAGTCGCCAGTGCCGGTCTTATATATTTTGCTGACATCGCGCAGGCTTATAATGGGCGACTTGGCCGGTGAATCACCGGCGGTCGATAGTTCCAAAGCGCCCATTTTCTGCTCATTTCTCATGCGGCATAGAGGTTGCTCTTGCAGCCAGAAGCAGCGGTTTGCCCGCTGCTTCTGTGCGTTGATCATTAAGGCTAGTTGAATTATGCCCTACAGTAGGGCATAATTACGCCACACATTGTGGCATAACTAAGCAGCGCTGTCAACGCACCTTAAGCAAAGCCTAGTTAAATCTTTAGTTCGCTGTTTAGTCTTGACACTATTTATTAGGAAGGATCAGGAAACGGCCGCGCAGCGAGCGGCCGGCGGGTAAATGAACGAAGAAGATAAGCGGGTCATACGTACGCGCCGGCGCCTGGAGGCGGCGCTGCTCGAACTCAGCCGGGATGAAGGGTACGACGCGGTCACTATCCAGGAGATCACCGATCGCGCGGGCATCAACTACCGCACTTTCTTCCGCCATTATGACGGCAAGGATGCCCTGCTGAACGATATTTTGCAGACAACGTTGGCCGGTCTTATGGAAGTCATGCCGCCTCCCCTGGAGGAATACAACGTTACCGATTTTGAAGGCACTGCGCAGCGCAGGGGGCGCGCGCTCTACGAGTTCGTGGCCGCCAACAGTGATCTTTTCCGCGTCCTGCTCCAGAGCGGGCCCGCCGCTCTTTTGCCAACGCAGGAACTGGCTGAAGCCGAGGTCATGAAATATCTCGAGCATCTGCCCCTTGGCAACATCCCCGCTACGCTGTTGGCCAACCATCTGATCACCTCCATTTTCTCTTTTGTTCAGTGGTGGCTGGACAACGACATGAATCACTCCCCGGCAGAAATGGGTGACTATGCTGCGCAGCTAATCATGCTGCCCGTTCGCCGCCTGCTGGTAAAGAACGCAGCCACCGTGTAACAACGCGCGCTTCCCCGATCGGCCATAATCGCGGCAAACTCCCCAAGATTTACCACACCAAAGCGCCTGGCAGCAGACCGCCAGGCAGCCATTTCTCCATCATAGTATCTTACGGCAAATAGATGATGCCGCGCGCACGAACAGCGCTGCGGCCGCCCTGGTTGCGGCCGGCCGTGCGACCCACGCTTCGGCCGTTTTTGCCTTCGCGCCTCCATAGATTTTATCTATGGAGCCCTATCGATAATCCAAATCGGCCGGGTGATAGAAGTCACTGTTTTTAACCCGCGCACCTCCGTATAGTAAATAGCGAAGGCAATTAAGAGGTTCCGCAATTAAACAAGTGATGTATTCAGGAAACGGAAAGCCAAACGGCAGCGAGGTCAGGACGGTCGATGAGGCCGAGGACCAGGCTGCGCTCTGTCGGATATTTGCTAATCCCAAGCGGATCATGATCTTGTGGTCTGTGGCGGAACAGGAACGTGCGGTCACGGCAATCGCCGAGACCATCGATGCTTCACTGCAAAGCACGTCCCAGCATTTGAGCGTGATGAAAGCGGCCGGCATACTCGCCGCGCGCCGCGATGGCCAGACCATTTACTATCGCATCGCTGAAAACGACCTCGCGAGTAAATGCCATCTAATTCTTGAAGCGCGCGGCAGGTGTCTGCCGGGCGACAAACATTAACCATTAGTCATACGGAGAAGTTAATCATGACAACCCCAACCGCTGAGTTATCTGACATCCAGGCCGCCAAAGTAGTCGACGCGCGCGGCAGCGCCTGCCCCGGCCCGCTGCTGGAAGCCAAGAAAGGCATTGGCGCAATCAAGGTCGGTGAAGTGCTCGAGATTTGGTCCGGTGATCCGCGTACCAAAGAAGATATCCCGCGTTGGTCACAGAAAGTGGGCCATGAATTCTTGGGCTATGTGACCGCGGACGGCGGGTATGACCGCATTTTCATTAAGCGCATGAAATAGGAGCCCAGCTGATGTTGCGCACAGTAACGCACCGCGAACCGGAAATTAATCTGCCAAGGATACTTATCTTAGCCACACTCTCTGGGGGCTATGCAGGAGCCGATTCCGTGGGCCAGTTGCATACAGATTACGCCAGTAATGTGTATGTCTTGCCGACCGTGTGCCCGGCCATGTTTGCGGAGGAATTCTATCTGCGCACTTTTGAAAAGGGCTTTGACGCCATATTGGTTATGTACAGCGGTACGGACTGCCCTTATAAGGGAGGCGCGGAACGCACGGCCGAAATCATCAACCGCGTCTATCCATTAATGAAGGAACGCGGCCTCGACCCGCGGCGCTTGCGGCTGACAGCCATCTGTACCGTCTGCACCAAACCATTCTTGAAGGAAGTGGCCCAGATGAATGAATTACTGCGCGATATCGGACCGGTCAGCAACGATTTTGCGCCGGCCGCACAGGCCGCCGAGCAGCTACCTGCCGCGTGATCCGAAGGAGTATCAGGAGACAATGCTGCAATCCACAAGTCCAAATCAGCCGTGCTACGACGCCTTAGTCGTCGGCGGCGGCATCGCCGGCATGCAGACCGCGCTCGACCTCGCTGACCAGGGTTATCAGGTCGTCCTGGTTGAGAAGGAAGCTAGCATCGGCGGTAAGATGATCGCCTTAAGCAAGGTCTTCCCCACGCTTGATTGCTGCAGCTGCATCACCACACCCAAAATGTCAGCCGTCGCCCACCACGAGAACATCACGCTTCTCACCTACTGCGACGTCCTGGCTGTAGAGGCGGTAGATGCTGCGACAGCTGAGCAAGGGGAGTCTGTTTTCACCATCCATCTGCGCAAAAAGCCACGTTACGTCGATGAAGAGGCCTGTACCGGCTGCCGCCAATGCGAATATGCCTGCCCGATTGATCTGCCCACGGCGTTTGATCTTGGACTTGGCGCCCAGCGGGCGATTCGGGTGCCCTTCTCCACGGCCGTGCCGCAGAAGGCCGTTCTCGATATCGAAAACTGCCTCTTTTGCGGCAAGTGCGAAAAGGCGTGCCCGCACGGCTGCATCGATTTTACGCAAACCGCGCAGGAATTCTCTATCGGCGCGCGCGCCATCGTTCTGGCTACCGGCTATGAATTGACGCCCGTGGGCGCCAAGGCGGAGTATGGAGCGGGTCAACTGGCCAACGTGGTCAGCCCCATGGTTGTCGAACGCCTGCTGGCTCCCACCGGTCCTTACGGGCACGTGCTCCGTCCTTCTGACGGTAAAGAACCGGATTCTATTGCTTATGTACAGTGCGCCGGTTCGCGCGACGCGTCGCTCGGTATTGAATACTGCTCGCGCATCTGCTGCATGTATGCCATCAAGCAGGCCATGCTGCTCTCAGGCGCGCTGCCCCTGGCCGATATTACCATTTATTACATGGATATTCGCACCTTTGGCAAGGGCTACGAACAGTTCTACCAGAACGCGCGCGCCATGGGCATTGAATTCGTCAAGGGTAAAGTAGCCCGCATCCACGAGGACGAGGCGCACAATCCCGTTGTGCGCGTCGAATTAATCGACGATGGATCGCGCGTCGTCGAACAAACACACGACCTGGTTGTGCTCTCAACGGGCATGGTGCCCGCTTACAACCCGCAAGAACTGTATGGCGTTGCCGTGGCCGAGGCGGACGGCTTCATTAACCAGCCGGCGCCCAATCTAGCTCCGGGTCGTACCGGTCGTACCGGCATCTTCGTCACCGGCACGGCCGCCGGCCCCATGGACATTGTCGACAGCATTGTCCTGGCCGGCGCCGCGGCCGCGGAAACGGCCGCTTATCTGCAAAGCAAGAAGCTGCTTGTATCCGGAAATGGCCATCATGTTACGCCAGAGGTGGAACTATCCTATGTCTGATTCGCACCAAACACCGCGTAAGGACGCTCCACAAAGCGCCCCAACCCATAATCAGGAACCTGTGCGCATAGGTGTCTACACCTGCCACTGCGGCGGCAACATCGGCGACGTCGTGCGCTGCGAGGAGGTAGCTAAAGCCATCAGCGACCTGGAAAACGTTGTCGTCTCACGTACTGACATGTCCATGTGCTCCGACGCCGGCCAGGCGATGGTCGAAGAAGATATCAAGGAACGTGGCGTTAACCGCGTCGTGATCGGCGCCTGCGCGCCATCGTTGCACGAAGAGACCTTCCGCGGCACAGTGGCCCGCGCCGGCCTAAATCCTTATTACTACCATCACGTCGGCCTGCGCGAGCAAGATAGCTGGGTTCATCACGACGATCCCGACGGCGCAACGGAGAAAGCGATCCGCCTCATGGCCGCGGGCATTGCCAAGGCACGCCTGCTGGAACCACTGGAAGCGATTCGCCTGGAAGCGATACGCCGGGCGCTGGTCATCGGCGGCGGCGTCGCCGGCTTGCGCGCCGCGCTGGACATTGCCCGGCGCGGCATCGCCGTCACGCTCATCGAGAAAACACCGTTCCTGGGCGGGCATATGGCCCAGCTCGAGACGCTGTTTCCCACCGGCGGGTCGGCGCGTGAACTGCTCCGCGGCCTGATCGATGAAGTAGTCGCCCAACCGCTGATCGACCTCTATACCCGAGCAGAGCTGGTGGACATCCACGGCTACGTGGGCGATTTTCAAATCGATATCCGCCAGCAGTCGCGCGGCGTCGGCGGCGAAGGTGGGCTTGACCCGTTCCAGGCCGAGGCGGCACTCTCCGCCTGCTCTGTTGAAGTACCCAATGAGTTTAATTACGGCCTCACCAATCGAAAGGTTGTCTATCGTCCCTACGAGGGCTGCTACCCGCCCACCCCGGCGGTCGATTGGGATAATTACCAGGAAGGCTGCGTGCAGCTAAATGGCAGCCCGCTGCGCCTGTTTAATGAACCACGCACCTTCACCATCGAAGCCGGCGCGGTAGTCGTCGCTACGGGCTTCAAGCCCTACGAACCGCACGAAGGAGAATACGGCTACGGCACCTACCCGCAAGTCATCACCCTGCCTCAGTTCATCCGCCTGATGGCCTTGAACAAGGGCAAAGAGGAATTGGTGTGGGACGGCCGCCCTGTGCACAACGTGGCCTTTATTCACTGTGTGGGCAGCCGCCAGCTTGACGGCGTCAACGAACCGCAAGCAGACGGGCAAGTTAACAACTACTGTTCGCGGGTCTGCTGTACGGCGACGCTGCAGGCCACGAGCGAGCTGCACCAACAATATCCGGACGTCCATATTTACGATGTCTATGAGGACATTCGCACCTACGGCCGTGGCCACGAGCAGTACTATACGGATGCCTCGCGGAACATGGTGCATTTCCTGCGCTTCCATGATGACGAATTGCCGCAAATCAGCGACGCCCCACCCGACGCCGGCACGCCCGCGACCGGGTCGCGCCTGCTCGTCACGGTCAAGGATTACCTGACCTGGGGTGAAGAACTGGAACTGCCCGTCGATCTGGTGGTGCTCGCCGTGGGCATGATGCCCGCGCCCATTGAGGATGTAATCAAGCTTCTGAAGATCAGCGCCGGCGCGGACCGCTTCCTGGCCGAAGTACATCCGAAGCTGCGGCCCGTGGAAACGGCCGTGCCCGGTGTGGTTCTGGCCGGCACAGCTCAGAGCCCAATGAATATTCAAGAAAGCTGCGCCGCCGCTTCGGCCGCCGCATCCAAGGTTGCCATCCTGCTCGGCGCGGGAGAAGTAGAGCTTGAACCCTTCGTTGCCCGCGTCGATCCCCAACGATGCGATGGCAGCGGGCAGTGCGTCACCGTCTGCCACTATGAGGATGCTATTACCCTCGAACCAATCAGCGGTAACGGTCACAAGGGTATGCGGGCCGTTGTTACGCCCGCCAACTGCGCTGGCTGCGGCGTATGTGTCAGCGCCTGCCCCAACCAAGCCATCGATCTTCAGGGTTGGACGCTTGCTCAGTACGACGCCATGATTGATGCCCTGCTGGATCCCTTCGGGTCTGAACGGGAAGAAGCCCGCGTATTGGAGGTCGCGCCATGAAGGTCAACAAAGGAGACGCCAAGCAACGAGCCATTATGCTCAAGAAACTGCGTGAAGAACATAAGGATTCTGTCGCGCGCACCCAGACCTTACTCAAGGAGCAGAAAGGACTGCGCCAGCAGATATGCCGGCATATGCGCGAGGAACCGCGAACCATCCCCGACCTGGCAGGCCTGACCGGCATTCCCGCCCCGGATATCTTGTGGCATGTCACGGCCATGAAGAAATACGGCCAGGTTGAAGAAGTGGGTATGTGCGGCGAATACTATCTCTACAAGAACATAGGAAAGAGTCATGCCTAATCGTGTCAAACCCACACTACTTCTGGAACTGAAAGATTACGGCGCGATCGGCGCGGAAACCTGTTTCAACTGCGGCACCTGCACCGCCATGTGTCCACTCACCGATGATGAGCATCCCTTTCCGCGCAATATGATCCGCCTGGCTCAGTTGGGCCTCGACGAACGGTTGATGGAAAGTACCGATCCCTGGCTATGCTATTACTGCGGAGACTGTGCCCAGACCTGCCCACGACAGGCGGAGCCCGGCGAAACCATGATGGCGCTGCGTCGCTGGCTGACGGCACAGTACGATCCCAGCGGTCACAGCGCAAAATTGTACACCTCGGAAAAGGAACTGTGGCGGACGATTCTGCGCATCTCCCTGATTACTCTGGCCGCTTTCATCCTTTTTCATGTCGTCACCCGCTTTGACCGCATTGTCACCGACAGTGTGCAGCTGAATACGTTTGCCCCGGCCTTGCTGGTCTGGTTTATTGTCCTGGCGCATGGCGCCTATCTTGGCTATCGCATGCTCTCCGGTGCGCTAAATATGTCCCACCATGTGCTGGCCCCTATCACCCGGGAGACAAAAATCCCGCTGCGCATCTATGTGGAGGAGTTCAAGACATTTGTCGTCCATTTCTTCACGCAGAAGCGCTGGCGCGACTGCGGCGAGGATAAAAGCCGCTGGTTGAAGCACCTGTTCCTCGTGTCCGGCTACCTGACCATGCTGGTGCTGATCATCGGTTTCCTGTGGTGGTTCCAGACGGACAATCTTTATCCGTTGTCACACCCGCAGCGCTGGCTCGGTTACTACGCCACCATCGCGCTGATCATCGGCTCGATCGAGATTCTAGTCGGCCGTTATCGCAAACGCGAGCAGCTTCACCGCTTCTCCCAGCCATCTGATTGGCTCTTCCCGATCTTCATCCTCATTGGCGCTGTCACCGGCATCCTGGTACACGCCTTCCGGTACGCGGGCTGGGCCTGGCCGACTTACATCATCTATGTCGTTCACGTCATGGCCATGATTTGTATGCTGGACACGGAGGTAGCTATCGGCAAATGGGCCCACCTTTTCTACCGACCGCTGGCTGTATACCTGGAAGCGATCAAAGCGCGGGTGCACCAGGAGCAGATCGCCCCTGTTCCTGCGCCTGCCGGGACCGACTAAAACAGGCGGCTCTATAAAAACGATACACACATCTTCAAATGAACAAATAAGGAGATTTTTCAATGAGTGAAAATGGAAACAGCAAAATGGTCGTCGTTTGCAATCACGCTGACGCGCCGCATGTTATGCCTACGTTGATCATGGGCGCCTCGGGTGTTGGCATTGGCGATGATGTCATGCTCTTCTTCTGCCCCGGCGGCGCCAACGCGCTGGTCAAAGGCGAACTGGAGAAAATCCGCGAAATGAAGTTGAAGGGGCTGCCTGATCCGGTCAAGCTCTACAATGACATTGTCGAGCAAGGCGGCCGCGTCATCCTATGTGAATTGGCGCTGGAGAACAAAGGCATCGCTGTAGAGGATGTCCGTGATGGCGTCGAAGTTATGAATGCACCCTCCTTCTTACTTGATGCGCAGGGAGCGGGGCTCTCGCTAGTCTTCTAGGTGGGTTTGGTTCAGCGTTCGCGTTTATTGCACCCCATACGCGATCGCCCAAAGCCAGCGAAGCCGCCGGCAAGCCGGCGGCTTCGTTCTGCCATACTATCTGGAACTCTTAACGCAGATCGGGTATGATCCACTTCCTATGCGCAAGTTGACCTGGTTAGCCATTTTATTAATGCCTTTACTTGTCGCCGCGCAAACGGTGGAGCCCACCGTCCAGGCCGTCCTTTTCTATTCGCCTACTTGCCCGCACTGCCACCAGGTTATCACTGAACTGCTGGTGCCGATGCAGGAAGAGTACGGCGATCGGCTGGAAATCCTGGGGGTGGATACGACCAACGCTGCCGGCGCCCAGCTTTACCAGAACGCCATCGATTATTTTGAGATCCCGCAGGATCGCCTGGGTGTGCCCACGCTTATCGTCGGCAGCACGATCCTGGTCGGCAGCGGCGAAATTCCCGGCAAGTTCCCGGACATTGTAAAAACCGGACTCGCCGCGGGCGGCATCGGTTGGCCCGCCATTCCGGAGCTGGCGCTGATTGTGCCGGATCTGTCGCCCTCGGCCGGTCCCGACGCCGCGGTGGCCGCATCTTCGGCTAATCATGCTGCCACCGCCGCGCCAAACGAGAGCGCCGGCACGGACCTGCAGGAAGCGAGCGAGGCGATTGCGTCGGCCGAAACGGAAGACGCGCCGCCCGCCGACCCCGTCGGCTTCGCCCTGGCCTGGATCGTACTCCTGGGCATGGTAGCAGCCCTTGTTTATGCTGGCTATCACTTTCTTGTGACCCGGCCGCAGCGCACGCAGAACCCGGGTTCCGGCGCTCCGATGAATACCAACTGGGGGATACCTGTACTGGCCTTGATTGGCCTGGGTGTGGCCCTCTACCTGGCTTACGTAGAGACGACCGGCGTGGCCGCCGTTTGCGGCCCGGTGGGCGAGTGCAATATTGTGCAGAGCAGCACCTATGCGCGCATCGCCGGCATCCCCGTCGCCGTGCTGGGCGCCCTCAGCTACCTGGCGATTATCGGCCTGTGGGCCGCGCAGCACTGGCTGTCCGGTCGCGCGGCGGCGCTGGCCGGGCAGGCATTGCTGTTCTTGACCATGTTTGGCGTCCTCTTTTCCATCTACCTGACCCTGCTGGAGCTGTTCGCCATCGGCGCCATTTGCGCCTGGTGCCTCTCATCGGCCGTGTTGACGACCTTGATCATGTTCCTGGTCGTGCGCGATTTCACAATGCCACAGCCGGCAGGCAAGATGCAGGTTCAGACACAGAAACGCTAAAGGCCGTGTTGCACAGTGATCTATACTGGGAAATGAAATGAACGAAGTTTTCGGTCCTGTCCCTTCCCGCCGCCTAGGCCAATCGCTGGGCATTGATACCATTCCTCCTAAGACCTGCAACTGGAACTGCATTTACTGCCAGCTCGGCCGGACGCGGCCCGTTACTAATGAAAGGCGCGTCTACGTCGACGACAAGCACGTTCTGGCCCAGGTGCAGGAGGCGCTCGACCGCCACCAACCAGGCGAGATCGACTGGATCACCTTTGTTGGGTCTGGCGAACCCACGCTGCACAGCGGTTTGGGCAGGCTCATTACCGCTGTAAAGACGCTCACGAACATACCCGTGGCGGTCATTACAAATGGTGCGCTGCTTTATCTACCCGAAGTGCGTCTCGCCTTGCGGGCGGCCAACGCCGTACTGCCATCCCTTGACGCCGGCACGCCTGACCTTTACCGGCGCATCAACCGCCCTCACCCAGACGTCACCTTCGACCGCCTGATCGAAGGCCTGATCGCCTTCCGCGAGGTGTATGACGGAAAACTGTGGATCGAACTCATGCTGCTGGACGGCATCAATGACAGCGAAGCGTCCTTGCGCGAAATTGCGAACCTGCTCAAACGAATCGCTCCTGACGAGGTCCATATCAATCTACCCACACGGCCGCCGGCAGAGACGTGGGTAAAGCCGGCCGGCACAGCAGCCATCGTGCGCGCCCAGGCGATCCTCAGCGACGTGGCCAGGGTGGTACATCCCGCTTCCGGCGCATTTGATCTAAGCGGCTGCACCTCGATCGTTGATGCCATCCTGGCCATCATTACCCGCCACCCGATGAGCGAGAATGAGTTACAGGAGGCGCTCGCTATTTATGCGCCCGATCAGGCAAAGACGGTCTTAGCTGAACTGCGGGAAAGCGGCCGCGCTCAGGTTGTCGAACGGTATGGCGTCCGCTTCTGGAGTGCCGTCAACGCTTATTACCCTAACTCAGACCGCAGCGCCGCCGCTGCGCCCAGAACTAAAGGAATACAATCATGAAAATCGCCCTTGTAACTGACGATGGGCAAACCATCAGTGCCCATTTTGGGCGCGCTACTAAGTATGCTGTTGTCACGGTAGAAGACGGGCAGGTCGTTGCCAGCGAATTGCGCGACAAGGCCGGTCACCGCGACTTCCAGGGTAACGTCCAGTTCAGCCATGACGATCACGACCACGAGCATGGACACGGGCATGGCCAGCACAGCGCCGAGAAGCATCGCATCATGTTCGCCGCCATTCCCGACTGCCAGGTGTTATTAGCGCGGGGCATGGGTCAGGGCGCTTACCAGGGCGCCATGCAGGCAGACCTGCAGCCGATATTGACCCAGATCAAAACCATAGACGAAGCCGTGCAGGCCGTCATCGATGGGACAATTGAAGACCACCCCGAGCGGCTGCACTAAATTTTCGCCCAGAATCGCGCACTTCACCAACCATTAAATACTTTGCTGGGCAGCGCCTGAGCGCCAGGTGTCCGCGGACACCACAAACCGGCCCAGGTCACCTTGCGCTATAATGCGTTTTGTAGATAGATAACGATGATTGACCTTATACGCCTGCGCGCCTTCGTTTTCGCCGCCGAGAGCCTCAGCTTCTCCGAAGCGGCGCGGCTGCTTCATGTCACTCAACCAACCATCAGTCATCATATTAAGATGCTGGAAAAGACACTTGGCGTGGAATTGTTCGCGCGCAGCGGCCACATGCTCAAGCTGACAGAAGCGGGCCGCCTGCTGCTGCCTTTCGCTAACCAACTCATCCATCAAGCGATCGAGGTCCAGGAATTGATGGCCTCGCTGCAGGAGGATATCGTCGGTCATTTGCGCATCGCCTGCAGCACCACGGCGGGCAAATATATCCTGCCTCAACTTGCGGCGCGCTTCAGCCGCCGCTTTCCGGGCATCAATGTCACCATCCTCGCCTGCCGCCCGCTGCATGTCATGCCCCAGCTGCTGGAAGGCGAAGCAAACCTGGCCGTGGTCAGCAGCTACGATTTGTGCGGGGAAGGGTTTGAATGCCAGGAGTTCTTCAAGGACACGATTGACCTTATCGTGCCCGCTAACCATCCCTGGACCAGGCGCGATTACATTGAGCCCGCCGAGCTGCTGGATGAGCCGCTGCTCATGCGCGAGCCTACTTCGGGCACGCGCAAGCTGCTGCTCACCGAATTGGCCCGGCATGACATTGGTCTTAACGATCTGGACACCTTCCTGGAGCTGGGGAACGCGGAAGCGATTCTGCGTACTGTCGATGCCGGTTTTGGGGTCTCTTTCGTCTCCAGCCTGGCCGCCGAGTATGCCCTGTTGTTAGGGCGCGTCGTCGCGGTACAGGTTGCCGATTTTAATCTTAAGCGCACAATCTATATGATGCGCCGCACCTTAGAAGCGCCCAATCGCGCCCAGGAAGCGTTCTGGAATTTTGTGCACGATCCTTCCAACAGCGACCTCTTGCGGCTGGCTGGCCGCCAGTCCTAGCTTCTAGGCGCTCTGTACGTCAAGCACGCTTTCAACTGGCCCGCCCCGGCGCTCCAAGTACGCCTCCTGAAAGCCGGTATAACCAGTAGTCGCCGCTGTTCCCCAAAAGATTGCCCATGCGAATCATGCGCAGCACGGTTTCAATCGCCTCGGCCCGCTCAGCACCGTATGTTTGCGCCAACTTTTGCCGCGCTGCGGGATCAGGCTGCCCATTCGCTTCTGCCCAATGCTGCGCGTAGAGAAGCGCGGGAAGTTCATCGGCCGGGGCCCCTTCTACAACGCCTTCGAGCATCCGGCGCAGTTCTTCATCCGGCAGCCCCGCTTTGACCGCTTCTTTGGCGTGGTAATAGGAACAGTAACGGCAGCCATTCACGGCCGTTACCGCCAGCATCAACCGTTCGCGAAAGGCAAAGGACACCAGGTCGCCTTTCATCGCCCGCCGGAGTTGGGCGCGGTTTTGTAAGGGAAAGCGCACATCGCGCCAAAAATCTCCCAGGCTGTTATAGATACGCCGGTTGAATTGTTTCAAGGATGCTCCCCTTTCCGCCATGCTCCTCACGCCACGGGCAGCATCATATCCAAAAAGTAATGCCGTCGCAAAATCCCCAATCTTTGCTGCAGCAGCACCGGGCGACCGATGCCGCTGGGTGCTGCCATTACCAATAAGGAACTACCCATGGGCTCAAGGCACGGCCGGTTCAGTTGCCGCCGCTTCCGTTTGTTGTCTCCAGGGAGGGCCTCCGCCGCGCCCGCCGCGGCCGGTTCCCGATCCCTGGCCAGGATCGATTGAACTAGCTGCATCCGGCGTAGCCCGCAACCAGGGCGGGCCGCCGCCCTGCTCCGTACCGCGGGGGTTCTCGACCCAGACGGCTGTGGCCTCCCAATCGCGAATAAAATCAACCAGCGCCGCGAGTTCGATACTGCTCAAGCGATCGCCAAAGGCGGGCATGATAGAGTTGGGCCGGTGACTGCCGTTAATGATTGTGTCCGTTATCTGCTCGTCGGTTTTATTCGTTAATATTTGTAGGCTGTTCAACGCGGGGCCTGATCCCCCCTCACCATTATCACCATGACACGCGCTGCAAGTCGTGGCATAAATCTTCTCCCCCAGCGCGAGCACTTCTTCAGGATTGTTAAGATCGATCTGCACAGGCGCCGGTGGTTCAAGCGCAATGCCTTGGGCTTCA
Source organism: Promineifilaceae bacterium (SeqCode) (assembly GCA_046259695.1). Taxonomy (GTDB): domain Bacteria; phylum Chloroflexota; class Anaerolineae; order Promineifilales; family Promineifilaceae; genus JAACFF01. The sequence continues at coordinate 7,095 of JBJYWX010000621.1, read as the reverse complement.
ATCACGTCCCAATTCCGAAGAAAAGCCACCAACGACTCTATTTCTGCCGCGCTCAAGGCGTTTTTCCAGCCGGCCATGGCCGTGCCCGGCACGCCTTCTGCAACCGTGCGCGCCAATTCATCCGGCGCCTTTGCCCTCAACTCGGGGCTGTTCAGGACGACACCTAGGTCCGTACCTTCGCCATTAATTCCATGGCAAACCGTGCAGTTGCTGGCAAAAAGTGCCATGCCCTCTGCCCACTGCGTCCCTTCAGGGCCCAGGGCAGCGATCTCGTCCAGATTAGCCTGCTCTATCTCCGGCACAGGCAGCGTGGGTGGGATCAACCCTTCTGCGGCAGCGTAGTCATGAACTTTTGACCAATCTACATAGCGGATAAGGGCCACCAGTTCTTCGACCTGATAATCATTGAGTGTACCCCCTTCATCAACGTGCCAGGCGGACATCACGGTGTCATAGCGACCGCGGGCGATAGTCTTATATAGAAAGTCATAATCTGCAGTCCGCATCGCCTCATTATCAAGACCCGGCGTGGCGCCAATACCCTCGCCGGCCGCACCGTGGCAGAGCGCGCAGTTCTCCAGGTAGATAACCGCGGCATCAGCAACAAATTGCTGCCGCAGCGTCAATTGCGCTTCGGTCATGCGCCGTGGCTCAATAAGGGCATAAACTGGCAGCGCCACTACGAGAGTAAAGAGCGCCAGGAGGCTAACTATTTTGTATCTATTCATGTCTCGCCTCACGCATAAACCAGTTGTTCCGTCGCAAAAGCGTCTCGTGTATGTATCTGGCCCGTGTCTACCAGTACTTCCCCACCAACGATAGCGACCGGAAATGTATCCAGCGCCCTGGGTGCGGGTGGATTTTCGACATCCCCATGCAGGTCAAAACTAGAGGCATGGCAGGGACAGAAAAAATGCCCGTTATCCGCCTCCCAGCTTACGGTACAACCCAAATGAGTGCACTTCTGGTAGAGGGCCAGAAAACCGCCGTCCAAAGAGCGAACAAGGAAGAAACGCCCCGCGGGGAATTCGACGACCGATCCATTTGGAAAGCTGTCAACCGCGCCGGCATTTACCGTTCCTCCGAATTCCCCTTCCAAGGCGCGCGGCTTCATGAACAGCAAGCTGGCGCCGCTGATTTCGAGCACTGCCAGGGCGCTAAAGGCACCAATACCCAGTTTGAGAAAATCACGCCGGGACAATTGGCCGGCTCCATTGCTTTCACGGTCCTGTGTTTGTTTCGTATGTCGTTGTTTCATAACAGTTACCTACATCAGGGGATATCTGGTCAGGACGGCTCATTACAGGCGGTCAGAAGGGGAGCACCAGGGCCATGTTGGCGCCCCGGAAAAATATGCCGGTGACGGTCAGGACGATGAAGCTAGTCAAGACAAAGGTGAACAGCCCCACAAGCAGCTCGCTGCGGCTTGCCCTGGAAACAAGGCGCATCAACAAGGTGATGGCGGCCAGGCCGCCCAATGTCAGCAAAAGCGGTAAGAGACCATTGGATAAAATGGTGGGCCAGGCGGGCAGCAGCGCCGGAAGATCGAGCCAGTATTCATCAACCAGGATCAGAATGGGCACAACAATCACAGCCAGCACAGCCCCGGCGATAGCCAGCCGCTTGCCTGTGCGCGAACGAAAATAATGGCCTATGTCACTGCCTTCCTTGTCCCAGTAAGGGATGAGCGCGATGGCCAGCAAGATAAGCCCGGGAAGCACGATAGCCGCCAGCGGGTGCATGTGCAGCAGCAGTTCCTGCAGTCCCATAAAATACCAGGCGGCTTTGGCCGGATTGGGCGGATGGCTCGGATTGGCCAGTTCTTCCAGCGGCGCAGGGATAGCCATGGCCCACAGCGCCAGGAGTGAAATCACCGCCGCGGCGGCTACAAATTCTCGTTCTACAAGGTGGGGAATGGTGGTCACGCGCTCCACGCCACGCCGTTTTGGTTGATCTTCGCCGGCCTCAGCCTCAATGGGCTGGGAGATACCGCCATCCTTACGCACTTTCCAAAAATGGTAAGACATAATCAGGATGATCAAAGCTGGCAGCACAGCCACGTGAATGGCGTAGAAGTTGCGCAGCGCGCCCTGTCCAACCACGGGCCCGGCCAGCAAGAAATTGCTGATAGCGCTGCCAATAACCGGAATATAAGCCAGCAGGCTGGTACCAACCGTAATCGCCCAGTATGCCAGTTGATCCCAGGGAAGCAGGTAGCCGGTGAAATTAAAGGCGACTACCAGCATCAGCAGGGCTAAACCGACCAACCAGTTGGCGGAACGCCCTATCTTATAGCCGCCTGTATAGAAAACACGGAGCAGGTGCAGAAAAGCGGCGACGATCAATAAGTTAGCCGACCAGTGGTGCAGCGCCCTGATCAATGAGCCAAAGAACACCTGCGTTTCCAGCCATTGAATACTCGTGTAGGCCCGCTCGACGCTGGCATCGTAACGAAACATCAGCAGTACGCCGGTCACAATCAGCACAAGGGCCAGAAGCGCGGATATGCCGCCCAACCCCCATGTGTAGGACCAGCGCAGCGCCGGCGCGGGTACTTTGGTCGGATGCAGGTGAAGAATGAGATTGTTAGCGACGGCGCGCATACGGTGGCGATCATCTGTTTTTTGCGTATAAAGAAGCTTATCCTTCAAGGTGCGTGAGGAAGTTTCAGACATGCAAATGCCTCCAACATCGGTAGTGGATGGACGGAATGCTGTTGTGAAGCCGGTCTTTACCCGGCCGTTATAAAGCGCCACTATAGCGGGCAGTTATGAAGAGGATGTAAAGGGGAAATGGTGCGGTCGTGAAGATTGTTGGCCGCTGTCGGGGCGCGCTGCCCTCATACAAGTCCTATGAAGCCACCGCATCCTCATGGTGCAGGAGGTCGAAAAGCACTTGGGCATCTTGAATGCGGGTGAAAGCAACGAGATGATCACCAGCCTGGAGGACCGTATCACCATGGGGAATAACGACACGGCCGTTGCGCTCTATGGAGACAAGCACGCAGTCCTGCGGCATTTCCTTCGCCACGGTCTTGATATCCATGCCGACAGCCTGATCGCCCTCGGCCAGATAAATATCTACAAACTCTGTACCATCTTCTTTTTGCAGCTGGCGTATGCGCTCGGCCCGGTGCTGGATCTCATCGCGCCTGGCCAGGGCCACATCATAAGCACGAATAATATCCTGCCTGCCAATCATACCTACCAGTTGGTAGGGATCTGAACGGGAAACAACCGGCATGCGGCCCAACCCGCGCGAGCCGAGGCGCGAAAGGGCCACACCAATCGTCTCGTCCGGATAAGCAACGCGCAGGTGCGGCCAGACGGTGCCAATATCGGCCGCCGTTATCGAACCTTCCGGCGCGTTAAGCTTTACCTTCTCAATATCGGAAACGCTCACCACACCCCATAACTTGCCGTGTTCATCGAGCAGAGGCAGGGAATTGTAATGGCTGTGTACCAACGCCTCCTCCACCTCGCTCAGCGAGGCATTCTTGTCCAGCGTTTCCAGGTTATTGCGCCGCGCTACTTCGCCTACCATGACACCCTGCAGGACATCCTGATCGCGCCCGCCGCCCCAATTAATGCCTTTCAGGCGCAGCTTCAAGGTGTAAATCGAGTCCGGTTGAATGATTTCAGCCAGCAGCGTGGCGATCACGGTGGAGAGCATCAGCGGCAGAATGAGCTTGTAGTCATTGGACATTTCGAAAACAATCAGGATCGCGGTAATGGGGGCGCGCGCGGCGCCGGCGAACAACGCTGCCATACCCACAATGGCGTAGGCGCCTGGATTGGCCACCACGCCCGGCCACAGCATCTTTCCGGCCGTGCCCACGATGCCGCCCAGTGCCGCGCCCATGAACAGCGACGGCGCAAAAACACCGCCGGAGTTACCGGAGCCCAGGGTCAATGTTGTGGCGAACAGCTTGCCGAACAGCAGCAGCGCCATCAACCCAATCGTAAGGTCAAAATCCACCGCAATGGTTTCACCCATGAAGTCCAACCCGGGACCGGCAACAACATTCCCCGGCACAGCAAGCACCACCAGGCCGGTCATGAACATACCGAGGGCTGTTTTGAGCGGCAGCGGCACCTTCCATTCATCAAAGAGCTCTTCCGTCCAGTACAGGAGCTTAATAAAAAGCGCGGCCATCAGTGCCGCCAGCACACCTAGGATGGCATAGAGAGGAATTTCACCCAGATGGTTAATCGAAAATGCCGGTACTGAAAATGCCGGTTGGTTACCAAGGAAGGAACGGCTCACGATGCTGGCCGATACCGCGCTGATCACGATGGCCCCAAAATGGCGTACAGTCAGGCGTCCCAAGATGACCTCCAGGGCAAACAATGCCCCGGCAATCGGCGCATTAAAAGTCGCCGCTATACCCGCCGCTGAACCGCAGGCTACCAGCGTGCGCAGGTGCTCCTCGGAAAAATGCAGCAGCTGGCCCAGGGTGGATCCTAATGCGGATCCGACCTGCACAATGGGTCCTTCACGCCCGGCCGACCCGCCGGCGCCAATCGTGAGCGACGAAGCCATCACCTTAACCGCGGCCACCTGCGGCCGTATGCGGCCGCCGCGCAGAGCGATGGCCTCCATTACTTCCGGTACGCCATGCCCCTTCGCCTCGGAGGCAAAACGGTCGATCAGAAAACCGACAATGACACCGGCCCCGGTCATAAAAGCGAGCATCCCAGCTACGCCGAAGCGATCCGTGGTCAACTGCGCCACGTGATTGATTTGCCGCATCAGCCAGATGAAGATGATGGCGCCCAACGCAGTAATACTGCCCACGATAACAGCAGCAATGATCAGCAACAATTGCTCCGTGTGGCCGCGTTCTTCCAGTTTATGTATGATTTGGCTTGCCCAATCTTGGGCGTTTACTCGCATTTCTTGTATCAAGACATTACACCATTCGTTTTCGTAATCCGATCATAAATTCTAGCACGGCTTGCGCTAATCGCTAACCTTGATTCAGCGTGAAAACATTTCGGCTAACTATTCACGGGTAAGTCATGGACAAAAACACCTTCCCTATTTTATGGTTGCTGTGAGTAGTATCTTTCTTGCCGCACATCGCGCCCTAACCATCATGCTCTTAAAAAAGTGAATACTGGCTCAGAGAGCACAGTAAAAGGCAAGATACGGCGAGTGAGTAAAAAAGCAGAAAAAGTTTTTGTGAGGGTCTGCAAGTATGTCAAAAGCAAAGAGTCTTTATGGCGCCGCTTTTGCCTGGAAACGCTGGTTGGTTGGCGGCCTAAGCCTGGCATTCGTCCTTGTGATACTGGTGTGGTCCCCGGCAGCAAGCCAGAATGGACAAATAGCGAATCGCTGCGCCGAAAGCCATTTGGTACAGCGCGGAGATACCCTATACAGCCTGGCCCGGCGTTATGGCGTTGATGTTCGCCAGCTGGCAGCGCTCAATAACCTTAGGAATCCAAACTACATCATCGCCGGTACGCGTCTGTGCATCCGCACCACGGTCAGTTCCGAAGCGGTAGTAACCAACAGGCCGGCTCAAGAGAACGGCGTTACCCGCACGGCAAACAACAGCGTGCCGGTGATGCCGGAGAACGCGCAGCCGCACGCATCGTACCATCCCAGCCCGGTCGTGCTCTGGAATGAGGTGATGCTGGCGGCCGTCCGCAACGGCCCGCCACGGCCGACGGTGATCGCCCGCAGCCTCTACCTGGTGCACCAGGCCATGTATGACGCCTGGAGCGCCTACGACGCCACAGCGCAGCCGGTTTATCTCGATCCGGCTCTGCGCCGCCCGCCTGCGGAACACACAGAGGCCAACAAAGCAGCCGCTGTCTCCCAGGCCGCCTATCAAATGCTGTCCGTGCTGTTTCCCGACTATGAAAAGAACAGCAACGCCTTCAGCACTTTGATCGCCATGCAGGGATATCCAGCGCTCACTGAAGGTGATGATAGCTCCACGCCGCATGGCATCGGTTATCTGGCTGCGGCATCGGTCCTGGCCGGGCGAGAAAGTGACGGCTCTAACATGGCCGGCAATTATGCCGATATCATCTCCGAGACTTACCCTACCCTCTACCAGCCGGTCAACAGCGCCGATCCCACGAGCGGCCGCTCAGTCGGCGGAGCAGACTACGATCCTAACCATTGGCAGCCGCTGCGCGTACCTACCGGCATCTTGACCGACGAGTATGGCCAGCCCATGGCCGACGCGGCCATACCCGAGTCTTTCAATGACCAGGTGTACGTGACCCCTCATTGGGGCGCGGTAGTCCCATTTGCGCTCCTTTCCGGTGACCAGTTCCGGCCGTCCGCGCCGCCGCAGCGCGGCTCAAATGAACCCTACACCGATGCCGCAGGCAGCGAAATGAGTAATGATGAAGCCTTTCGCCAGCAGGTAGAGGAGATCAGGCGCATCAGCGCCGAGCTGACCGACCAGCAGAAAGTGACCGCGGAGTATTGGGCCGATGGCCCGCGCTCGGAGACGCCGCCTGGTCATTGGAATTCACTGGCGCACGGCATCTCGGAGCGAGATATGCTGGGCATCGACGAGGATGTTAAGCTCTATTTGGCCCTTGACGGCGCGCTCTTTGATGCCAGTATAGCGGCCTGGGATGCGAAACGAGCTTATGATTTCGTTCGCCCGGCGACGGCGATCCAGGATCTGTACTTTGGCCAGGAGATTGAAGCCTGGGGCGGCCCGAATCGCGGCACGCAGCTAATCCCGGCCGCGGAGTGGCGTCCCTATCAATCCTCGACCTTCGTCACGCCGGCGTTTGCCGAATACGTGTCGGGCCACAGCGTTTTTAGCGCCACCGCGGCCGAAGTGCTCACGCGCTTCACCGGCTCTAACGTCTTTTACGACGGCAAGACCATTCTTTACTACGAGGACTACAACCGGGATGGCGTGCCCGATGTACTGGGCCAACATCTCACCCGCGTCGGCGGCAACATGTTCGAAGGCAGTCCGGCCGAAGTAGTCGTCCTGCAGTGGCCGACGTTCCAGGACGCGGCGGACGAGGCGGGACTATCACGGCGCTATGGCGGCATCCATTTCCAGGATGGTGACCTGCGCGGCCGCGCAATGGGCACCCAGATTGGCGCGCAGGC
>JBJYWX010000620.1:0-2971 GCA_046259695.1 Promineifilaceae bacterium (SeqCode) | reverse complement strand
GCACGGTCGCCAGCCGGCTGGCGACGCATCCTGACGAAGCAAACGTCTTTTACGCCGCCAATAACCACGGGCTGTTCCGTTCGGAGGACGGCGGCAAGCGTTGGGAAGCGATGGCGATCGCCTGGCCGGAGGGAGTTTTCCGCCATGGGACAGCGGCCGTGGCGGCTTTTAGCGAGGAGCTGCAGAGCGATGCGTAAATGATGGTGTAACGTTGTTTACTTCCATGCCATAAACGATCTCAACCCGTTTCCATCGGCAGGGAATCATCCCAGCCCCATTCATTGAGCGATCCATCGTAGATAGCGACATTATCACAACCGATCAGGGTCAGCGCCAGAGCGTCGACCGTGGAGCCAAGGCCGGCGCCGCAGTAGAGAATGATGCGTTCATGATCGAGTACGCCGGCAGCAGCAAAAGCCTGCCTTAACTGTTCGACCGGGGCAAACAGGCCCTCTTCTGTTGTCAAACTACCGTAGGGCACATTGAGGCTGCCCGGGATCCGTCCCTGACGGCCGTATGCTGCGCGGACCCAGGGAGAGAGTTCGCCAGTCCCCAAATGGTCGTCTCTGGAGAGCGCATTAACGGTGCAGACGGTGCTGCTGCCAATCTCGGCCATTACCATTTCCTTATCTGCCCAGCAAGCCGCATCGGGCCTGGCCGTAAACGCGGCTGGCGGGTAACTTTCCACGCCCGCGGCCAGCGGCCGTCCTTCGACTTTCCAGCGCTGCAGGCCGCCATCCAATACGGCGGCATTCGTAAAGCCGCTGGCGCGCAGCATCCACCACAAACGAGTCGCCCACATAAGCTCACCGGCGCTGTAAATCACCACCTGAAACTCATCGCCCAAACCGGCCGCTGACAAAGCGCGGCTGAACAAATCGGCCGGCGGCATCATCATATAGGGCACTCCAGGCGTGCGGTCCGACAAATCGGCGACCATGTCCACAAATGCCGCACCCGGGATATGCTGCGCCTCATATTCCCGATGAGCGGCTCGCGTGGCAATCCCTTCACTGCCATCAAAGAGAATATGAACCGTACAGTCAAATATGCGCAGGTCGCTGTCACGCAGATGTTCAGCCAGCCAGGAAGTAGATATCAGTGGGCCGCCGAGTTTTTGATCCATCATTTTCTCGCAGTTATATTCTCAAACGCCAGAGGCTTTGTCGTATGATAGCAAAAATGCGGGTGGCTTCCAACCTGGGAAATGGTTATTAATGGTTATTTCGTGATACTTTGGCTTCGCTCAGTACATGATTGGTGAATTGTTAATGGGTTTTGAAGCGCGGATGGGTTGGCATGGTGGGGCGGACCTGCGGCTGCAAACCAGAGGCTGCGCTCTCGAAGTAGGCTATAGGCCAGACGAGTCTAAGACTCGAAAGTCGCTAATGCCTACTTTTGTCAGGTTTCTAAAAGCGCGTTGGAAACAGAGGTGAATGGCTTAACCTGGTTAAGTTACAACGACGCTAGGTCCAGTATTCCATCAGGTATTGTTGGAACTCGTCCGGGGATGGGAATGAAGCGCTATCGTTGATCATCTTGACCAGCCGCTTGCCGTCAATGAGCTCAATGTCATCCATGCCTTCTACGAAATGAAGGGCGAATGGGTTAAATGAACTGCTGGTGACGAAGTAGCCTTTTGTGGCCTTGAACTTTTTCATCGCCCCGGCGAATTTCTGCATATCGACGCTTGAGACTTTGACGTCGCGCCGGAAGCGTTTGCACTGGACGATCTGCACCTGTCCTGATTTTTCGTCCGTAATGAGTACATCTACGCCCAGGTCGCCGCGTGGCGGTGTCAGTTCGACTAACATCTTGTCATTCAAAGTAAAGAACAGCTCTCCGACGAGTATCTCAAACTCTTGCCAAGTGAGGGCCATCATATTTCGCAAAGTCCAGTTTTTCTTTTTCGTCGTCGTCTGGCGCGGATTTGGATCAATAAATGGTTCAGGCATTACAGATTCAGGCAGCTGCGCAGGTTGGGCACCAACTTCTGCCGAGATTGCATCAATCAGCTCTGCCAGATTCTTACGATCATCCGGATCGTTGGCCGCCATTTCCTGCAGCAATACCAAGGCAATCTCTGGATCAATGCGGCGTATGCCCTGGTAAGGCTTGGTTTTCCACCACTTAGCGATCTCCGTCCGGTGGTCAATTGCCTTCTTGATCGGAAGTTCCTTCGCCAGAATCTGAACCGGATGAAAATCACAAAATACCGGATTGGAAAAGTCAGCCTTGCTATCGAGTTCTTCTACATAGGGATCACTTGCCACGTTGCCTATCGCTTCAATGGTCATCATTGGTTGAGCGAAATAAAAAATGACGAGATCACCTGGTTCAAACGTTTTACGTGCGCTCCACCCATAGAGCCAGCCCTTATCCTCATTGATTACCCAGAGGAAACCTTCAAAACGGTCGAGATCTTCTTTTTTCTGTCTATTGCTGTAAGGCCGGTATGTGATGAAATGAATGGCCATAGTGTGATTTCCTTTACGTAGCCAAGAGAACATGTCGAGCACTGCAAATCCAGTATCCGTATAGAGAATAAAGGATCAAGCGGTCGTTGACAAACGTCATTTGCCACGGTGACAAATGTCATGATATCTCCCTAAGAAGCCAAGTTTTTGGGGTTGGATTTCTGGGTGTAAAAACCCGGTTTCCTGGTGGCGCAGCCTATTTTATAGCGAGATGGGGAAATTGGCAGGGGGTGAAACGTGAACGGTTTTCAGTAGTGGTTATTCTTCTTCGCAGGGGATTGGGCAGCGGGCACGAGGTTGGCGGCGATGCCGAAGTGGTCGCTGAGCTTCTTGCCGTCTGGTCCTTCGTTAGAGATGCTTTGAACCCAGTCTGCGGAAAGCGGGCCGGCTGCCGCGATGTGATCGATGGTTTGCTGCTCTGCCATGGAGATGATGCCCGGCGTGAGGATGGTGAAACGGCCGGCGAGCGCGGTCTGTAAGGCTTCGTAGACGTG
>JBJYWX010000619.1:0-21837 GCA_046259695.1 Promineifilaceae bacterium (SeqCode) | reverse complement strand
TCCAGTATCTGCCCAGCTTTGACACCCCTATCGTCAGCTACTGCGGCAGTGGCTGGCGCTGCACCATCGCCCTAACCGCGCTGGAAGCACTGGGTTGGCAGGATGTAAAGGGCCTGAAAGGCAACAGCTTTGGCGGTTGGGTTGAAAGTGGCTACCCCATCGTAGAAGGTGCTGCTCCTGACCCCTTGGAGCTTAACGCCGCCGAACCAGATCCTGCGCTGGTCGCCGCGATGCAGGAAATGCTCCATAACGTACCCGATGGTTTTGGAGTCATTACAATCGACGATTTGAATCTGGAGCTCATTGAGAATCCGGATTTGATCTTGATTGACGTCCGTCGTGATGAGGAATTAGTCGACAATGGCGTCATTGAAGCCGAAAACTGGCTGCACATCCCATTAGAAGAGTTAATCGAACGGATGGACGAATGGCCGGAAGATAAAACGGCGCCGATCGTTGTATATTGTGGCAGCGGCCATCGATCCACAATCGCCATGACCATTCTTTGGTCTTACGGCTACGAAGACGTGCGCAGTATGAAAGGCGGTTTTAGCGAGTGGAGCGAGGCCGGTTATCCTGTAGCGGAATACGCTGCACCGTAGACTGTTCCCCTGTACCACCTCCTTGTGAAAAAGAGGCTGCCCGCCTAGGCGGGGAGCCTCTTTTTTTGTTTTTCTCCCGGGGCTCAGTGCCCGTTCATAAACTCGCTCAAGCGGCACTTTTAACATATAATTGGTGGGGTACATAGACCCATCTTTCACGTGGTGAATAACACCCACTCATGCACGCGTAGCCCGCACAATCCTGTGATTACATGAGGATATAAGCGCCTCACTGGCCCAGGCCAGCGCAAGCGTGTCCACCGGTGAGAGCCGGGGAGGTTATCTTGGAAATCGGCACGGTAAGCAGCATAGATATCAACGAGGAAATGCGCAATTCCTACCTGGATTACGCCATGAGCGTGATCGTGGCCCGCGCCCTTCCCGACGCTCGCGACGGCTTAAAACCTGTTCATCGCCGCATCCTGTATGCTATGCATGACATGGGCATACGTCACACTGGCCCGCACCGTAAAAGCGCCCGCATCGTGGGCGAGGTCCTCGGCAAATACCATCCTCATGGAGACAGTTCTGTTTATGATGCGATGGTGCGTATGGCCCAGGATTTTTCAATGCGCTATATGCTGGTCGATGGCCAGGGTAACTTTGGCAGTATTGACGGGGACAGTGCCGCTGCCATGCGTTATACAGAAGCCAGGCTGGCGCGTATTTCCGCCGAATTACTGGATGATATCGACAAGAATACAGTTGATTTTGGTCCTAATTTCGATGATAGCCTGGAGGAACCGCTGCTTCTACCGGCACGCCTGCCAAATCTCTTGTTAAATGGCTCTTCAGGCATTGCCGTGGGTATGGCGACGAATATCCCGCCGCACAATCTAATCGAGATTGTTGACGCCCTTGTCTATCTAATCGATCGTCAGAATGACGCCGACGACGTCACACTCGAAGAATTGATGGAGTTTGTAAAAGGCCCCGACTTCCCCACTGGCGGCCTTATCATCGGCACCGAGGGCATCCGCAATGCCTACGCTACCGGACGCGGCCGTATCGTGGTACGCGGCGTCGCGACTATCGAGGAAAACCCGCGCCGCCCGGAGCGACAGCAGATCAACATTACCGAGATACCCTATCAGGTCAACAAATCGCTTTTGATCGAACGCATCGCCGAATTGGTCAACAAAGGCGTCATTACCGATATTTCTGACTTGCGCGACGCCTCTGACCGGCGGGGTATTTCGATCGTCGTGGAGTTGAAACGAGGCACGCAGCCGCTGAAGGTGCTCAATCAGCTCTACAAACACACGGCGCTGCAGACCACCTTTGGGGTACAGATGCTGGCTCTGGTCGACCAACAGCCGCGCCTGCTTTCCCTCAAGCGGGCGCTGCAAATCCACATAGACCACCGCGTGGAAGTCATCACGCGGCGCACACAGTACGACCTGGATAAGGCCCTGCAGCGACAGCATATTCTTGAAGGTTACCTGATTGCTCTCAATGACGTTGACGCGGTCATTCAGACGATTCGTGATTCGGCCGATGCCGATGAAGCCCGCACAAACCTGATGGAAGGGTTTGGTCTCAGCGAGATGCAAGCTTCGGCCATTCTTGATATGCAGCTGCGCCGCCTGGCGGCTTTGGAACGCCAGCGAATCGTGGATGAACATCGCGAAATCACTGAGCATATCGCCTACCTGCGGGAATTGCTGGAAGACAAACGACTCATCTTGGGCTTGATCAAAGAAGATCTGGCTAAATTGAAGGAGACGTTCGGTGACCAGCGGCGCACCGAGATCGGCTACGGTCTGGATGCCGATTTCAATATGGAGGACCTGATCCGCGAAGAGGATGTCTTCATTTCCATTACGCGCCGCGGTTACGTCAAGCGTACGCCGGTAACGGCCTATCGCAAGCAGGCGCGTGGTGGCAAGGGCCTGATCGGCATGAGTACGCGGGACGAGGATGAGCTGGATCACCTTTTTACGGCTGGCACGCATAACAGCATCCTCTTCTTCTCTGACTACGGCAAAGTTTATGCCATAAAGGCCTATGAGATCCCAGAGATGGATCGCACGGCCAAGGGCGCATCCTTAATGAACATTTTGCCCTTGATGCCCGAAGAAAAAATCACCGCGGCCGTGGCCGTGCCTAGTTTCGAAGACGCGGAATTCTTAACTATGATCACCCGCAAAGGGCGCATCAAACGAGTTGAGGTCCAACAGTTCGCCAATGTACGGCCGAGTGGGCTGCGCGCCATTAATCTTGATGATGACGACCGCCTGGGTTGGGTCAAACTGACCAATGGCGAGCAAGACCTGATCCTCGTTAGCGAGCAGGGCAAAGGCATCCGCTTTAATGAAGAGGACGTGCGTCCGATGGGACGTACCGCGGCTGGCGTCAATGCAATCCGCCTTGATGAATGGGATTACGTCGCTGGCGCCGACGTCGTAACGCCTGGGGATGATTTGCTGCTGGTCACGGAAAAGGGGTATGGGAAACGTACGGCTCTCTCTGAATATCGCCGCCAGAATCGCTACGGGCAGGGCGTGCGGGCCATGATCCTCGACCCCAAACGTACAGGCAAAATTATCGGCGCCCGCGTCGTCACCAAGGGTGACGAGGTAACTTGCATTTCGGCGCACGGCATTATCCTGCGTACCTCTGGCGATTTTGTCTCCAGGCAGAGCCGCGTAACCCAGGGCGTGCGCGTCATGGACCTGCGCGAAGGTGACACGGTCGCTTCCATGGCCGTCGTGCGTGAAGGGCGGCTCACCAAGATTAACGATGAGGGCCCCAACGGCCAGACTGATGCCGAAGAGCTCGACCAGACGGTCGAGGCGCCATCGGAGTAAGGTAACTCAGCAAACCGTGAGCCCGGCACAGTGCCGGGCTTTTTTGTTCGGGTTCATTACCCTTCAGGTACCAGGTAAGCGGCCGTGCGGTCTATACGCCGCGCTAACTCGCTGCTATAACGCCTGCCCAGTGACTGAGCATGCGCATGGGCCCAATCGCTGAGCCGCGTCTCACCAGCCGGAGGCGTGTCGACATAGAGCAGATCGGCCATTAATCCTTCAATCTCTTCACGCGTGATCAGCACGTCGCCCATAAGCCGGCCGAGGAGTGTTCCGACCTGCAGTCCTAGCCACGGCGGAACGGAAACCATCGGACGGTGCACGCCAATCGCCCGGGCAATCATCTGCACCAGGTCGCGATAGCTAAATGTCTCCGGCCCAATGGCATTAATGATTTGGTTCTCCGTACCCATCCCTTGCGCAACCGCGAGCTTCGCCAGATCGTCGACAAAGATGGGCTGAAGGCGATAGCGGCCATCGCCAAAGATTCCGAACACCGGCAGCGTACGCAGGAGATAAGCGATGTTGTTGATCAGGATATCCTCTTCACCAAACAACACCGCCGGGCGCAGAATGGCGTAGGAAAGGCCGGACAAACGTAACGCCTCCTCCAACTCCGCCTTGCCCCGGAAATACTCCAGCGGAGAATCAAGCGAAGGGTTGGTGATACTGACATGCACAATGCGCTGTACGCCCGCTAACTTGGCCGCTTCAAAGAGCGTCTTCGTGTTCTTGACCGCCTTCTCATGCTGAAAAGTCTGGTAGTTAAAGCGTACCCAATAGGTGTTATACAAGACCGCTACATTTTGCAGTGTAGCCGCCAATGCATCTATATTGTCAAAATCAAAAGGATAGGCCGCGATTCGGCCGCCAAAAGGGTTCGGCCGCTGCGGCGAATTGGTCAAGGTGATCACTTGCCGCCCGCTGTTCAGCAAGCGGTGGGCGACATATTTACCCGAATAGCCAAATGCGCCAGTTACGGCGTGAATCTTCCTGTCGGTCATTGTCCCAACTCCAACGACTCCCCATCTCCATTCTTTTTCTTGCCAAACAGGCTGCGTATGGAACTGAGCCGCAGCTCTTCCAGCGCCAGCAATGTAGCGACGATGTTGTCCAACGTATTAAAGAAACGCTGCATGTTTTCCATACGCTTGCGATAGAAGTCTGCCGTTTCCCGGTCGGCGCCTTCGGTAGCAGCTTGATCCACCATGTCCAGACTGCTGCTAACGTTGCGCAAGGCAAGGTCAAACTCCTGCTGCTCTCTCTCGCGCAGGACGCTCTTAATCACCTTCCAAAAATCCTCCTCGGCCAGGTAATAGTCCTTGCGATCGCCAAGCCGGATCTGCTTATGCACCATGCCTAGCCGTTCAAGCGCGCGCACATGGGTACTCACAGCCCCCTTGGTCACACCCACCTGCTCCACAATCTCATCCAGCGAGAGTGGTTCCGATGAAAGATAGATCGCCCCATAGATGGCGCCCATCGCCTTCGGAAAGCCCCAAAAATGGCTGATGCGGCTCATCGCCTGGACGAATTCTTCACGAGCTTTTTCGAGTTCACGATTCATTACAAATAACCAGAACGTTTAGAACAAACTAAACGTATTATATCTAGACTCCCTCAGCGCGTCAAGCTTCTGAATGAACGTGGCCTGCCTTACTTAAATGGAGAATGCGCTATATGGGCCTATCGCACCACGCGCCAAGCCGCTCGCCAAGAAGCGGCCATGTCGTCGGCGTGGTCGAATTTCCTCGCCTTATCACGAAAGTCAGGAAGCCTGGTAGTCACTGTTTATGGCTTGCAGAAATTTGAATTGTGCTGCAAGACGATGCATTTAGCTGCATGATGAAGTGCGGCAATTTCACGGCGCAGCTACCAGATGCCAAAACGGCCTGGCTATCTTCCAGCCAGGCCGTTCGATCTAAACGCTAGATTATCAGGATTAAGCGAGCTGCCGCTGCACCTGAGGGCGGAATTTATATCCGTAAATAATGATGCCCTCGTCACCGTCGCTGCGCAGCTTACGCGTGACCATTTCCACGGGCATGCCGATGTATACTTCATCGCGATTTACATCGGTCAGCTGCGCGGTCAGGACCGGCCCCTCATCAAGTTTCACCAGGGCAACTGTATAAGGCGCATTGTGCTCGTAACCGGCCGGTGCATCATAAATGGTCGTGTAGGAGAAAACTTCTCCCGTGCCGGTGAAAGTGAAAAGCTCCTGGGCCGGCGCCTCGCATTCAAGGCAGACATCACGCGGCGGAAATAGCTTTACGCCGCAGTTATCACACGTTTCGCCGACGAGGCTGTATCGTTGTTGGTTTAGACGCCAGTGACGTGATAGTTCCATTTTCTTTATCTAACCTCTAGCTTCAAGCAAGCTACTAACACTATGACGCGCTGTTAGCTGGTTGCGCGCCAACATTTTCTATTATGCACGTATACCCTCTCATTCCCTGCCAGGCGAGGGTAAGAAACTGTCAAAAGCTATCAAATGGAGGAAGATTCGCCCTAAAACCGCTGCTTTTAGGGCATTTCGATTAAAGCTGACGCAAGATATGCGTCACGGCCGTCGCCCCCGTGCCGCCCAAATTCTGGGCCATACCGGTACGCGCGCCGGCGATTCCGCAGGCACCCGCCTCACCGCGCAGCTGCTGCGCAACTTCCACAACCTGGTAAACCCCGGTCGCGCCCACCGGATTACCACGCGCTTTTAGCCCACCCATGGTGCTGATGGGAATGCGGCCGTCGCGACCAATTTCGCCGTCGCGCGCCAGTTTCCATCCCTCACCGCGCGCCGCAAATCCGGCCGCTTCCAAAGAAAGCGCCGCCATCACCGTAAACGCGTCATGCAGTTCAAAAAGATCAATATCCTCAATCGTCAGGCCTGCCTGCGCGAGCGCCTTTTGCGTGCTCTGTGCGGCTGCTGTAAGGTAAAGCATATCGTGGCGGTCGTGTAGACCTATAGTGTCTGTAGCCAGTGCTGAACCGGCGATCACGATCGGACGCGGCACCATGTCGGCCGCGCGTTTCACAGTAGTAATGATCAGAGCCGCCGCCCCATCCCCCGCCGGCGCGGCATCAAAAAGCGATACCGGCTCGGCGACCAGCGGAGCACCTGCAAAGCGTTCCGCCTTCAGCCTGTTCTGATACATCGCCAGCGGGTTGTCGGCGCCATTAGCATGAGCATTGACGCTGAAACCAGCAAAA
This sequence comes from Promineifilaceae bacterium (SeqCode), assembly GCA_046259695.1. Classification (GTDB taxonomy): domain Bacteria; phylum Chloroflexota; class Anaerolineae; order Promineifilales; family Promineifilaceae; genus JAACFF01. The sequence continues at coordinate 15,215 of JBJYWX010000619.1, read as the reverse complement.
TCAGCCAGGTCAAGCCCAAATTCGTACATATAGCGGCGCATCATCAGCGCCGCCGCGCCCGGCAATGTCTGGCCATGCACTGCTTCGTAATCCGCATCAAGACCTGAGGCCAGAGCCGAAGTAACGGGCGCGCCCGTCTGGTCCGTTACTTTTTCTACGCCAACCACCAGCGCCGTCTGCACCAGGCCGCTTTTAACAGCCAGTACGCCCTGGCGAACTGCGGCACCGCCAGAGGCATTTCCCGCTTCCACGGTGACCGCTTCAATGCCGCGCATACCGCCAAAATCGGCGATAAGTGCGCCAAGATGGTTCTGGTTACTCAACTGTCCGGCGAGCATATTGCCCACGAACAGCGCATCAATCTCCGAAGTGTCCGCATCATCCATGGCAGCTTCAATCGCATACCATGCCAGGTGGCGAATAGAGGTCTCCCAGTGTTCGCGGACATCAGTTTTTCCAATGCCTATGATAGCAACGTCAGTCATGAAACAAACTCTTCTCGTTCAGTTTTGCCAGCCGGTCAGGATAGTTTCAGTTTATCGCGGAAACGGGTGTAGGTAGCGTAATCAATCTCCGTGCGGCGGGCGATATAGTCCTCCGTCGAGGGAGCCAGGCCACGCACGTCGACCAGTCGCTCCGTGGTATGCATGTCAAAAGCATCCGAGCCCGCTCCGGAACCGTAGCTGACGACCAGGATACGATCGCCGGGTTCAGCGACATCCAGGATGCCGGTAAGGCCGATCATTGCTGAACCGGAGTAGGTATTGCCGATGCGGGGGCTGAGCAGGCCCGGGGCTATTTGTTCCGGTGTGAAACCGAGCATGTGGGCTACGCGCTGCGGGAACTTAGCGTTCGGCTGATGGAAGACAGCCCACTGGTAATCGGCGGCCGTTGTGCCCATCGCCTCCATGATCGCCTCTGCCGCGCCCATGACGTGCCGGAAATAGGCGGGCTCACCCGTGAAGCGGTCCCCGTGTGAGGGGTAATTAGCATGCGCGCGGCGCCAGAAGTCAGGCGTATCAGTGACAAACGAATAAGAACCGTTAATGATCGCAACCGCTTCGTCAGCCGGCCCGATTAGGATCGAGGCGCCGCCCGCCGCAGCCGTATACTCCAAGGCATCGCCCGGCCGGCCCTGCGCCGTGTCCATACCGATACTCAGCGCGTATTTTGCCATGCCGGAGCCAACAAACCCCATCGCCGCCTGCATCGCCTCTGTGCCTGCTTTGCAAGCGAACTCCCAATCGGCCGCCTGGGTATTGGGCACAGCGCCGATTGCTTCAGCGACTATGGTGCTGGTTGGCTTGACCGCATACGGATGGCTCTCACTACCTACCCAGACCGCGCGGATCTCGCGCGGGTCAATTTGGGCGCGGGCTAACGTATCACGCGCCGCCTCAATGGACATGGTAACCACATCTTCATCTAGCCCGCTTACGGCCTTTTCCTTGATCGGGGTACCGCCCACGCCGTCAGTCCACATACGGGACACCTCAGATGCCGGCAAGCGGTATCGGGGCACATAGGCACCGTAACCAACAATACCCACCGGGCGATCTGACTTCATCAACGCATCTTTAGGAGAATACATATTCATCTCGTCAACCTCAATTGTCCTCTGCCATCAGCTCCAGCGCGCGGCTGATATTTACATGTTTTTCGGTCACAAGTTGATCGGCGATCTGCTGCACCTGTGCGCCCGTGGCGCCGGCGGCCATAGCCACCTGGCGCGCGTGAAGGCGCATATGGCCGCGCTGGATGCCAACCGTTGAGAGCGCTTTTATCGCGGCCAGGTTCTGTGCCAGGCCAACCGCGACGATAACTTCGGCCAACTCCATGGCGGACTTCACGCCGAGGATCTTCATCGCTACCTTTGCCGTTGGGTGAACTTTCGTCGCACCGCCCACCATGCCCACAGCCATTGGCAAAACCAGCCGGCCGAACAAGTCACCGTTTTCATCCACGTGCCAATCAGTTAGCGACTGGTAGCGGCCGTCACGCGCGGCGAAAGCATGTGCGCCGGCTTCAATCGCCCGCCAGTCATTCCCCGTAGCGATCACGACCGCATCTATACCATTCATAATGCCTTTATTGTGCGTCGCCGCCCGGTAAGGATCGACGACGGCAAAGGCATTCGCTTCTTCAATCAGGCGCGCCACTTCGGCACCGGGAATTCCATGTGAATCGAGCATAGCTGCGGGAATAGTGCCTTCGGCCATGGCAACGCGCTGGTCCGCCAGGTTGGAAAGAATACGCAGGCTGGTGCGACCGCCTGTCAGGTCGGCCACCATCGGCGCCAGAGCTTCAACGGCCGTGTTGACCGAATTGGCGCCCATCGCGTCCCGCGTATCAAACAGCAAGTGGACAATCAGCATGGGGCCAACCGGCGTCTGTGGAAACGGCCGGGCAATAATATCACGCGCACCGCCGCCTAGATCGACTATGACCCGGTCGCAACAGTTCGCCTGTTCCAGCAGCGCTTCCTTGTTGGCTTCGATCGCCGCTGCGGCTGCGTCCAGATCGGGTATATCCAAGACCTGGATCTGGCCAATCATTACCGGTTCCGTGGTACTGGCCTGGAAACCGCCGCCTGCGCGGAATAGTTTGGCCGCGTGGCTTACGCCTGCGAGTACGCTAGGTTCTTCAACGGCCATGGGCACCAGGTAATCTTTGTCGTTAATGAGGAAGTTGACCGCAATGCCAAGCGGCAGCCCAAAGGTGCCTACCGTATTCTCGATCATCATATCAGCCTGGCCGGCGGTCAGGCCGCTTCCGCTCAGGACTTGTTTTTCGTCTTCGGTGAGACCGGCGAAATCGGCCACAACCTCGACGCGCTCGCTCAAGGGCAGCTTATAAAATCCGCTGAGTCGAGACGTAGGTTCATTGCTCTGCTTCACACCCATCTATCCTTCCTTAGTCCATAGTTGCAGCGTTAACTACCGCCGCGAAGACGGCACCGTCAGCACTATAGGGTATATTTCCTGTCAAAAGCTATCCAAAGCCGTGGAGGGGCCTTGTCTGAGGAATCACTCAGCTTTTGACAGGTTGAGGGGTGAAGTTGCGGCTAATTTTGGCGGCCCAGGAGGGTAATGCTGCCGTTACCGAGCGCACTGTCCACCAGGGTGACCCCAGCGGGCAGGTTATTGAAGGCCTGGCTGAGTGCGGCATTCACGCCCACTTCTAGCGATGAGAGCAGTGAAGCCGGCACAGGGAAAAGACCGGCGTTGGCAGTTATCACCTGGAACCTTAGCTTGCCGTCGCTAACTACAGGCTGCAGTTGCACGGTCAATGGCAGCTGCAGCGGTCGCGTCAAATCGCCACTTATCTCTACATGCTGCGGCAAGAACACGACAGCAAGATTAACCACTTCCGCCTCCGTATTTGAAATCGCCCCACCCTGAGCGGCAATGTATTCAGCCATGTCGGCATCTGTCAGCGTGATCGTGAAGTTGCCGTTAGCGTCAGGCCTGATGTTGCTGAGCTTCTGTTCAAGTGATCCGGTCGCGCCAACGGCTGCGCCCAGGTCTGGCAGCGTTTCTCCGGCCACGGCCGTGGAGACCATATTATCACCCTGCAGGACGGCTGTGGCCGCCAGTTGCCCTGCATGATCCACTGCTACTGCGGCTGTCGCCGCGGCTATCGCAGCCCGTGTGGCCGCGGCAGCAACATCTTCCTGTGAGATTGTGACATCCGGTACGTTGACATCCCAGGGCAGTTCCAGCGAGAAGCGACAGGCGAGCGTTAAGAAGGATAACAAGAGAATCAAAGAAACTATATGACGAGAAGATTTCATACTGTTTTCTCCCACAGATCGGCGGCTTATTGGGCGATGTACGCTGCCGCGCCGGGTAGAGGATCAACCGGCCTTTAGCTGCGCGCGGTCGTTCGGATAGGTAGGAGTATACCGGCGCCGTACAGGCGGGCCACACCACTTGACCACCGATCCAACCTCGGGTAGCATACTTTTCGGTAGATCAAGTTATCATTGTCCGTTAACTCATTGCTCAAAGCATCAATTGGCATCAGTTCCTAAAAAGAAGAAAAAGAAATGCGACCGACCACATTGACCGCCCTGGCGCTGACACTGCTCATGCTGTTGTTGGTGCTATTGGCGGCCTTTTTCTTCGTCTTCCAGGGGCAATTGACGCTGCGTGATGAGCTGGCGAACAGCAGTGAAACAGTTGATGCCCTAGAGGCCGATCGGGCTCGGCTCGAGATTGAACAATCCAAACTCCAGGCAACTGCGACCAGCATTTACGCCGCGCACGCCACCGTCAGTTCTGAAGGCGTAGCATTGAGCGAGCAGTTGGCCGACACCGATCTCCAGGTAACTCGCCTGTCGCAGCAGAACGCAACGGCTGAAGCGGAGCGCGAGGTTACCGCCGCCACCCGCGAGTCGTATGAATCAACAGGCCCGCTGGTGACCATTGTTGAACCGCAGTTAGGAAGCAGTGCCATCGCCGGAAACGAACTGACCCTCGTTATTGTCGCTACGGACGTAGATGAAGTAACGACCGTGACGATTAGTATTGACAATGAGCTGCTGGAGATCCCGCCTATCGTGCCGAGTGATAAGGTTGTCGTTCGCCAGGCATGGACGCCCGAAGAAGCGGGGCAATCGATCATCACCGTCACGGCTATCAACAGCAGGGAAGTTACCAGCCAGCCGGCGGCACTGACCCTATCTATTGGCAGTCCCACGGCGCAGCCGACAGAAACGGCAACCGCAACGGCCACCACGCCGCCCACGCTCGTCCCCAGCCCTACTTCATAACCCAATAGAGTGTATCACTTACAAATTCTGGCTATAATAGCAAGCACGTTCGAACGGCCGCCGGTGCGGTTGGTTGGAGCAGAGAACTATCGCAGGAAGAGGAGCATGGAGTAAGCTAATGTCGTTAAACCGCCAGCCTGGACCCATGAATGAAACTGCGCTGGAAATGCTGCGTGAAAAGGAACTTAGGCGAGGAACCGATGTCTTTACTTCGGACAGCCAGTCTCTGGGAAAAGCGTTGGCGTTTCATTACCGGCCGGACGAGATTGATCGGGACTTGAAGCTTTACGCGACTTATCTGGAGGTATCCAGCCTGCTCTATGGCTCTAGCTTCTATGTACCGGTTGAATTTGTGGCCGGTTATGACAGCGGGGCATCTCGTGTCGAACTTTCGGTCCCATTTTCGGCCGTAATGAATGAAACCTGGGATCGCGAGCCTTCATTCGTCGCCGGCAGGCAGGATACCGAAGAGAGACTGCCTCTTATTCCAGGGGCAAAGCCTTAGCACCAAATTGTTTCAAAGAGGAATGTTACCTGTCGCGCCCCGCGGGCGTCCAGCCGGGCCGTCTGCCGGCCAGGGGCTGCTTGCGCTGTTCTCTTGCCCGCTGTTCTTTGGCAATCTCTTCCAACATAACTTGCATCGTCATCAAGAATTCCGGCTGGAAGTCAATATAGCCGCACATATCACACTTACGGGCCGGGGCATTGGGCAGCACGATCACGTGGGGACCGAACTTGCGCAGGTAGGGCAGCGTAACTGGATGGCACCGGCCAACCAGGCATTCTTCACATTGATCACCCGCCATATCAGTTCCTTGCGCTAATGCGCCGCCTGAGCATGATGGCCAACCTCTCCCCAATCGGCAGGCGGCCAATAGACAAAAAGCGCCTTTCCCAATAGGTTCTCCTCCGGCAAGAAGCCCCAGGAGTGAGAATCGCTAGAGTTATTGCGATTATCCCCTAAAACAAAGAGATTGTCCGGTGGAACATCCCAATTGCCATTGTAATTGGGCGAATCAGCGATATAAGGTTCGTCCAGGGCCACGCCGTTAACCCAAACCGTGCCGTTCTCAATGCGTACATTATCGCCGGGCAGGCCAACCACACGCTTGATTAGATTTAGTTCATTACGCGGGTGGCGAAAGACAATGATGTCTCCCGGCTCCGGATCATCAAGCAGGTAGGTCATATTGTTGATAATCAGATATTCGCCATCCTGCAGCGTGGGATACATGCTGCTGCCGTCGATACGATAACGACCGACGAGGCTGTGCACCAGCCAGAAGATAAAGAACGTAAGCAGCAACGTCTCCACAATCTCGCGAATAAAGACCTCTGGAGGCTGGCGAAATTCTGTTTGGGCAGTTTGTTCAGCTATTATGTGAGTTGCCTGTTCTGGCCCTTCTGGCGGGATATCGGCTGTTGCCATGAAGCAGTTACCTTCTTCATATAAGGGTTCGAACAAACCAAGAGAAGTACTGTTTATCCGTACCCATAAGCGGCGATTATAGACTAGCGAAAATAGGGGCGCAAACGCCATTCACGCTCAGTTTAGCAACGCTTATCGCGCACGTTGTGACCGTCACCGGGAAGGCTTTGCCGTATACGGCTGGCAAATTGTTTCGTCAATGAAACACATGATATAATGCGGAACACAGACGGGCCATTAGCTCAGTTGGTAGAGCAGGTGACTTTTAATCACTTGGTCGGGGGTTCGAGTCCCTCATGGCCCACTATTTATTGAAACGGGTTGTCTTTTCGAATAGGTCCGGAGCGCGGCACAAACCGGCCGTACCCCGCCTTCCCAAGAAACTCCTCCGCCGCCACAATCACTTGACCACGAGAAATAGTCGTGTCCGTCCAGCCGCGCACGCGGAGTCCTTCATAAGGCGTCCAATCAACCTTTTCGTGCAGCGTGTCGACAGATAGGGTCAATTCGCGCTCCGGATCGAAGATAACCAGGTCCGCGTCATAGCCCGGCAGTATCTTGCCTTTGCGCCGGAAGCCGGCGATTTGCGCCGGCGCCGTACAGCAAGCGCTTACCCACTGGTTGAGTGTCAAAAGGCCCCGGCCGACGCCAAAAGCATAAACCGCTGCAAGACGGCTCTCAATGGAAGGCACACCGCCCGGAATCGCGCTAAAGTTATCCAGCCCCGTTGCCTTTTCGGCGATGGTGAACGGGCAGTGATCCGTGCTCACCACCTGCAGCTCACCGCGGGAGAGCGCACGCCATAAGGCATCTTGTTCCGCCTTTTCGCGAATGGGTGGCGCGCAAACAGGCAGGGCGCCTGCTACGCCAGGCGCATCATAGGCTTCTTGTGTGAGCAGTAAATATTGCGGGCACGTTTCGCCGGTCAGCGGAAGTCCGCGGCGCCGGCCGGCCGTGATTGCTCGCACGGCCGCTTCACAAGTTACATGAAAGACATGCACATTAGCGCCGGTGAAATCTGCCAGCTCCACCACACGCGCCACTGCCTCACCCTCAAACGGAGCCGGCCTGCTGCGCGGATGCCAGTGCGGCAGCACATTACCCGCGGCCAGATTTCGTGCAACCAGGGTGCAAATAATGTCCCAGTCTTCAGCATGCACCACGGCCAGGCCATCTGCGCCGGCTACGGCTTCCAGTGCCTGCAGCAGTTCACCATCATTGAGACGCAGACCGTAAGCCATGTAGAGTTTGAAGCTGCCACAACCCGCTTCGTAAGCCTCGGGCACCTGGTCCAGTTTCGCGATCTCAGCCGGACCAATGGTCATATGCAAGCCGTAATCAATGGCAACGTGATCGTCGGCGAGGGCGCGGCGCGCGGCCAGGGCATCGATCATCGACTCCTGGCCATGTGGCTCGACAAAATCGACCACGGCTGTCGTGCCGCCTAACGCCGCCGCACGCGTGCCACTGAAAAAGTCGTCTGAGGAAACAAAACGGCCGATCGGCATCTGCAAATGGACGTGCATGTCGACCGCGCCGGGCAAGACGTATCTGCCCGCTGCATCAATTTCTCTTATGCCCGACAAGTTGGCGCCAACGGCAGCAATCTGTTCGCCGGCGATGGCCACGTCCGCAAAGAAAGTTGTCTCTGGGGTAATAACGGTACCATTCTTAATGACCAGATCGTACTGCATTCGCGCCTCCCTAAAATCTCTCTAATGCGCCGGCTCACACCCTTCCATATAGAGTATAACGCCTAAACGAAAAAGACCCCGGCTTCTGCGGGGCCTTTTTCGGGAAGAGGAGAAAAAGGAGGACTTCGGATAAATTGTTTCGGGCATCTGTACGCCCGTAATAAGTACAATGATATTATAGCTGGCGAAGAAACCCTCTGAATACCCTTCTTATTTCCTTCACATATTTCCCCGCGAGAAATAAACTGTTCCTACTCCTTACAGCAGAACGGTCCAGACGCCGCAGCGCGGCCGTCTCTATTCTTTTTTGCCTGAGCCCTGAACGTGCTATCCTTCCCTCCACGGCAACCGCATCGATCGCGCCCTGTACAACGGAGGTACGGCAGCTGAGAATGAGTATTCAAGACGAAAAGGCCCGCTGGGAAGCAGAAGTAGTTGATCCCCTTCTGCAGGAACATCCGGAACGCGAAGAGCAGTTTGAGACTTCCTCAGGCATCGCTGTAGAACGACTCTATACGCCGCCTGGGGATGACGAGACCTATTTGGCGCAGCAAGGATTTCCCGGCGAATATCCCTTCACGCGCGGTGTCCAGCCTACGATGTACCGCGGCCGTCTTTGGACCATGCGCCAGTACGCCGGATTCGGCACGGCCGCAGAATCGAATGAACGCTATAGATTCCTTCTCAGCCAGGGCCAGACCGGCCTTTCCGTTGCTTTCGACCTGCCCACGCAGATCGGCTACGACGCGGATGATCCCCTTGCCATAGGCGAAGTAGGAAGAGTAGGCGTCAGCATTCCTTCGCTGGATGATATGGCCCTCTTGCTCAACGGCATTCCCTTAGACAAAGTAAGTGTCAGCATGACCATCAATGCCCCGGCCGCTGTTCTCCTGGCAATGGTCATTGCCATAGGCAGGCAGCAGGGCGTACCGATGAGCGCTTTACGTGGCACGATCCAGAACGACATCCTGAAGGAATATATCGCTCGCGGCACGTACATCTTCCCGCCCCAGCCTTCGATGCGCCTTATCACAGATATTTTCGAATTCTGCAGCCGTGAAATCCCGCACTGGAACACCATCTCTATTTCCGGCTATCACATCCGCGAGGCGGGCAGCACGGCTGCGCAAGAGATTGCCTTTACATTGGCCAACGGCATCACATACGTCCAGGCGGCACTGGACGCCGGCCTCGATATCGATCGCTTCGCCAGACAGCTTTCCTTTTTCTTCAATGCGCACAACAACTTCCTGGAAGAAATAGCCAAGTTCAGGGCTGCGCGCCGCCTCTGGGCGCGCATCATGCGCGAGAAGTTTGGCGCGCAAGAACCGCGCAGCTGCATGCTGCGTTTTCACACCCAAACGGCGGGCAGCACACTGACGGCGCAGCAGCCGGACAATAACATCGTCCGTGTGGCACTGCAGGCGATGGCGGCCGTGCTCGGCGGGACACAGAGCCTGCATACCAACAGCCGCGACGAGGCCCTTGCTCTACCAACGGCCGAGGCAGCCCAGATCGCCTTGCGCACACAGCAAATTATTGCCTACGAGAGCGGCGTGGCCGATTTCATCGACCCGTTAGGCGGTTCATACGCCATCGAAGCGCTGACCGATGCTCTGGAAGAAGAAGCCCAGGCCTACATCCAGACGATTGCGGACATGGGCGGCACACTGGCAGCTATCGAGAATGGCTATATTCAGCGCGAGATCCAGGAAGCAGCTTATCAGTTCCAGCGCAGCCTGGAAACCGGCAAGGCGACGGCCGTCGGCATGAACCGATTCGTCGAAGAAGAGGCAGAACTGCATATTCCGACACTGAGATTAGACCCGGCAATCGAAGCTGACCAGCGCCGCCGGCTTGCTAAGCTGCGCGCGCGACGAGATAATCAAAAAGTTGCCGAGCTGCGGGGCCGTCTGGAAACGGCCGCCCGGAGTAGCGATAATTTGATGCCCCTCATCATCACCTGCGTCGAGCAGGGTGTGACGCTGGGCGAAATATGCAGCACCTTGCGCCAAGTATGGGGCGAATATCAACCTCAGTTTGACCTGTGAAGCATAGGCCGTAAAAACACTGCTTTAACCAATCAAGTGAACATGGTCACGAATATCAACCATATCGCCATCGTTGTTCCCGAACTGGAAGAAGGGGCTACATTTTGGGCCGATGCCCTTGGGCTGACAGTCAGCAAAATCGAAGAGGTGCCGGAACAGGCCGTACGCATTGCATTCTTGCCCGTTGGGGACAGCAGCATTGAACTACTGGAACCGACAACTGAGGACAGCGGCATAGCGCGTTTTCTGGAAAACCGTGGTCCCGGTTTGCATCATTTATGCCTGGAGGTCGAGGATCTTGATGCCGTGCTCGAACGGCTGCGCCAATATGGTATACCGCTAATCGACGAGACACCGCTCACCAGCCGCGATGGCATCAGGCTTGCATTTATCCATCCTAAGGGTACCGGCGGTACACTTGTGGAACTATACGAACTGTCCAGGTCGGACACCACTACCCGGCCTTGACAGATGCACGGTACTTTCAATTTGCCTCTATCGCTGCGCCTCACTTTCTGCTATGATGAATGTAGGCTATCGCCACGGTGGATAGGCGTCGTGAGTCAAACTATTTGAATGATGGAAAGGCAGGTCTTGGTTGGCGATCTCGTGGGATTGCCCCAGATGCTTAATCGATAAGTAAAGGTCTGCACTCCACAACGCAATCACCGGCGGCGGTGGCCTTTCGCGTATACTTCCCCGCATCAGACAGCCAGAAAATAAAAAACCGCCCCCGAAAGGGCGGTTTTGACGGCTTTTGCACCAGGAGGGCAGTGCTTCAAGCCAAGACAACTAATACTCTATTCGAGGGAGGGGCGAGTATTAGTCTAGGCAAAGTCAGGGTTGTTCCAGTCGCGTTTCTCTCGTGCCAGTTTGGGGGGAGGAGTTCCTCTAACCTGACTTAGCTTGGGTATATCGTACATCATTTCTTCTTAGTTGTCTACTAGCTTAACCAACATTCACCTGGCAGCCAAGATCGGCGAGAACACGTGATTTTCATCCTCATTTTGCGGTGACATTTGTCACTTTGCCGCCGGTCTCACCTCACTTACAATTTGAAGTGGAGCAGTAGCGATGTCACTTCCGTTGCTTGGAACCATCTCTGTTGGTGGAGCCGCGACATCGCTGCGCCGCAACCATATTAGCTTCTGTGCGTCACGCTATTGAAAGTAAATAGCGGTCCAAGGCTTTTGGATACAGGCAGTAGCTGACTGGGAGAGGGGAATTCCGTACAGACTCAGTGTTCGTAATCACTGAGTCTTTTTCTTTGTTCCTACTTTACGATTCATCAGGCACATCAAAAAGACTGAGCCACATGGCTAGCTCGTCATCATCTAAGACAGGGCCATCGCCTGGTGCGGGTTTCACTACGCTGCTTTTTTCCGCCGGCACCAGCCTTGAAACAAATGTCTCCGATCTAATCACGTTCATACGTCTGGCTTGTGCTTCACGTACGATACGTAAGTCGCTGCTAACCAAAGTATATTCTCCTGGGCTGCTGGCTCGTTGAATGCGATTAATGAGCAATTGATCGGCCGACTGGCCCTGTGCCGCGAAAACGACTTTGACGTCGCCCGTTGACAGCGTACGATCCACTCCTCCTGGCAGGCCGCGATCAAAAATCACTGTGACCCGCCGGCTGCGTGCGCCCGCTGCCCAACTGCGAAGGCGCAGGACAAGCTCTACTTCGTCTTGCACATCTTCCAGGGCGATGTCTGGCATACGGCCGATCAAGTTATGCCCGTCGATCAAATAGTGCATCTCTTACAAACTCTCAGCGCTCGGCGCCTGTGACTTGTCAATCGATAATCTCCAGTCGGGCAAAGCTTGCCGCGAGCCGTTTTATCCCTTCCCCGGCAAAAGCAACAGTCACTTCCTCGTCACTTCCGGTAGTCTTGCTTTCAATAACCGTGCCCTCACCAAAGCGCGCGTGCCGCACGCGCTGGCCGGTTCGGTAACGGAGTTCAGCGGGAGAATGATCCCCCAGTTCCTGTACTTCCTCGCGAGGCAGCGGCATTCGCTTGGCCGGACCTCGCTCGCCCTGGAGAGTCTGCCCCGGCCCCCAAACGGACGGGGCACGCCTACCCTCGCGACGCGTGTTTCTTTCTGGCCAACTACTGGCGCGGCCAATACTGTCGCGGCGGCGCACAGAAAGGCTGCTTCCTTCTGTCAGCTCGGGAGGAATATCACCCAAGAAGCGCGATGGTACACTCACCGAACTGTCACCATAGAACGAGCGGCGAAAGGCATGACTCAGAAAAAGGTGATCCTTGGCGCGCGTAATACCCACATAGAGTAAACGCCGCTCTTCGGCCAGCTCTTCGCCATCGTCAAGTGAGCGGCTGTGCGGAAGCAGCCCGTCTTCCAAGCCAGTCAAGAAAACGATCGGGAATTCAAGCCCCTTTGCCGCATGCAGGGTCAGCAAGGTCGTCGCGCCGGCGGCATCTTCCAGATTATCTGTTTCCGATACAAGTGCCACCTGCTCCAGGAAATCGGTTAACGTATTGCCCTCGTCCTCAATAGCCGCGTTTCGAAGCTCCATAATATTATCCCAGCGCTCTTCGCCTTCGCTGGTTCCATCATCTAGATACTCCCTATATGCAGTTTGTTCCAGTATCACGTCCATAAGATCGCTGACTGGTACTGAATCTGACAATCTGATCCAGGCCTCCAGGAGTTCCCCGAATTTCTGCAACGCGCTAAGCGCCCGGCCGCTGAAGGTATGGGGCAAATCAGGATCGTGCCTGAGGCGCAGGAGTGCCTCGCCTGGCTGCCATTCATTCACCGCAGCCCACTGAAGCAGTTCCTCCCGCGTCTTGGTTCCAATGCCGCGTGGAGGCACGTTGATTACCCGGCTGAAACTAACCGAATCGGCCGGATTATGGACAAGGCGCAAATAGGCGAGAACGTCTTTCACTTCGCGCCGCTTATAGAATTCAGTCGCGCCAACCACGCGATAAGGCAGCCCGTGCCGCAGAAAGCTTTCCTCCAGCACGCGAGACTGAGCGTTGGTGCGGTACATCACGGCCATCTCGCCACCTGAATACCCTTGCAGCATTAACTCCGTTATTTTGTCTAGAACATAGTCGGCTTCTTCGTATTCATTATATGCCTCATGAATGACTGCCAGTACGCCACCGGTACGCCGCGTAAACAACTCCTTGTGTACGCGATTCGGATTTGGCCTAATAACTGCTTTCGCGACGTCAAGGATAATCTGTGTAGAACGATAATTCTCTTCGAGTAGAATCTGCTGTGCTTCGGGAAACTGTTCGCGGAAACGCTGGATATTTCGAAAGTCGGCGCCCCGCCATTTGTAGATCGATTGATCAGAATCACCTACCACAAACAAATTGCTGTGCTGCGCAGCCAACAGGCGCAGTAAGGTATACTGCGTTGTATTGGTGTCCTGAAATTCATCCACCAGGATATGCTGAAAGCGCGTCTGATATTTCTGCAAAATATCCGGGCGCTCTTCGAACAACTGCACCGCATTCATCAGTAAGTCATCAAAATCCATGGCGTTATTGGCCCACAAAAGGGCCTGGTACTGCTGGTAGACGCGGCGCGTAACCTCCGACACATAATTGCTCGCGGCGTACTGCTCAGGAGTCACAAGTTCATTTTTCGCGTTGCTAATATTGTGCAACATCTTGTTGGCCGGGAATCTCTTCTCGTCCAGGTTCAGGTCCTTCAGCGCCTGCTTGACAACCTGAAGCTGATCGGCCGTGTCAAAGATGACAAAGTCTCGGCCGTAATGCAGCAGATTATCCGTTTCGCGCCGCAGAATGCGCACACAAGTCGCGTGAAAAGTACCCATGGAGAGCCCGCGCGGCTGCGCGCCGAGCAGGGTTTCCACGCGCTGCCGCATTTCGCGTGCCGCCTTATTGGTAAAGGTCACCGCCAGAATCTCCCATGGCGGAATTTTCAACACCTCGATCAAATAAGCTATGCGGTATGTGAGCACGCGCGTCTTGCCGCTGCCCGGGCCGGCCAGCACCAGGACAGGACCCGGCGCGGCCATTACGGCGGCGCGCTGCGCTTCGTTCAGTCCGTCAAATGAGTTTGTTTCCACAGGCTAGAATCCATTCGCTAAGAAGAGTCGTTCGTGTTCAGGCGCACAACAACAGTTTGGGTCGCCAGGAGCGGGCTGTTGAAAGCTGCGGGACGATCGATTATAGAACAATGCGGCCAACCGCGCAGCATGCCTCATCAGCGTCGCTGCTCCCACAGGTACCAGCTAATAGTGCCCATAACCAGGGCGACGCCCACAAACTGCCAGAATGAACTCAGGTGCTCGTTGAGCAGCAGCGCCGAAACTGCCAGCGCGCTTACCAGGCGCCAGGGCATGGTGCTGCTGACGAGGGCTGCTCCAAGGTGCCGGATGGCGCCGATTTGCGAGAGGTTTGCTCCTATGAGCACGCCGAATGTCAGCAGGGCAAAGACAAACCAATCCACCAAAGTAATATGTCGCCACTGCTGCCATGACTCGCCGAGAGCGTAGCTGAGAGCAAAACTGGCCATTGACAACACCAGCAGTTGGGTCAGCAGCAGCGCCTGGCCCCGAACGCCAAAAAAGGTCAAACGACGCACGGCAATCATGTACAGCGCCAGCATTAGACTGCTGCCGGCAGCAAGCGCAATACCCAGCCAATCCGTGCGATCGGTCGTGGGCATACCCTGCTTTTCGAATAGATCTATGCCAATAATTAACAACACACCGAAAAGGCCAAGGAATAGAGCGCGCCCAGTGAATCGCGGTAGACGCTCTTGCCAGATAAGCATGCTGAGGAGCGCCACTATGAATGGCGTCAGTAAGGTAATTAGCTGAACATAGATCGCGAGTGTATAGCGCGCCGCCAGAAAATTCGAGATGCCACGGGCGACGACAAGCGCTGCGAACAGCAGCAAACGAGGGGTCATCAGGTCCGCCGGCCGGATGCGCGGTAAAAAGACCAGACCAACAACGACCAGGGCAATGAGATTACCAAGCGCCAAAATAGACATGCTCGGCAGGTCGCTTACCGTCTGCAAATAGCGTGCCAATACCGGGTAGGCGCCCCAAGCAGTCTGAGCCAGAAGGGTGACTCCCAACCAGGGTGCCAGGTCGACCTGGCGCGAGCTTTCGTCCATTAATCCGTATGGTAATGTAATCCATTAAAATGGCACACGGCAATTGACAGCGCTATGGCCGTAGGTTAGAATCTCGCCTGCCTGGCCCCATTCGTCTAGCGGCCCAGGACGCGGCCCTCTCAAGGCCGAAACAG
>JBJYWX010000618.1:0-3601 GCA_046259695.1 Promineifilaceae bacterium (SeqCode) | reverse complement strand
CGTGAGCTTCGGCGGCGCCGCCGGTGATGGAAGTCACATCTTTAATTCCTCTCAGCAGTGCGCGCCACGGTTTGCTCGCACCATGCGCTTCGATCTGCAGCGTCTCGCCATCACGGTGGACGTGCAGGGTCACATCCGTTTTCCCCCGCACGGTAGGAACAGTGGTAGAAACCGACTGGCCGTCATCCAAATTAAAGATGTGAAAGGTAACATCGGCGGCGAAATCGTAATCCGGTCTGCTGTCCTCTACGCCAACCGCGATAACACTGTTTGGCCGCGCCCACACGGGCAGACTGAGAAAATCATACGTGTCCTGCCGCCAGTATCCACCTGCGGCTGTTTCGCCGCTGAGGAAATGGGTCCAGGTCCCGGCCGGTAGGTAGTACTCAACGACATTATCCTGGCGGAAAACCGGCGCCACCAGCAGCGAATCGCCGAGCATATACTGCCGGTCCAGGGTGCCGCAGGCGGGATCATCAGGAAATTCCAGCACCATGGCGCGCATGGTGGGCAGCCCGCTTTCGTGGGCCTGGACGGCCGTGCCATACAGGTAAGGCATCAGGCGGCACTTGAGCCGCGTGAAATAGCGCAGCACATCCACGGCTTCTTCACCGAACAACCAGGGTACGCGGTACGAACCGCTGCCGTGCAGGCGGCTGTGTGACGAGAGTAAGCCGAAGGCGCACCAACGTTTGTAAACTTCAGCCGGGGCCGTAAGCTCAAAACCGCCGATATCGTGACTCCAGAACCCAAAGCCGGAGAGGGAAAGCGAGAGACCGCCGCGCAGGCTCTCGGCCATGGACTCAAAGGTAGCCGTGTTGTCCCCGCCCCAATGTACAGGGAACTGCTGGCCGCCGGCCGTCGCCGAGCGGGCGAAAACGATAGCTTCACCCCGCCCCCGTTCTTCTTCCAGGACCTCGAAAACGGTCTTGTTGTAAAGCTGCGTGTAATAGTTGTGCATCTTGATCGGGTCGGATCCGTCATGGTAGACGACATCCGTTGGGATACGTTCGCCAAAGTCTGTTTTGAATGAGTCTACGCCCATAGCCAGCAGGCCCCGCAGTTTGTCCCCGAACCAGCGGCAGGCCTCGGGATTGGTAAAGTCAACCAGTCCCATGCCGGCCTGCCAGCGATCCCACTGCCAGACGTCGCCATTTGGTTTCAACACCAGGTAGTCGTTGGCCATGCCTTCGTCAAAGAGCGCGGAACGCTGCGCGATATAGGGGTTGATCCAGACGCAGATATGCAGGCCGCGCGCTTTGAGCCGCCTGAGCATCCCTTCGGGATCGGGAAAGACGCGTTCATCCCACTCGAGATTTGTCCAGTGAAACTCCTTCATCCAGAAACAGTCAAAATGAAATACATGCAGCGGCAAATCGCGGTCGGCCATGCCCTGTACGAAACGGGTGACGGTCTCTTCGTCATAATTGGTGGTGAACGAGGTGGACAGCCAGAGGCCGAATGACCAGGCGGGCGGCAGGGCGGGGCGTCCGGTCAGCGCCGTGTAGCGCGAGAGCACGTCCCTGGGCGTTGGGCCATTGATAATGAAGTAGTTCAGTGATTCGCCGGGAACGCTGAACTGGACGCGCTCGACTTTTTCGGAACCGACTTCTAGCGAGACGCGCTCCGGATGATTGATGAAGACGCCGTAGCCGCGATTGCTGAGGTAGAACGGTACATTTTTGTAGGCCTGCTCACTGCTTGTGCCGCCGTCTTCGTGCCATAGATCGACGACCTGGCCGTTCTTCACAAAGGGTGTGAAACGTTCGCCTAGTCCGTAAACGTATTCGCCTACACTGAGGTTAAGCTGCTCATGGACGTAGCGGCCGTCTGGGGTATCCACGTAGCCCATCCCGCGCCAACCGCTGCGCGTCAGGACTTTGGCATCGTTCATATATTCAACTAGCCAATCCTCGCCCTTATCCACGCGCACGGTAAGACCACCGCTGGTAAGGCTGGCGAATGTTTCCTCGTTCTTGATCGAGAGCTGCGGGACTTGCTGCTCATAGAGCTGAAATGCCGGCGTGGACGGCCGCACGCCTTTGTGATGGCTCATCTGTACCTCGATCACGTCAGGCGCCGGCGAGGAAAAACGCACGGTCAGCAAGCCGATGTTGAGCACGTCGCCGCGCTGAATCAAGCGCCGGGTCGTGCCGTAAACGAGAAGTGCGCCCGGTTCGACTGCCACATCGTAAACGTGAACGGGAAAGTGAGGCGTAACGCCGGGACGATATTGCCAATATCCGTCAGTGAACTTCATCGGTAGGCTCCTTTTATTTGCTGGCGCCGGACATTATGCCTTTTGTCAATGTGCGTTGAAAGATAATGAAGAATAGAAACGCTGGCACGACGCCGAGGAAAGCCGCGGCGCTTTGGGTCGTTATCACCATGCCGCGCTCGCCGCGCGCCAGGGCCATGGCGATTGGCACTGTTTGTTTGGAATTTGAAATGAGCAGGATGAGGGGCAGAAAGAAGTCGTTCCAGGTCCAGATAAAGAAAAAGACGAACAGGACTGAGAGCGACGGCCAGCTCAGCGGGAGTACAACCCTGAGCAGGAGCTGCAGCTTGCTACAGCCATCCAGTACGGCCGATTCCAGGACATCCTTGTTTACGGTAGCAAACACAGAAGTGAGCAGAAATGTGCCAAAGGCGGTATGCAAGGCGGTGGTGGCTAAGATGAGGCCGAGGCGGGTGTTATACAGGCCGATTTGATTGAACAGATAGTAAAGAGGATAAGCCAGCGATTCAACCGGCAGGGCAATAGCCATCAAGAAGAAAAGCATGACGAAAGCACGCCCCTTGATGCGGCCGATGCCCAAGGCGAAGGCGTTAAGCGCGGAAAGCGCGACGGCAAGAACCGCAGTGGTCAGGCTGATGACCAGGCTGTTGAACAACTTCGTCGTATAGCCTGTCTTCTGCCAGGTCGCCATCAGCGACGTGGTATCAATTGTTCCAGGCAGCGCAAAGGGCCCATTTGCTAAATATTCCGCTTCCGTCTTGAAAGAATTGATCACGATCAAAAAGAAGGGAAAGAGCACGATCAACAGCAGTAGTAGCAGGGCGAATAGGGCAATGTATTTGCTTATCGTGCCGGAACGAAGCTTTCTGGTTGAACTCTGTGGTGCGGTAATGGCACTCATCTTTATACCTCCTGCTGCTCTTGTACCCTGAGGAAGAAGAAAGTCATCACGAGTACGATAACGGTCAGGACCGTGGCAATCGTTGAGCCATAGCCGACGTCGGAGATTTCGAAGAAGTTTTTCCAGGCGAAGTAGGAAGCAACGGTCGTGGCGTTGCCAGGGCCGCCGCTGGTCATGGCATAAATAGGACCGAACGTTTTCAGCGCGGCGATCATTGTGGTTAGCACGACAACGGCGATCTCCGGCCGGATCATGTGTATGGTGACGTAAAAGAAAGTCTGAAACGCACTGGCGCCATCAATCTTGGCCGCCTCGTAGATTTGAGGATCAACGCGCTGCAGGCCCGCCATAAATATCACCAGAGGGTAGCCAATTTGGAACCAGATTAGCATCACCATCACGGAGGGCAAGGCCAGGGAGGAGTTGCCCAGCCAATTCTGCGTCCAGGCGCCCAGGCCGAT
>JBJYWX010000617.1:0-11386 GCA_046259695.1 Promineifilaceae bacterium (SeqCode) | reverse complement strand
CAACGCGATATCCAGCGACAACGACCCTGTTGGTATCGTCTCCACCTGCATATGCGAAGCATCTCCGAGGCGCATTATAATACCTTCCCCAAAGCGCTTGTTTAAGTTGGCTAATGTGCTTTCCAGCTGCCGCTCTCGTCCCTGACTGTTACCCATATTCTGTTCTCTATGACAGAGGGTTTATCTTTCTGCAATTGCTATGAGCTAGTAGATCTCATGGCTGCTTTTGCCAGTCGCAGTAGTGTACAATAGCGTTATGGAAAGCGCAAACCGCCGGCTGAAGGCTGGTGAGGGCACCGATGGGGTGCAGGTAGCTAAAGACAGCGACGCCCCGGCCATCATGCGTTTGTTGCGCGAGGCGCCATTTTCACACATCCACGCTGATTGGCATTATCCCGGCGAGTGGCTTGGAGCAAACAGCTTTGTCGTGATTCGAGACGATAACGACAATGAATCAAGAAGGAGTTTCGGTGGCCCTCTTTTTGGGCCACGAGATCACATGCGTGCCTGCCTTGCCGTTGCGCCGGACCCGCCGCCAGCGGCCTGGGTGCGGCTGGCGGCCGTCATGCGAAAGAGCGACGGCCCGCTGCAAATGGGCGCCATGTTCGCCCGTATTGCCGAGCCGCTTCGCGCGGAGGGCGTGAGCGAAATCGCCTGGCTGTTGCTGGAAGAGTGGCCCGAACAATGGCTGCCTGACCTGGGCTTTGAGCGGGTCAACGAGGTTATCACCTACGTCAAGAGCGATATGGCTATCCCTGCGGCAAAAGAGGTGGCTGGCTTGACTTTCCGGCCGGTCGAAAGTAACGACTTCACCGCGCTCGCCGCGATTGAGAGCCGCGCTTTTGATCCCCTCTGGCGGCACAGCGCCCATGGCCTGGCGCTTGCCCACCAGCAGTCACTGTCCTTTGATGTAGCTTGTCTTGAAGGGCGGGTAGTCGCCTTCCAATTCAGCTCCAGTTCTCGCCGCGGCGCCCACTTGGCGCGCATTGCGGTTGATCCTGCGCTGCAGCAAGGCGGCATTGGCACAGCCCTTCTCCATTACACGCTGAGCGGCTACCAGCGACTGGGCATAACCACGGCTACCCTCAATACCCAGGCGGACAATACAATCTCTCAGCGCTTGTATGACCGATTTGGCTTTCTGCAAAATGGAGAGCGCTTCCCCGTTTGGCGGGCTGGCCTGGTTTAGGAGATGTCGGCCGAAAAAGAAAACGGCCTGCCGCGCTGCGGCAGGCCGTTTGGTATTTTAAAGTAACCGGCCCTGTTAATTACGGGCTGCAGACCGTGAGACTCACGTCATCAACATACATGGCTGTCACGCCGCCGGCACCGTTGTTATTAGAGCCAAAGTAGACGTTGACAGTCTGACCCTTAAATGCCATCAGGTCATGGCTTTCAAATTTCCAATACTGTTCGTTCAGCCGTGTCGCGACCAGACGGCCGAGTTCGTTCAGGTTATTGTCCACGATAAGCACCACTTGGCGATCGTCGTCGATATCGGCCGACATGGGTGACAAATCTATGTCGCTGTCAAACGATGTAACATAGGGCGGCGAACTGCTCTGGGTAAATAACCAGAACTCTAGGGTAGCCTGGGTCGCCGACGCAGGAATGGTGACCTGCTGCAGCACGGACGACGAGCTCTCTATATTACTGGCCGGGTTGATGATACCGGTTCGCGCCGAGCGCGCGCCGCTGTGCTGCTGGACCGTGCTATAGCTGGCGGAGTAATAGGTAATAGGGAACTGCCAGGCAGTACTGTTCTCAAAACCACTGTTCACAATGATATTGCTGCAGCTAACCGACGGCGTGTTGGTGGCCGTTGGGGTGTTTGTCGGCGTCGGTGTGAGGCTTGCCGTTGGCGTAATCGTTGGCGTCAAAGTGGGCGTCGGCGTATCGGTAGCGGTCGGCGTCGCCGTCGGCGGCAGCTGCTCGCCTACGAAGTTCTGCAAATTCGCGCCACCGGGAATCGATGCTGTTCGCGTTTCAGGCGCAAATATATATCCTTCCAGAATTGGTGTCAGTACGTAGTCGCCGCTGTCCAAACCAGTGAAAATGTAGAAGCCCGAGGCATCTGTTGTGGTGGAAGGGCCGATGTCGGTCTGGATCAGGACGTTCTCTAGGGGCTGGTTGGCCTGGTCAACCACAAAGCCGGAGATAGCCGGATATTGAGCCGCAATTACCGGCAAATAGGCGAATGCCTCGATAGGCTCGGGCGTATTTGTCGGTGTCGCGGTATTAGTGGGCGTCGATGTAACCGTCGGTGTGGCTGTCTCTGTCGGTGTTTGCGACGGCGTTGGGGTCTCCGTGGGCGTCGCCGTTTCTGTCGGGGTGTTGGTGATAGTAGGCGTCGCCGTCTCTGTCGGTGTGCTGGTGATGGTTGGCGTCGCTGTCTCTGTTGGTGTATTGGTTGGCGTTGAAGTCGCCAGCTCATACTCAACCTCTAGACGCGGCTTATTCCCAGTCCCGTTTTCCTTCGTGGCGAATCCACGTATGCTGCCTCCAAGAATCGACTCCGGACCGATGAGCAGCACGCCATAGTTACTGGCAGGAGCGCTCACCCAATCGGCGACCATGTTCGTTATATCAAAACTGTACTCTCCATAGGCGCCGTTCTGAATGGCGGTTGAACCTTCCGCCGTGCCGTCAAACGTCGGGGCGTTGTTCCACGTGATCGTGTTTTCAGACCAGTTGCCCGTAATTTTATGCGTGTAAACGTCGCGCGTCGCATTGATCGAAGAGTCGAGGGCGATCATCATGTCCAGGTAGAGCGTCGCGCTGGTAACAGTAGCATTGGTTGGGATGCTGTTGACATTGAATCGCACCAGGCTGCGTGCCTTTTCTACGTCGATAACTGTGTCCCAATAACCGGTCCACATGTCAATCTCAGCGCCAAAATTCTGGGCAGGATACCCCTCTGAGATCATGCTATCGGCCGTGGAAAAAAAGATGCCTTGCAAGTCGCTGCTGGCTGGCGAGGCAGCCACACCATATGAAGCATTGCTGTAGGTAAGATAATAATCCTCAGGGACTGCCTGGTCTTCTCCCGATTCCAAGCGCCAGAGCTTCTGGCCAACGCCGCCCGGAGCTGGGTCAGGTAATGCCTGTTGTGCTATCGTCTGCCGGCTGGCACCAACGAGCAGGCCAAATAGCATTAAGAGTATAAAAGGAATAACGATCGCGCGCGCCGCGCGACCTTTTTGGTTGCGATTCATGCTCATTGCCTCCTGCCAGTCAAGTAGACAGCTAACATAAGTATAATAGCAGTTAAGAAGAGTGAAATAAAGTCCGCGGGCGCGAATATTGCGTAAAACTCGCTGGCGCGCAGCACCTGAGACAGGGCGGCTTTTTGTAGACCAAACCTTTCCGGAGTTGTAAGATAAAACGAGTCTGGCCCTTTCCTCAGTGCGGGGGAACGTCAAAACAAGGCTAACAGAACCAATTATGAATCATATCACCACGATCGTTATTTTTGGGGCATCGGGCGACCTGACACATCGTAAACTTATCCCGGCCCTGTTTCATCTGGCGCGCAAGAAAAGGCTTTGGGATCAATGGCGTATTGTTGGCGTCTCACGCAGCAAAATGTCAGATGAGGAGTTCCGCGATGGCCTGGGCGTGGCGTGCCGCGAGTATGCCAGATTCGATTACGATATGGACGAGTGGGAAGCATTCATCACGCATGTTTCCTACTTTCCAGGCGATCTCACCCAACTCGGCGACTTGGAACGCCTCGACGCCATGTTAAGTGAGGCGGAAGAGGAAGTCGATCTGGCGCACCGCATGTACTACCTGAGCATTGCGCCCCGCCTTTATGAAAGCGCCATTGCCAACCTCGGCGCGGCTAACATGGTCACAGAGGACCGAGGTTGGCGCCGCGTCGTGATCGAGAAGCCTTTTGGCCACGATCTGCCCTCGGCACACAAACTCAACGAAGCTGTCCTTGAGGTCTTGAAGGAATCCCAGGTCTATCGTATCGACCATTACCTTGGAAAAGAAACGGTGCAGAATATTATGGTCTTCCGTTTCGCAAACTCGCTATTTGAACCGGTTTGGAACCGGAATTACATTCATCACGTGCAAATCACGGCCGCTGAAACGGTAGACGTCGGGCATCGAGCAGGCTATTACGATGGCGTCGGCGTGGTGCGAGATATGATGCAGAATCATATGCTGCAGTTGCTGGCGCTGGTGGCGGCTGAACCGCCGGCTTCCTTTGACGCCGACGCCTTGCGCAACGAAAAAGTCAAAGTGATGAAGGCCATCCGCCCGATCACACAGCAAAATGTGATCAACAACACCGTTCGCGGGCAGTATCGCAGCTATCGCGACGCTGAAGGCGTCAGCAAAGGATCGGATACTGCTACTTTCGCCGTGATACGCTTCTTCATCGACAACTGGCGCTGGCAAGGTGTACCCTTCTATTTGCGTTCGGGCAAAGCGATGGCGGCAAAATCAACCGCGATTTCCATCTTCTTCCAGGAACCGCCCCATGTCATGTTTCCCATGCCGCCCGATGCGCATATTTCGCGCAACAGCCTGACGATTTGTGTCCAGCCAGACGAAGGTATCCATTTCTCATTCCAGGCCAAGGTACCTGATACGACGGCCCGCATGCGGGCCGTGGACATGGAATTTCATTATGATGATGCCTTTGGCCCCACAGCCATCCCGGACGCCTATGAGCGGCTCCTTCTCGACGTGATTAAGGGGGATGCCTCGCTCTTCACCCGCGGTGACGCGATTGAATTGGCCTGGGAGCTTATCGATCCGATTCTCGCCGCATGGGATACCGGCTACGGGCCGCCCCTGTGCTTCTATGAATCCGGAAGCTGGGGTCCGCTGGAAGCCGACCGGCTGATCGCCGAGGACGATGCCACATGGGCTGCCGGCTGCCTCGACGAGTTCCATGATCAAGGGACATGATCTGCTGCGCTACGGCGTGCCGCTGCGACCATCACTCAAGAAACTGAGATACGAGTAGTAGAGACGCGGCAGAGGTTCTCCTTCGTTTAGGTAGAAGAATATGGCACTGACTGCTCCCCAGTTACCGGCCGCATCCTGGCCGGAGAGGAAAAGGGTGTGGCGGCCGGCCGAAAGGCCGGTCGTATCGATCTCAGCCGTCACCGCCTCACGCGGGTCATCGAAGACACCATCAACGGCGCGCATGGCTCCCGTTTCGCCACCCTGCCAGAAAGGCAGATCAATTTTGTAGCGGGCGCCGGCAATAGCCTGCCTCGGTTCCATCCCATTTTCAGGACTATAGCGCCTGTCATCGACGACGGCCGAAACTTCAATTACCGTTCCGGCCGGAACGCCAGGCGCCTCAGCGCTGCTGCCGGCTGCGATGTCGAGGATGTCTGGGCCGGCCGGCGTGCGATAGGGTTCGCGCGCGACTTTCAGGGCGTAGAGCAGCGATGGTATATTGGCCGGAAGCAACGTGTTTTCGAAGTAGGTGCAGGGCTCAAAGAAACTGGTGCCAAGTTCATAGGTGTAGGCCGCTATTCCCAGCTCACCATAGGCAAAGTCAGTGGTCGTGCCATCGGTAGGATAAAGGCCAATGGACTGCGTGGGCCAGTGCCCGTTGAAATAAGCCAGCTTGCGGCCCAAAGTCTGTAATTGGTCGGCGTTGGGCGCGGGCTCGGCCGTGTCCCCCCATGGCCACAAAAGAAGCTGTCCCGAACTATGCATGTCCAGGTAGAGGCCCGGCGTAGCGATAGGTGCGGCATCTGCTGGTCCAGGCCCTCTGCTGTCAGGAAAACTCGCCCGCATATATTCCACAATTGCCTGCGTCTCCGGTTCTGACGCGGGTCCGGCTCCGCGAAATACTTCGCTGCATTCGTCGACGCTGGAGCCGCCACAGCAGCCCCAATGAAACGGGAAATTGCGATTCAGGTCCGCGCCCTGACTTTGCCTACCCGCGCTGCAGTACGCCTCGTTGGTATTCTTGCGCCACCAGTACCCTAACTCGGCCCACTTCCGGCCGTCCGGATTGGCCATCAGCATCAGGTGAATCTCGTGATAGTCCAAGATCCACGTGATATCAGCATCATTGCCGTAACTATTCAGCAGCTGCTCGGCAAAGCGGGTAACCAGCTCAGCCGGCGTATATTCGCGGGCGTGGATCGAGGCTGTAATAAATATCTTCGGCTTTGGGCCAGGCACGGCCGTGTTAGTCAGCACGAGCACGCGCATATCGTAGCCGCCCTGGTCCTGGGTTTTTTCCCAGGAATCACCCACGTCGTTCCAGGTTGCCAGGTTGGGGAAGGCGGCGGCGAGCGTTTCGGCCGTCGCGTAAGTTTCCTCGACCGTGCGATAGCAGTCGTAGCCGGGGATCGCTTCTGCGCCAGCCAGTCCCAATACGCTGTAAGGAAACGGCCGCCCTTCAATCCATTCTTCATCGACCGTCACCATCAAGCCGGAAGCGCGTAATCGCGCCATTTCCTCGGGCGAGGCAGCCAGCAGCAAATAACCACGATCGTATGCCGCTTCCAAAGGTTCGATGGCAGCCGCGACCCGGTAGGCCGTACGCAGGTCGTCAAAGGTGACCCTGACCACCTGTTCCGCGCCACCTTTCTGCTCGCTGAATGGCCCCGTGTCCGGCAGCGGTCCGGCATGTACGGGCAGGACCACTGCCGGCCGGTCAACGAACAAAAAGGCAGTCAAAAAAATGAGGCTAAAAGTAAGCAAGATTGCGCGCCAGTTCATTACCGTGGACGCTCCTATTCACATCCCATAAGCTTTAGCTTATGCCCTAATCAATTCATATTCAAACCACTGCTCCTGAAATCAGATGGAGGAGGCAATTTGCTGCCCAACTGGAGAGATTCGGACATAGCCAGAATTCGTCCCAGCGGGAATCGATAACCATTGACTGTCTCAGACAAGCGAGACAAGCGCAAACAGCCGTTATCTCTGAGCCCGCACACGTGTTAGAGACGAAAAAGGTCAGAGAAATCAGTCTCTGACCTATTATAGGGGCATGACCCTGGAAGGACTCGAACCTTCAACCAATTGATTAAGAGTCAACTGCTCTGCCAATTGAGCTACAGGGCCGTTTTGGCAGGAAGAATTATATCAATATTGCCCAATTAGCCCAACAACGATTCATACACAGCGTGCCGCTAGATTACCATCCGCTGGCCTGGAAAACGGCTTGCAGGGCTTCTTCTCGCTCCGCGGCAGTCATTGTCCGGGGCATGAAGAAATCCTCGATCAGGCCGGTCCATAGATCGACATTGATCAGCCGCCCCTCGTAGATGCTGTAGATGTCCACAAAGCTCTGTCTGGTGCCGAGCATATCCATCTGGTCAAAGAACAGATTGCCAAGCCCAAAATGAATAAATGAGCCGTCATAAAACTCGAAACCCTGGGCGTGATGGCCCTGGCTGCCGGAAACGGCCGCCGCGCCGGCCGCGGCGATGGCTTCGAAATCCGCCTGCTGCTCGGCCGTCGGCTCGTACTGGTAATACTCCGTATACTGCTGTGTCGCTACGACAACATAACCTTCCTCTTTGAGCTGGGAAATCTGTTCAAAGAAGTCCGGACCGCACTCGCGCGAACCGGGGCTGGATTCAGTGGCCCAGGCATAGACCGGCCCAAAGAAATTGCAGCCCACCAGGGCAATCCGGTTGCCATTGTGCTCAAAGATCGCCGCTCGTTGGGCGTCAGCCGCGTCTCGTCCACCGCCGAAATAGGACATGCCGGCCGCTTCGTACATATCTATCGTGCGCGGCACGTGCTCGGAGCCATAGTCGTTTAAATGGTTGCCGGTCAGTTCCACCACATCGGTGCCAATCTCCTCCAACAGGGCGAAATACGCATCCTGCGAGCAAAACGAGGTTCCGCCCACGGGGCTTGGTTCAGGGCAGTCTGCAACAAAGGAGATTTCGTTGCTGATATGCGCGATATCCACGTCGCGCAGTACCGGTCCGACATCCCTGGCGGGCGCCAATATGCCATCAATCTCCATCTGCGCCGCCGTAGCGCGTACCAGTGCCGTAACGCCGGTCATAGCCAGCCTCGTAAGGTGATCGGGATTGAAATTGGCCGGCGGGCCATCCCAGGCACCCAGGAAGGCCGCCAGCGCTTCTCGCTCACCCTCTAACCCAACCGGCAGCCGCAGGGCATAGGTATTCTGGTCGAATTCGGGCTGTAACGGGGATTGGTCATCTAGAGCCAGCAGCTTCAGTTCCGGCGACAAGGCTTCGAACGGCATGATAGCCAGCGCCGGCCGCTGCTCCCATACTGCTCCTGCCAGGTTATTCTCATCAACCGCAGTGACGCCTTCGCCCGGCGCGCCCCATAAAGCGCGCAGCGCGGGCAGTGTGTTTTCACCAACGAGAAGCGGTCCGCCGGCGCCCTGCTCCCCTGCCCATACTGCACGCAGCTCCGCGACGGATATCTCATCCTTTAGCGTCGGGAATGCGGCGGTGACGATGTAGAGCCAGTCGCCCAATGGCTCCCGGCCACCTATCTTCAGCGTAATGTCGGTCGGCACGCTGCCAGGTTCCACCCAAAGGAAATCATCGGGGCGGTCATTCGCCAGTTTGCGTGCCCGCGCGATATATGCCTCCGGCACACCTGAATCCGCCGACAGGGTCCATTGGCGCCCGAATAAGCGCGGCAGGTGGAACGCGGTGGTAGGAGATGGCTCGGGTTCGGGAAGTGCGGTCGCAGTTGCTTCCAGGGAGCTCGCGGAGGCAGCTGATGAACTGGTGCTGGTGTCAGTTTCGCGTAACTGATGTTCATCGTTTCCCGCAATGACCGGCGTGGGCGGCCTGGTCAGCCATGCGGGCGGTACCGTTGGCTGCGACTCGGCGGCCGATTCTTGAGGTATCGAAGCAGCACTGCATGAGGTTGTCAGCAAGATGAGTATTATCAGGTATAATGTTTTCATAAGATACTAACAGCCCACAATGAGAATTCAGCAAGACGTTCCATTTATTTAGTTTAGAGGCGCAGGCATTATGAATAAATCAACCCCCACCGTTAAAAGTGAAGGTTCAGACAACGGGCGTGTGGCCCAGAGCGTGCCTGCCCAGCATATCGATCTTACCAAGCCCAGCCTATATATAAACCGTGAATTAAGCCACATTGAGTTTAATCGCCGCGTCCTCCACGAGTGCTACGCCGATCATCCCCTGCTCGAGCAGGTTAAATTCCTGGCGATATTCACCAGCAACATGGACGAATTCTTCATGGTCCGTGTATCGGGGCTCAAACAGCAGGTTTTATTAGGCATCACGGATACCAAAGCAGACGGGCTGACACCGCGTGAGCAGCTCGTAGCCATCCATCGTGTGGTCACCCAACTTTACGCAGAGGCAACTGCCATCTGGCAGAACGACCTGCACCCACAATTGGAGGAAGGCGGCATCCATGTGCTTAATTATAGTAGCCTTCCCAATCGCTCAAAAAAACAGCTCCGTACCTTTTTTGACAGTGAGATATTTCCTGTCCTGACGCCGCTGGCGTTTGATCCCAGCCGGCCGTTTCCCCACATCTCAAATCTCAGTCTCAACCTGGCAGTTGTGGTGCGCGATCCTGAAACGGAAAAGACCAATTTCGCGCGGGTCAAGGTGCCCGCCATCCTGCCGCGGCTGGTGCCGCTCAAACCAATCGATCCTGATGAGCTTCTAGCACCGGCCGAGCAGAAGTTCGTGTGGCTGGAAGAAGTCATTGCTGCCAACCTGGATCGACTTTTCCCTGGCATGCAGATCGTTGCCAGCTATCCTTTCCGGGTGACGCGCAACACCGACATGGAAATACAGGAAGAGGAAGCCGACGATTTGCTCCTCACCATGGAAGAAAATTTGCGCCAGCGCCATTTCGGTTCAGTAGTACGACTGGAAATCGTAGAAGAGACGCCTGACGATATCCGCAAGACGCTCATTACCAATCTGCAGCTCACCCAATACGATATCTACACTACCGATGGGCCGCTTGGCTTCAGCAGTTTGTGGCAGCTTCACAAATTGGAGCGCCCGGACTTGAAGGATAAGCCTTTTCAGCCAGCGATTCCTGATGGCTACTATCTAGACGAATCGATCTTCGATTCACTTAGTCACCACGATATTCTGCTGCACCATCCCTATGACAGCTTCGGTCCCGTTGTAGATTTTCTCGAAGAAGCCGCCGCCGACCCGGACGTTCTGGCAATCAAGCAAACGCTCTATCGCGTGGGGCCCAACCCGCCGATTGTGCGCTCGCTCATGCGCGCCCGCGAGAATGGCAAACAGGTCACAGTGTTAGTGGAACTAAAAGCGCGATTTGACGAAGAGAGCAATATTGAGTGGGCGCGCGCACTGGAAAACGCCGGCGTCCATGTCGTTTATGGCCTGATTGGCTTGAAGACACATTGCAAGCTGTGCCTGATCGTGCGCCGTGAAGGCGATGGAATAAATCGCTACTTGCACTTGAGTACCGGCAATTATAACGCGATAACCGCGCGCCTCTACACCGATATCGGCCTGATGACAGATACGAGGGCATTTGGCGCCGATGCCACGGAGTTGTTCAACTATCTGACGGGCTATTCCAACCAGCGCGCGTATCGTCGTTTCCTGGTGGCGCCGGTCAACTTGCGCCAGGGCTTGCTCGAGCGCATAGAACGCGAAATAGAACTTGGCGAAAAAGGCCACATTATTGTCAAATCAAACTCACTGGTTGACCCGGAGATGATCCAGGCTTTCTATCGCGCCTCGCAGGCAGGGGTGAAAGTGCAGCTGATCATCCGCGGTATTTGCTGTCTGCGGCCCGGGTTGGAGGGAATTAGCGACAACATAGAAGTGATGAGTATCGTCGGGCGTTTTCTAGAGCATTCGCGTATCTATTATTTCCACAATGACAATGATCCCGAGATGTATATCGGCAGTGCCGATCTGATGCCGCGCAATATCGACAGGCGCGTGGAAGTTCTCTTTCCCATAGAACATACGGCGATGCTGCGGCAAATTACATCCAATATTCTGGATGTTTATCTGGCCGACACCGAAAAGGCATATGTACTTCTTGGTGACGGCACCTACGTGCGCCGCAGTGAGTTTGTTGACGATGGGGAAGAATTGTTCAACAGCCAGCTTCACTTCCTGCAGCAGTGCACCAGCCGCTCCAGCGACTAGTGGAGCGACGGTTACTTACTGGCCGGCAGGGCTGCCCGCCTTATCTGGCTGCGTTATTATCCATGAGCGCCAAAGATTACAGCTAGGAACCAGATCATAAAGTCATATTTCATCAACTGGCTGAGCTTCTCTAGCTGCGGCCCACTGCGCCCCTGGCCAACTCTGAGTATGATGTAGATGATGACGGGGAACACGCCCAGAAGAACGATATAGCCGTAAATGGGCTTGTACACTTCCAGGAAATAGGGCACCAGCATCATAAA
>JBJYWX010000616.1:0-3922 GCA_046259695.1 Promineifilaceae bacterium (SeqCode) | reverse complement strand
AACGTTTAAGTTGGTTCCGGCAAGTGGGGCTCTGCAGGAAGGCGTTATCTCTCCGGAACGTCTGTTGACGGCGCCGGGACAGATAGAGATTCCTAACCGCTTCGCCCCAAACGATCCCGGCCGGGCACAGACGTTTGTCTGTTGGAAGCGGGATGGTCACGGCCTGATGGACATGCTCCAGGGCATCGCCAATTCTTGTGACATTTACTTCTATAAGATTAGCGGCGGTTTTGACCAGGATGGCGAATATGTGGAGGGCCTCGGCGTAGATCGAATCAGCCAGTATGCGAATCAGTTCGGTTTTGGACGGGTGCAAGGTATTGAACTGCCGCTGGAGGCGGAAGGTAATGTACCTACCCGCGCATGGAAGCGGCGGACGCAGGGTGAGCCTTGGTCAACGGGCGATGATTATAACCTGGGTATTGGACAAGGTTTTATGACTGCTACGCCTTTACAAGTAGCGCAAATGGCGGCGGTTGTCGCTAATGGCGGCTACCTATACCGGCCAGCGATCATACACCATATGACGGACGAGGACGGCAATGTAGTTTTCGTCAATGACAGGAGCCAGGTGTATGCACGGGCACACGCGGGGCCTGACGGTACGGTTGTTATCGAGGATGCGGAAGGCAATCCCTTGAGTGATCCCTCGCTGGTAGTAGAGTTTGACGCTGAGGGCAACTATGTTTTCCAGCCCGAGGTGATTGACGCCGTTGATGTGAGCAGCCAATACTTGAAGGTCGTGGCCGAGGGGATGCACCTGGTTAACCAGCGCATTGATGAGGAGAGATTCTACACCGGCGCAACGTACGTGGATTGGTTGGACAGGTTTGGTATTTCGACGGCCGGAAAAACAGGTACTTCCGAGTTCTGCGATAATATTGCTATTGAGCGCGGTTGGTGCCGTTTCGAGAAAACGGCAGTGCAGCCGACCCATGCCTGGTATGTCGGTTACGCGCCGTATGAGGATCCGGA
Organism: Promineifilaceae bacterium (SeqCode); assembly: GCA_046259695.1. Classification (GTDB taxonomy): domain Bacteria; phylum Chloroflexota; class Anaerolineae; order Promineifilales; family Promineifilaceae; genus JAACFF01. Next base: position 2,947 of record JBJYWX010000616.1, on the reverse strand, counting down.
GATCGTCGTTGCCGTGTTTGTCTTTAATGGCGGCGAAGGATCAGCCTGGGCCGCGCCAGTCGCATGTAATGTGATGGCTTCTTACTTCGGCGTGGGCCAGTATGCACCCGGGCTGACGCGCGATGAATGGGAGGCATCATTACTGCCGGACAACCGTGCCTGTAATTCGGTGGTCTTCAATCCAGTCATTGAGCCCGAGTCATTCGCTCCCGAACCCGCGCCGGAAGAGGCTATCGCGACGCCGGAAGTGATTGAGACAACGCCGTCGGACCTGGCCGAGCCCACGGTTGTGCCTACCTCACCGGCCGATTCGTAAAGCGGATTCCAGCCGCGTTCCATCGACTCTGTAATTGTGCTATCATTGACGAATGACTTTGTTTCTGCTGGTCCGCCACGGAGAGAATGCGTGGGTCAACAAGCACCGCCTGGCCGGCTGGCTGCCAGGCGTTCACTTGAATAAGAACGGGCACCGCCAGGCCAAAGAAGCCAGTTTGCGTCTGAGCTCGGTGCCGGTGGAAGCCCTGTATAGCAGCCCCTTGACGCGATGTGTGGAAACGGCGGAATATTTTGCTGCCCAGTATAAGCTGCCGATCATTTATCACCAGGAGTTTGGTGAGGTCCGTTACGGCGATTGGGAAGGGAAGAAGGTGAAGCAGTTGGCCAAGAAGCCGCAATGGCGTACGGTACAATTCTTTCCTAGTCGCATGCGTTTCCCCGGCGGAGAAGCGTTGAGAGAAGTACAGTTTCGGGCAGTGCAGGCGCTCGAAAGGCTGAGCGAGTCACACCAGGGGCAGACGGTAATGGTGGTTTCACACGCTGATCTGTTGAAATTGCTGCTGGCGCATTATCTGGGCACGCATATTGACCTGTTTCAGAGGATTGTAATTTCACCGGCTTCGGTTTCGATGCTTCACCTGTCTGAACAGGGGTTTGTAAGGGTACTTCGTGTCAATGATGACGGCCCTTTCGAGGCGCTCAAAAAGCCAGGAAAGGACAAGCCAGGAAAGAAAAAGTAGCGATGGCGCACCAAATTGAACTGAATCCAGTCTCGCATCTGACGGTAGGAACGATTGGCCCGCCCGGGCAGCGAACGTTTTACCTGCAAGGTGGGCGGGGAACGCAGACAGTTTCGCTAGTTGTCGAGAAAGAACAGGCAGCTATGCTTGCTAACAGCCTGGAGACGTTCCTGGAGGAGTTGGAAGAGCAACACCCGTCCAAGACACGAGGCAGTGACGAATCGGTGCAACAAGATATGCGCCTGCGTGAACCGTTGGAGGAGCTGTTTCGCGTAGGCAATATGGGCATGGGCTTTAACGAGTCTGCCGATCAAGTAGTCCTGGTAGCATATGAGCTTGTTGAGGAAGACGAAGAACCCAATGTGGTTAGCTTCTGGGCAAGCCGCGGCCAGATGCAAGCTCTCATTCTGCGCGCGCGCGAAGTAGTTGCTTCGGGCCGGCCCATATGTGGTAACTGCGGGCGCCCCATTGATCCCGATGGTCATTTTTGCCCCAACCGCAACGGGCATCGCCACTAATTTCCAACGATGGATGCTGAGCCAAGAAAAGACATACTGCACGTATTACAGTATGGGACGCTGGAAATCGAAGGCGTTCTGCCCTGGAGCTCTAATTATGCCTTCCTGGTAACGGCTTGTGAGGATGATGTCGAACTGCGGGCAGTATACAAACCGCGGCGGGGCGAGCGACCCCTCTGGGATTTTCCACGCGGCACGTTGAGCCTGCGTGAGAGAGCCGCTTTTGTTGTCAGCGAGTTCCTGGGCTGGAATCTTGTCCCTCCGACTGTATTGCGCGAAGGGCAGCATGGGCCAGGGTCCGTACAGCTGTTTATAGCGCATGATCCCAGTCAACATTATTTTGCGTTAGAAGGGGATCCCCTTTTCCGCTATGCATTACAAAAGATGGCCCTGATGGATCATGTGATCAACAATGCCGATCGTAAGGGCGGCCATGTTATCATCGAGCAGCCCCCTGAAGATGACAGGGCGCCTTTGCCCACCTCCGATCATTTGTGGGGCATTGATCACGGGATCTGTTTTCACTCAGAGTACAAACTGCGAACCGTCATCTGGGAATTTGCTGGAGAAGCGATTCCTAAGCAGTTGTTGGCGGAACTTGGCCAATTTTATAGGATGTTGGCTGACGAAAACAGTGAACTTCGTCTTAACCTAGCGCCATTGCTCAGTGATGAAGAGATTTTGGCAATGCAAGAACGCACTGCAGCGCTACTATCGGAACAACAATTCCCTTTGCCAGGTCCTGGACGACATTATCCGTGGCCACCTATATAACCGGGTTTTCCGGTTCTGGCTATCTTGTTGGGGACAATTCGGCGGGTTAAACTTGACGGCGAGCAGCCAGGGTCGGCAGACGAGGCAGCGAATTTTGAGATCGAGGACTATCAGGAACCGTCCCCTACAGGTCTGATTCTTGAATGTCCATTAGCATTAGAGGATTATCCGGATGAAGCAGGAACGTGTCATCATTATTGGATCTGGTCCCGCGGGACTGGCGGCCGCTGTCTATGCGGCTCGTGCGCAGTTGGAGCCCTTGGTGATAGCCGGGACAATGATCGGCGGGCAAATCGCCACCAGTAATGAAGTCGAGAATTATCCGGGATATTTTTCATTGGAGCGTACGCCTACTGGCCCGGAACTGATTGAGATAATGCAGGCACAAGCAGAACATTTCGGAGCGCGCATCGCTTACGACGAAGTCCTGGAAGTTGATTTTAGTAACGGGTCTCCATTTACGATTAAAACGTATGGAGAAGAGTACGAGGCTGAGGCGGTGATCATTTCTTCCGGCGCCTCACCGCGCCATCTCAACGTGCCCGGTGAAGAGGAATTCGTGGGGCGGGGCGTTAGTTACTGCGGAACCTGTGATGGATTCTTTTTTAGGGGCAAAGATGTGGTTGTTGTTGGCGGCGG
>JBJYWX010000615.1:0-5477 GCA_046259695.1 Promineifilaceae bacterium (SeqCode) | reverse complement strand
GTCATCTCTGGCGGCGGCAGCGGTCATGAGCCGATGCACGGCGGTTTCGTCGGCATGGGCATGCTCGATGGCGCTTGCCCCGGCGAAGTTTTCACTTCACCCACCCCGGATCAGATGTACGAATGCGCCAAGGCAGTTGATAGCGGCGAGGGCGTTCTTTTCATCGTCAAGAACTATACTGGCGATGTCATGAACTTCGAACTGGCCGCGGAAATGGCCCGTGATGACGGCATCAAGGTGCAGAACATTCTTATCGACGACGATGTCGCTGTGAAGGACAGCCTTTATACGGCAGGTCGTCGTGGTGTTGGTACCACGGTGCTGGCGGAGAAGATCGTCGGCGCCGCCGCGGAAGCGGGCTATGATCTGGACCAATGCGCTGACCTGTGCCGCAAGGTGAACCAAAACGGCCGCTCAATGGGCATGGCCATCACCTCGTGCATCGTTCCCGCCGCAGGCAAACCGACTTTCGATCTACCTGAAGACGAGATGGAAATCGGCATCGGTATTCATGGCGAGCCAGGACAGGTTCGTGAGAAGATGTCCACAGCCGATGAGATCACCGAGCGGATGGCCCTAGAGATCCTCAATGACGTTGCCTACACGCGCACGGTTCGCGAATTCGATCGCGAAAACGGCGAGTGGATCGAGATTGAGATCACCGATCTTGCCTTCGAAGAAGGAGATAAGGTCATCGCCTTTGTGAACAGCATGGGCGGCACCCCTGTGTCCGAACTGTACGCGGTCTATCGCAAGCTTGACGAGGTCTGCAAGGATTTCGGCGTGGAAATCGTGCGCAACCTGATCGGCCCCTATATCACCTCCCTGGAAATGCAAGGAATGTCCATTACACTGCTCAAGGCAGATGATGAGATTCTCAAATTCTGGGACGCGCCGGTGAAGACGCCCGGCCTGCGTTGGGGGGTATAACCAACTCAAAAGAAACCGGCAGTCAAAGGACGGATTGCCGGTTTCTTTTCTTTAATAAAGGTCTTGAAAGATGACTGTAAGCAAGAACCAGATAGTGCAGTGGCTGGAGTTAGTTGCCACTGTACTGCACGAGAACAAAGAGTACCTCACCGATCTCGATGCGGCAATTGGCGATGCCGACCACGGCACTAATATGGACCGCGGCTTTCGGAAGGTCATGGAAAAATTGCCGTCTGTAGCCGATACCGATATTGGCAACATTTTGAAGACCACCGGTATGACGCTCATCTCCAGTGTCGGAGGCGCCGCTGGCCCGCTTTATGGCACCTTCTTCATGCGCGGCGGCATGGCTGTCGCCGCCAAAGAGGAACTTGACAACGATGACGTTGTGAAGATGCTGCAGGCCGGCGTGGACGGCGTCGTCCAGCGTGGTCGTGCCCAGTTAGGAGACAAGACGATGTTTGACGCCTGGGCCCCAGCGGTTGAGACGCTCAACACGTCCCTAGAAAACGGCGATGACCTGGTAGACGCCTTACAACTAGCCGTAAACGCCGCTCAGCAAGGCATGAAAGACACCATCCCCTTGCTGGCAAAGAAGGGTCGCGCCAGTTACCTCGGAGAACGCAGTATCGGTCATCAAGACCCCGGAGCGACGTCGTCCTACCTGATCTTGAATGCACTCCTGGACGTACTGGAGAGTTAAGAAAGTAATTCGTGGGATAACGCCTATCTCACTCTATTTCCCATGTAAGGAGCAAACGAAATGGCAAAATATGTTGCAGCAGTAGACCAAGGTACAACGAGCACTCGTTGTATGCTCTTCAATCATTCTGGCGAACCCGTTGGCATCGCCCAGATGGAACATGAGCAGATTTATCCCCAAGCGGGTTGGGTAGAGCATGACCCGATGGAAATTTGGGCACGCACCCAGGACGTTATTAAAGGCGCGATGAAAGATGCGGGCGCCACGGCCGCCGATATCGCCGCGGTAGGTGTTACTAACCAGCGCGAAACCGCAGTTGTGTGGGACAAGAATACGGGCAAGCCGTACTTCAATGCCATTGTCTGGCAAGACACGCGCACGGACAAGATCTGCAATGCGCTGGCGAAGGATGGTGGTCAGGATCGTTTCCGCAGCAAGGTCGGTCTCCCGCTGGCCACCTACTTCTCAGGTCCCAAGATCAAATGGATTCTGGAGAATGTAGAGGGCGTTCGCGAAGCGGCCGAAGCCGGCGATGCCATTTTTGGCAACATCGACACCTGGGTCATCTGGAATCTGACCGGCGGCAGCCACGTTACTGATGTGACGAATGCCAGCCGCACGATGTTGATGAACCTCAAGACTCTGGACTGGGACGAAGAAATCCTGAAGATCATGGGCATCCCACGCCAGATGCTGCCCAAGATCGTTCCCTCCAGCGATCCAGAAACCTGGGGCAAGACACTGGCTGCCGGCCCATTTGGCGGAGCGATCCCAGTATGCGGTGACCTGGGCGACCAGCAGGCGGCCACAGTCGGCCAGGCCTGCCTCAGCCCTGGCGAAGCCAAAAACACCTATGGCACCGGCTGCTTCATGATCATGAACACCGGCACCGATATTGTTCCCTCCAAGAGCGGCCTGTTGACCACGCTTTGCTACAAGTTCGGCGACCAACCGGCAGTTTATGCCCTGGAAGGCTCAATCGCCATCACCGGCGCGCTCGTGCAGTGGCTGCGTGACAATCTCAACTTCTTCGATTTTTCGCAGCACGTTGAAGATTATGCGAAGACGGTTAGCGACAACGGCGGTATTTACTTCGTACCCGCCTTCTCCGGCCTCTTCGCCCCCTATTGGCGTTCGGACGCGCGCGGCGCGATCGTCGGTCTGACCCGCTACATCAACAAGGGCCATATTGCCCGCGCCGCCTTGGAAGCGACCGCATTCCAGACGCGCGAGGTACTCGATGCCATGAACAAGGATTCCGGCGTCGAGTTGACCGCGCTCAAGGTGGACGGCGGCATGGTCTACAATGACACGTTGATGCAGTTCCAGGCTGACGTACTTGGTGTGCCCGTCATACGCCCGGTCGTGGCCGAGACGACTGCGCTTGGCGCCGCTTACGCGGCCGGTTTGGCCGTCGGCTTCTGGGAGAACGAAGACGACATCCGCGAGAACTGGTTGATGGATAAGACCTGGTATCCGAATCCCGACAGCGATGCCGGCACCGAACAGTATCGCATGTGGAAGAAGGCTGTTACACGCACCTTCGACTGGATCGAGCAAGAGTAATTCGTTAGGTTAAAACAGACAGGCCTAAAACAGTTCGTTTTGGGCCTGTTTGTTCCTACATAGGAACCTATCGCCACTTGCTGCCGAGATGCGGACAGGCTCAAGGCAGTGCCCCCGTTTGCATTGCTGCGCAAATTCTCCTTTTCATCAGCAGCATTGTTCGAGGCGGTGCCATTGGGAGGATTCATGAGTAAATTTCATGCACTTATTATCGGCGGCGGCGCCACCGGTTGCGCCCTCGCCCATGACCTCACTTTGCGTGGCTTGCAAGTAACCCTTGTCGAGCGTCACGAAATAACCTCCGGTACATCGGGACGGCATCATGGCCTGCTGCACAGCGGCGGCCGCTATGCCGTGAAGGATCAAGAATCGGCCCGCGAGTGTATCGAAGAAAACATGATTCTGCGCCATATAATGCCGGGCAGTCTAGAACTTAACGACGGCCTGTTTGTTGCCTTGACCGATGAGGATGTTGAATACAGCAAAGCTTTTATGGCCGGCTGCGCAGCTTGCGACATTCCCGCACGCGTGCTGACTCGCGAACAGGCGCTTGCCATGGAACCGAAGCTAAACCCCAAAACCAAGATGGCTATCCAGGTGCCCGATGGAACGATGGACGCCTGGCGCATGCCGGCTCGCTTCATAGCCACCGCCAAGAGTAACGGCGCGGTGGTCAAACGCTACACTGAGGTGCTGGAGATCAAGAAACAGGCCGGTGTCGTATCGGGCGTGCGCGTGCGCGACAATCTATCAAACAAAGAATATGAGATCGGCGCCGATATTGTTATCAACGCGGGCGGCCCCTGGAGCGGCAAAATCGCGGAAATGGCGGATGTGGACGTTCCCGTTCGCCCATCGCCCGGCGTCATGCTCGCGGTTTACGGCCGTCTCTGTAACATGGTCGTCAACCATCTCGCGCCATCCAGCGATGGCGACATTATCGTGCCCATCCGCGGGCTCTCTGTCGTCGGCACTACCTCCTGGGTCGTTGAAGACCCGGATGATCTGGGCCTGCCCAAAGATCACGTCCAGCGCATGTGGGAAAAGGGCGCCGAACTCATTCCCGAAGTCGCCCAATCCAAGTTCCGCGGCGCGTGGTCTGCCGCGCGCCCTCTCGTCGGCGCACGTGGCGCGGATACCGGACGCGAGCTCAGTCGCACTTTCAAATGCTTCGATCATTATCTTGATGAAAGTGTGGAAGGATTTGTAACTATCACCGGCGGTAAAGCTACAACGGCGCGGGGTATGGCCGAAGTCACGGCCGACATTGTCTGCGGCAAGTTAGGCATCGATGAACCCTGCCGCACCCGCGAAGTAATTCTCCTGCCCCATACCGCTTTCTTTAATTGAGGTGATTGCCATGGCAGAACAAGAAATCAAGTTTAAGGTCCTCCGCTTCAAAGTAGGTGACGCGGCGCCCCACTTTCAGACGTTTACCACGGTCGTCAACGAGGATACGACCGTGCTCGTCGCCCTGCAGTCGATCCGCTATGCCCAAGATCCAACTCTGGCGCTGCGCCATTCCTGCCACCATGCGGCCTGCGGCACATGCGGCATGCGCGTAAACGGCCAGGAAGTGCTGGCCTGCGTCACCAACGTGCTGGAACTGGGAGCCGATACCGTCGTGGTTGAACCGCTGCAAAATATTCCCGTTATCAGCGATCTGGTCGTGGACATGCAACCGTTCATGGACCGCTATAACACGGCCGGTATGAGCTATATTCGTCGCAGCGAATATATGGACGGCGCTTCCGTGCCCGAGGGAGTCCCATTTTTCAATCGCTATGAAAACTGTATCGAGTGCGGCATTTGTGTCTCAGCGTGCCCCGTTATGGGCAGCGATCCCCTCTATTTAGGTCCGGCAGCAATGGCTGCCGCGTGGCGTGTCGTCGAAGAGCCACGCGGCGAAAGTCCTGCTGCCGTACTAGATTGGGTCGATCAGGATCACGGTTGCTGGCGCTGTCACGTCGCCTACGAGTGTACGGAAGCCTGTCCATCAGGTGTGGACCCGGCCGGGGGGATCATGAACTTGCGCAAACAGCTTACGAAGCGCAAATTCTCCTGGCTCTTCGGCAGCGGTGACTAGCATTAGAAAAGCAGCGAGGTAAAGAACAATGGCTGATCAAGTAACACGAACCGAAAAATCGTCCGCCTCTTCGTCGCCCATGTCTTGGTTTGACGTGCGCAAGAAGCGGCTGGGATCCTGGGCTTTTGCTCTCAACCGCCTCACCGGATTGGGCCTGGTCCTCTATCTTTTCCTGCATCTTGGCGTCCTGAG
>JBJYWX010000614.1:0-6427 GCA_046259695.1 Promineifilaceae bacterium (SeqCode) | reverse complement strand
ATAGGCCCAGTACCCATGGCGCAACTAGGACCAGAATGGCCCCGACAATGAGTGCGATACGCTGGTTGCGTGCCTTGTCCGATTCAGTCAAAGATCCGCGGCGGCTGGCGACGCGCTGTTCGCCGCTCCTTTCCCACCAGATCGTGAAGAGGACAGTGGCTACGAAAACAACAATGGCGACGGGAACGGTGATACCGCTGCTGCCGAATACGGCCCGAAAAACCTGCCGGGGCAGCAGCGGGCGCAAGATATTTATCAAAATCTCGGAGAATAGACCCACGCCCAAAGTTACAAACACACCGTTTCGTAACGGCTTCTCAATTCTCTCCGGTAAGAGATGGAAGGCCGCTCCCGCCAAACCTAGAATGCCCATCACCGCGGCCAGAATAAGGCTGCCAAGGTAGGGCCCCTGGCCGAACGTCAAACCTGCAATGAGTGCCGGAGTGACATTGACCAACGCACTGCGAATGTTGGGAGCAATGACGGTCAAGAAAATGAGAACAATAAGCGGTATGGCGGTAACTATTCCGGCTACGAAGCCGTTTATGAGCGCCGGTATAGGAGCCATCTGCCTGTCATCTTGGCTCAAAACCGCCATGTAGCCCGCGACCAGGGCCGTGGCGAATAGCAAGATCTGGCCGAGGCTGAGCACGCCGCTGATAATGTCGCGCTCGTTGAAGGTTTCGACCATGCCAATGGCGCTAACGCTGGCGGCCACCACGCCGGCAATTAAACCGTAACGAACTGCAGTACGAAGTGAAGATTGGGCCATGGCTTTTTCCTTACGCTTTCTCTTCAGAAAGACGTTCGCCAACAATTCCTTGTGGTCTGAAGAGTAAGACGAGGATAAGTAAGGTGAAGGCAGTCACATCTTTCAACTGGTGGGCGCCGGGGACGTTGAGTCCTTCTAATACAAGTGGTGGCGCAACGGCTTCTATGACGCCAAGTAACAGGCCGCCGATGGCTGCGCCGGGAATACTGCCGATCCCGCCGAGTACGGCGGCGGTGAATGCTTTAATGCCGGGCACAAAGCCCATGAAGAAGTGGACCTGTCGAAAAACCAACCCCCACAACACAGCCGCGATGCCAGCCATCAAAGCGCCGATGGCGAAGGTCAGGCTGATCGTGCGGTCAACGTTAATACCCATTAGCGCGGCTACATCTTTATCCTCGGCGACGGCACGAATCGCCTTGCCGGTCTTGGTGCGCATGACAAAAAGATAGAGCACAATGAGACTGACGATGGCTACAGCCATAACAACTAAGCGTGTCTTGAGGAAATCGAAGCCGAGAATATTGACACGTCCTTCAAATACTTCTGGTACGGGGAATGGAATGAGGGCGGAGCCGAATAAGCCGCGAAAGAAATACTGCCAGAAGAAAGACGCACCAATAGCGGTTATCAGGGGGACTAAGCGCGGAGCACGGCGCAGCGGCCGGTAAGCGATGCGCTCGGTCAATAGGGCAATGAACATGGCCGTGACCATGGAAACGGCCGTGACCAGAATCATGTAGATAATCGGTTGGTCATTCATGAACCCCGCCGATGCCAGGGCGGTGGCCACGAGCACAGTAGATGTCATGCCCCCGGACATAAAGAATTCGCCATGGGCGAAGTTGATCATAAACAGGATGCCGTAAACCATCGTGTAACCGAGGGCGATCAATGCGTAAAGACTCCCTTGTGAGAGTCCGGAGCCTACAAAGTCGACCCAATCGCTGGCTGTATACTGTGTGCCATATCCCCGGACGACCTTGTTGAAGATGCCGACAATGACCAACAAAATAATCGCCGCCCTGAATATCCAGAGGATAAGATCGATATAATCTATGTCTCGTAAGCGTTGCAACATGCTACAGCTCCGTGAGCAACCTATGGCAGGTTAGCTCTATATATACTGGCCCCTTAATCTCCCGTTCGAAAAACAGGCTCCGGTCATATGCGCCGGAGCCTGTTTTGGGTCACGTGAAATTATCAGGCTATACCGCCTTACCAGCTCGACCAGCAATAAGCCTTTGACTACGGCCAGACCGTGACAAATTCGCCATTCTGTACCTGGCTCACCGCGATCTTGGGATCGGCGCAGTCGCCATACTCATTACATGTGAGTGTTCCGGTAACTCCATCCATACCTTCGGTTGCATAGAGCGCATCACGCAGCGCCTGGCGACCTATGAGCAGCGTGCCGTCGCTGCTCTGCTGAGCGACCTCTTCAATCGCGTCCAGGATCATGTTCGTGGCGTCAAAAGCATGTGCGTGGAACGGAGCAGTTGGCTCAGTCCCGTATTTCTCGATATAGGCGGGCAGAAACTCTTCCTGGTAGAAGCCGCCGGCAAAGTTGAGGTCGGGTCCTGAAACATACATGCCCTCAGATGTACCAACCGTATTCTCCAGGAAGCTCGGAGATTGGATGCCATCGGCGCCGGCGAGGATGACGCCTTCAAGACCAGGAATGGTTTTGGCTGTGTTAGTCAACAGCGAGCCCAACGGGATAAATACCGGATAGTAAATGAACTCGGGACCCGCGGCGGCAACCGTGGTCAGCAGCGGTTCAACATTGCTTGCATCGGCTGCTTCCGCCTCAAAAGCGACCATCTCGCCGTCCAGTTCTTCAAAAGCGTTGGCGAAGACAGAGGCCAGGCCCTCTGTGTAAGGATCGCCATCATGGATGGCCGCGGCCTTGGTGACGCCAAGTTCGTTGATGGCGAACTCGGCCATAGCGCGTCCTTGAACCTCGTCGTTATGCGCCGTACGGAGGTAACCGACCTGCCATGCCTGATCCGGATCCGTAAGAGCCGGAGAGGTATTCGAGGGAGAAACCATGGCGTATCCAGCATCAGAAACAATCTTGGCTGCGGGGACACCCGCGCCCGAACAGCTGGTGCCGATCACGGCGACAACCTCTGGATTAGAAACGATCTTCTGCGCGGAAGTTTGGCCGCCTTCCGCACTGCAGCCATCGTCTTCAGCTTCCAATGCAAGCGGGTGGCCCAAGACATCACCGCGGAAGTCCATTGCTAACTCTACACCCCACTGGGAGTCAAGGCCTAATTCAGTGTTGGGGCCGGAAATGACGAGCGATGAAGCAAGCAGTATCGGGTCGCCGGGCGCAATTTCGACACAGCCGATTTCATCGGTGCATTCAAGTGACTCGCCGCCACAGGCAACAAGCAACAGGCCTGCTACTAAAATGACAAATAGAAACAATATCTTGCTTTTCATAATTGACTTCTCCTCACAGAAATCTATTTAGGGTCAACGGAAAACGACAATTAGAATGGGGTAATCCCAAGGCGTATAGAATGATTTGTACCGGGCTAATCACCTCCTCTTCCATATCGAGATGATGAAGTTTCCTTACCGGTCGCCGAAGTGCACTATTCGATTGCCAGTGGGTAATTAAGCTTAAGATTCTATTAAATAATCGGTGGTTGTCAACTGGCAAAGCCATTTTGAGAATGCCGAGCAGAATTAACTTTGCAACCAAACCTCTCTCCAGCCAGGTGGACATCAAGGCGCGTCTAGTTCCAGATCTTCACTTACGCTGGAAACCTTCTTGTCAAAGGCGGTGCGCAAGGCTTCATATTGCTCAGGCTGCATCGGCGGCAGCTTGTCTTTTTGCTGCCGCAAGAAGCCTTTCAGCTTGCTAACGTGCATGGCTGGAATGCGTGAATCTTTCACATCTAGCTTCTTGATATCCTTGGATGTGAAAACTATGACCGGCGCCATCGGCACTTCTTCAATCTCCGGCGCATTCTTGCGGATATAGTTGGCCATGGAGCCAATCAGCCGTTCGGCTTCTTTGGTTGGATTTCCCAGGCCTTCCTGGCCGATATACTTGCGCATGCCGACCCCCTTTTGCGTCCATTGATCGCCTTCGGCGTAGATTTCACCTCTCTGATATTTGTCGTGTAAGACGACAACGCCTGTTGGAAGCAATAAAACATGCGGGGCGGGTAGGGCGAAATGGTACAGCCGGCCATCGCGCGCAACATGTTTTAGCTCGCTGTCAAGCAGCTTATCGGCTCGCGGCTCGCGCACATATCGATTTTGCAAGTACATACCCACCTGTGAGAGTGCATAGCCCACGGTCAGGGCGACTAGCTGCCAAATGACTGCGTTTTCGTTCCCAATGAAGATGAGGACCAGACCGCCAAGCAAAATGGCAATACTGGCAAAGCTAATGTACTGGCCCAGTTTGGCCAGACGCGCAACGCGTGCGTCATCACGTAAGATAACCATGGAATGATACTCCCCGTTTAACTGTCTTTGTCGGCATGTTCTGAGGTAATCGCGCCTGTCGAAGGACCACGGCCGTTCGGGTAATGGGTCAAGACCAGGCAGGCATTCTGACCACCGAGGCCAAAGGAATTGGATAATACTGAGCGCAAGCGCATCGACCTTGAAGCGTTAGGGACATAGTCCAGATCGCATTCAGGGTCTGGCGTCTCGTAATTCCAGGTTGGCGGCGCAATTTGTTCCGCGAGAGCAAAAGCGGAGAAGATTGCTTCCAGTGCGCCGGCGCCGCCCATGGCATGGCCGAGCACAGATTTGCTGCTGCTTATGGGTATGCTGTAAGCGTGCTCGCCAAAGAGGCTTTTTACAGCCAGCGTCTCACTGGCGTCGTTGACCTGTGTCGCCGTGCCGTGGGCGTTAATGTAGTCGATGTCGTCGAGAGCCAAGCCCGCGTCTTCAATCGCCCAGCGCATGGCCCTTACCTTGCCTGCCGCGTCAGGATCCGGCGTGGCAACATGGAAAGAGTCGGACGAGGAAGCGTAGCCGCCGAACTCGGCATAGATTCGCGCGCCACGTTCCAGTGCATGGTCGAGCCGCTCAAGGATCATGATGCCGGCTCCTTCACTGAGCACGAACCCATCTCGATTCTTATCGAACGGCCGGCTGGCGTGAGTTGGATCGTCGTTGTACGACGTGGTCAGCACGCGCATACGAGCGAATCCAGCGACGGCCGCTTCATGGATCAAGCCCTCAACGCCTCCAGCAATGACTACATCGGCGCTTCCGCGTCGAATCAACTCTGCGGCTTCACCTAAAGCCTGGGTACCGGTCGCGCACGCAGCCACCACCGTGCTGATAGGGCCAAAGGAACCGGCCACGAGGCTTACATGATGGCTAGGCATGTTGGCCAGAAAGCCGGTCATCGCAAAGGGGCTAACGCGATTGTAACCTTTAGTGCGAAAGACAGTAAGGCTTTCATCGGCCACTTCGAATCCGCCAACGCCTGTGCCAACAAGCACGCCTACACGTTCACTGTTGGGTAATGGTTCGGGCAGTCCGGCGTCCGCAATAGCCAAGCGTGCGGCAGCAATCGCCAACTGCGAAGCGCGCGACATGCGCCGCGCTTCTTTGAAATCCATGTATTCTTCTGGCGCAAAGTTTTTGACCTCACCGGCAATCGTGACCGGCAGATCACCGGGATCAAACTGCGTGATTGCCCCAATTCCCGAGCGTCCTTCAAGAAGGCTTTGCCAGCTGTCAAGAGCAGTGTGTCCCAGAGGGCTTACGGCACCCATGCCGGTAATCACGATCCGCGGCCGTCCCCGGCTATCTGTAAAGTTGTTCATAAGGATTCATTCTCAATCTTGTTATGGCTGCTTATGGTTCCTGAACCGGTTGGAGTTCCTGTATGCCATCAGCGATGGCGGACACCACACCAGTTTGCGCGACCAGGCGTGCCTGGCCAATAGCGTGTTTGATCGCAACGGCGCTGGAGCGGCCGTGGCCGATGACGACCGGTCCGTTAACGCCCAGGAGAGGCGCGCCACCGACTTCCTCGGGATCCAAATGGGCCTTGACCTGTTTGAATACATTTCGCGAGAGCAGCCCGCCAACCGCAGCAATTGGGTCAGACTTCATATAGGTGCGAATGAGCGCGGCCATGTAACTTGAGACTGCTTCGGCTGTCTTCATCAGGACATTGCCCGTGAAGCCGTCAGTTACGGCGACGTCGGCCGCGCCGGCCATAAACTCTTTGGGCTCAATGTTGCCGATATAGTTAAGTGGACTACTTGCCAGCAGCGCCGCGGCTTCCAGGATAAGCGAATTGCCTTTGCCCTCTTCTTCGCCATTAGAGATAAGGGCTACGCGAGGGTTTTGGACGTCAAGCACATGTTCGACATAGATGCTGCCCATGAGGCCAAATTGCAGCAGATACTCTGCTTTGCAGTCTGCATTGGCGCCGTTATCAATCAAGAAGGGACGTTCGGGCGTCGGGAAGTTGACCCCAAGCGCGGGGCGCTTGACGCCGGGTATTCGGCCGAGTCCCACGTTACGCAGCATGGCAATGCCCAGCGCGGCGCCCGTGTTGCCCGCGGTGACAAAGGCGTCGGCTTCACCCTTCTGCACCAGGCCGATTCCGACATGCATTGAGGAGTCCGGTTTTTCACGAAGTACCTGGCTGGGCTTATC
>JBJYWX010000613.1:10258-16390 GCA_046259695.1 Promineifilaceae bacterium (SeqCode) | reverse complement strand
GACCACGGCGACCAACGATGGCGCGCTTATTCTGAGATGGTCTTGTGCGGAATACACTGCGCTGCTCCTTTCCCGGTTTTCGCTCCCTATCAGCACATCTTAACAACCAGACAATGGCAAGTCAAATCTCCTGGCCACCAGCGTTCGCTCGTCTGCCGCCAGTGCCTTTTGTTCCTGACAAGGGTCTACTATAATACTCCTAGATTGCCTGGCCTCATCACCCTGTGGTAAACATTCAGATCAATAGAAGCATCGCCCGGAGGTACCTTCATGAGCGAACAAGAAGCATCCCACTTTCCCGTCCATATCGATCGCTACCATCTCCCTGAGCCGGAATGGGATTACCCGAACGCCAAGATTGAGATCTTCGCCACGGATTCCACCCCCGACTTTCCGCAGGAGAAAAAAGCGCCGCCTGGATCACCCAATATTCTGCTCGTCCTGCTGGATGACGTCGGTTTTGGCTGGCCGAGCGTCAACGGCGGCCTGGTGCGCATGCCCACGGCCGAACGGCTGGCCGGCAACGGCCTGTTCTACAACCAGTTCCACACCACGGCCCTCTGCTCGCCAACGCGCGCGGCGATGCTCACCGGCCGCAACCATCACACGGTGGCCACGGGCGTGATCCAGGAACTGGCTACCGGCTATCCCGGCTATAGCGGCATCATTCCCAAGGGCTGTGCCACCTTTGCCGAGCTGTTGAAGCAGGCCGGTTATACCAGCGGCTGGTTCGGCAAGAACCACAACGTGCCCGACAACCAGACCAGCGCCGCAGGGCCGTTCGACAACTGGCCGACCTACCAGGGCTTCGATTATTTTTACGGTTTCATCGGCGGCGAGACGGATCAGTTCTTCCCCTCATTGGTGCGCAACACGACGCCCGTGGAGCCGCCGTACACGCCGGAGGAGGGCTACCAGCTCACGCGCGATCTGGCCGACGAGTGCATCAGGTGGATGCGCGAGCAGCGGGCGATAGCCCCGGAACGGCCGTTTCTAGCCTACTTCTCCACCGGGGCGGCGCATGCCCCCCACCAGCCGCCGCTCGACTGGCGCGGCCGCAACGAAGGGCGCTTCGACATGGGCTGGGACGAGTACCGGCGGGTCGTCTGGCAGAACCAGCTCGATAACGGCATTGTCCCTCCGGGCACGCTGCTCACCGAACGCCCGCAGCAGATCCCTGCCTGGGATGACCACACGGACGAGCAAAAAGCGCTCTTCGCTCGCCAGGCGGAGGTTTACGCCGATTTCCTGGAGCATACCGATTTCGAAGTCGGCCGTGTGGTGGATGCTATCGAGGCGATGGGTGAACTGGAGAACACGCTGATCATCTACATCCTCGGCGACAACGGCAGCAGCGCAGAAGGCTCGCTGGTTGGCACGCCGAATGAGCTGATGAATCTCAACGGCATGCTGCCAACGGAGGCGGAGTCGATGGGCGCTATGGACCGCTGGGGCATGCCCGGCACCTCGCCGCACTACGCCGTGGGCTGGGCCTGGGCCGGCGATTCGCCTTTCCAATGGACCAAGCAGGTCGCTTCTCACTTTGGCGGCACGCGCAACAGTATGATCATCTCCTGGCCCAAGACCATCACGGACACGGGCAAGGTGCGCTCGCAGTTCCATCACGTGATTGACATCATGCCCACGCTGATGGAAGTAGTGGGCATCGCCGAGCCGAAGGAAGTCAATGGCTACGACCAAAAGCCGATCGAGGGCGTGAGCATGGCCTATACCTTTTTTGCCGAGAACGCCGATGCGCCCAGTGCGCGCACCCAGCAGTACTTTGAAATGCTGGGGCATCGCGCCCTTTATCATGACGGCTGGATCGCGAGCTGTATGCACGGCTCGTTGCCGTGGGAAACGTCCGGCAACACCGGCGACTTCAGCAGTGATAAGTGGGAGCTTTACCACATCGCCGAGGACTTCAGCCAGGCAGTCGACTTGGCGGCGCAGGAGCCGGACAAGCTCCTTGACCTGCGCCTGCGTTTCATTGGCGACGCCGCCAAGTACAATGTGCTGCCGCTCGATGACCGCATGGCCGAGCGCTTTGACGTCACGCTGCGCCCGAGCTTCTTCGCCGGGCGCGAGACGGTGACCCTGTATCCCGGCATGATCCGCCTGCCGGAAGGGAGCGCGCCCAAGACGGTCAGCATCGAGCATCAAATTACGGCGCGCATCACCGTGCCCGAAGGCGGCGCGGAGGGTGTCATTGTCTCCCTGGGCGGCGAAGCGGCCGGCTGGTCACTGATGCTTTGGGAAGGTAAAGCGCGTTACCATTACAACTTCTTTGGCCTGGAGCGTTATGACGTTTTGTCCGCTGAACCGCTAGGACCAGGGGAACACGTGCTGCAAGTTGAGTTCAAGCCTGACGCCCCAACGCCCGGTGCCCCGGCCACAGTGGCCTTGCTGGTTGACGGCGCGCTGGCGGCAGAGACGCGCATCCGCCGCCAGATTCCGCAGCGCTGCGGCACGGAATCGTTGGACGTAGGTATGGACTGCGTGTCGGCCGTGTGTGAGGATTACGCCGGACGCCGCGGCGAAAAGGGGCTGTTCCCGTTTACGGGCGGCATCGAGTCGGTTACGCTGCACCTGGGCGATGGGCCGGAAGTGACCGGTCTGGACCTGCTGCTGATGTCAGTGAAAATGGACTTGCGATTGGTCACCTGCTGGCGGCCACTTATCACTCGTCAATGAAAAACCGCCGCGGCCGTTCTCGGCCGCGGCGGATCGCACTGCCCACTGCTTACTGCCCACTGCTCGTACACGCAGCGTGCAGCCGGCTGCAGTCTCCTTTTCACGCCGACCCCCCGCTTGTCATGCCGAACGAAGTGAGGCATCCTTCAGGCCTTGCTCCAACCGAGCCATTCTCCACTCGTAGGGCCATAGGGATCCTTCAGGCTGCGCCTTCAGGATGACAATTCTAGCGCGGCGAGTCATACCTCGAAATGGGCTAAACCTCCTCGTCCGGTTCCTTCCACTGCTTACTGGGAAAGTAAACGGCAGAAAAGACTTTGCTCTGCTCTGGCCAGTCTCTAGCAGTCAAGTTTTTTCTATCAGGCTGCCCACTGTTTACTCTTTACTGTTTACTGCTTACTGCCTACTGCCCACTGCCTAGTGCATCCCGCCTCCCGATGCGTCCTGCAACTGCTCCAGGACCGTGTCAAGGTTGAAGGACGCCGGTTCCTGCCGTGGCGGAAACTCGATGAAGCTCTGGATCTGCTGCGCAACAATATTCTGCGCCGGGTAAAGCGCCCAGACATGATCGAGGTGCCAGTCCCAATAGCTGTTTGAATTCTCATCAGCCCTTTCGAACGGATCGCGGCGCAGGTGGAAGATCTTGGGCACGCGCAGTTCGACGAACGGTTCGGCCCACAGCTGCATCGTCTTGGCCCGCTGCTCTTGGAAAACCACTTTCCAATCACCGGCGCGCAGGGCGACCAGCGCGCCGTCATCATTGACATAAGCAAAGAAATTACGCGGTGATTGCGCTTCCTCGCCAAGCAGCCACGGCAGCCCGTTCACACCATCGATGAAAACCTTGAACGTTTTTTCGCCGGCCTGGTGCCCGTCGAGCAGCTTCTGCTTAATATCCGGCTCGCCGGCAGCGGCCATCAGGGTGGGCAGCCAATCCTGGTGGGAGAAGATATCGTTGACGATCCGGCCGGCCTCGAACTTGCCGGGCCAGCGGGCGAAGGAGGGCACGCGATAGGCCCCTTCCCAGTTGCTATTTTTCTCGCTGCGCCAGGGCGTGATGGCACCGTCTGGCCAGGTGTTGTAATGGGGGCCGTTATCGGTCGAGTAGAGAACGATGGTATCCTCGGCAATATCCAGCTCGTCGAGCGCATCAAGCAGACGGCCGACGGCTTGGTCGTGCAGCACCATGGCGTCGTTATAAAAGCCCTGGCCGCTCAGTCCTTCGGCCGATTCGGGGATGTGGGTGCGGAAATGCATGTGCGTCGAGTTCCACCAGACGAAAAAGGGCTGCTCATTCTTAACGGCCTGCTCGATGAAGGCTATGGTGCGATCGGTCACGTCGTCGTCGATTGTTTCCATGCGCTTCTTGGTCAGCGGGCCAGTGTCCTCAATACGGCCGTCGGCATAGCTGTGAATCACCCCGCGCGGCCGCGGCAGCAGGGATTCCGGCAGCTGGTGCGGGTAGTCAGGATTTTCCGGCTCTTCTTCCGCGTTGAGGTGGTAGAGATTGCCGTAGAACTCGTCGAAGCCGTGGTTGCTCGGCAAGAACTCGTCCTTGTCGCCGAGGTGGTTCTTGCCAAATTGGCCCGTGGCATAGCCTAGCGGTTTCAGCAGCTCGGCTATCGTTGGGTCCTCGGGCTGCAGGCCGGTGTCGGCGCCGGGGATGCCGACCTTGGTCAGGCCGGTGCGCAGCGGATTCTGGCCGGTGATAAAAGCCGCCCGCCCGGCGGTACAGCTCTGCTGGCCATAGTAATCGGTAAATTCAATGCCTTCGCGCGCGATGCGGTCGATATTGGGCGTGCGATAGCCCATTGCCCCGCGGTTGTTGTGGCTGATGTTATACCAGCCGATATCGTCGCCCCAGAGGACGAGGATATTGGGTTGCTTCTCTGCCATGTGGTGGTGCTCCTTATGTGGCTAGAACCAGGATAATAGTACTGAAATGGTAGCAACGGGAATGGGGGAAGTCAATGAATCAGCTAGCAGGTAACCGTGGGCAGTTCCCAGTTCAAGGTTCCCCTTTTTGTTCTTTCTGTTGATTGTTTCTCACGTATTTTCGTGCTACACTTATTATCGTGATTTGGAGGTGAATGTATGGACTCTCAGAACATTACGCTGGCGCTGCCCAAGGAGCTTCTGCTGCAGGTTAAGCTGTTGGCAGTGCGCCGCGGCACCTCGGTGTCCGCTCTGCTGGCCGGCGAGCTGGAGAAGCTCGTGCAGGAGGAAGAGGCCTATGCGCGCGCCCGGCGGCGCAGCGAACTGCTGCTCAAGGAAGGCTTCGATCTGGGGACCTATGGCCAACTGAACGTGAGCCGTGGGGAGCTTCATGAGCGTTGAGGCAGGGCCGCAGTTTGTCGATACGAACGTCCTGGTCTACGCCTATGATCGGTCCGCGGGCGCGAAGCGGGAGCTGGCGCGGGAACTGCTGCAGGGGTTGTGGGCGGAAGAAAACGGCCGTTTGAGCATCCAGGTGCTGCAAGAATTCTATGTCACCGTTACGCGCAAGCTGGACCGGCCACTGGCCCAGGCGGAGGCGGCGCTGATCGTAGGCGATCTGGGTCACTGGCCCGTTCATTCGCCGCGCGTGGCGGATGTGCTCAACGCCATTCGTTTGCAGGAACGCTTCCAGCTTTCATTCTGGGACGCGATGATCGTCGCCAGCGCGCAGCAGTTGGGCTGTTCCCTGCTGTGGTCGGAAGACCTGAATGACGGGCAGCGGTATGGAGAGGTGGAGGTGAGGAACCCCTTTGGAATGATCCGTAGCCAGTGATCAGTAAGCAGCAGAAGCAGCGGGCCGCTGACTGCAAATCAGCGCCTGACGCAGGGAAAGATGCTCAAGCATGTCGGCCCGGATGGCCACGTCCCAGTTCCCAGTTCTTTCGTTTTCTGTTAACGGTTGAATGTTCCTGCCCCGCCACACTTCCGCACTGTGCTATAATCTTGCCCATGATCGAAACGACCCTCATCGGCCTGGACAGCGTGACGGCCGAAAACACACCGCCGCGCTTCCATACCCTGGTTAAGCCCAGCGGCTCCACCTGCAACCTGGACTGCACCTACTGCTTCTTCCTTTCCAAGGAAGCGCTTTATCCCAACAGCAAGATTCGCATGTCCGAGGCGACGCTGGAAGCGTACATCAAGCAGCTTCTGGAGTCGCACCGCACGCCCACGGTGACGGTGGCCTGGCAGGGCGGCGAACCGACCTTGATGGGCGTCGACTTCTTCCGTAAATCGGTCGAATTCGTGCAGAAGTACCGCCGGCCCGATCAGGAAATCGAGTACACCTTCCAGACCAACGGCGTGCTGCTGGACGACGCATGGTGCAGCTTCCTCAAGGAGCATAACTTCCTTGTCGGCCTGAGCGTGGACGGCACACAGCCGATGCATGACACGTACCGCCTGAATAAGGGCGGCGAGGGCACGTTTAAGCAGGTTATG
>JBJYWX010000613.1:0-10248 GCA_046259695.1 Promineifilaceae bacterium (SeqCode) | reverse complement strand
GAAGCACGGCATCGACTATAACATCCTCTGCACGGTCAACGCCGCCAATCAGCACCACGGCCGTGAGGTGTACCGCTTCTTCCGCGACGAACTGGGCGCGACCTGGATGCAGTTCATCCCCATCGTGGAACGGGCGACGGCGGAGACGCTGCCGATCGCCAATCTCGGCTGGAGCGAGCGGCCGGGCGGCGAGCGCCTGCTCTACACGCAGACCGGCAGCCTGGTCACGGAGCGGTCGGTGGGCGGCGAGCAGTACGGCCGTTTCCTGGTCGACATCTACGAAGAATGGATTCGCGGCGACGTGGGCGCGATCTTCGTGCAGCTCTTTGACGTCACCCTGCATGCCTACTTCGGCCAGCATCTGCTCTGTATCCACGCCCCGACCTGCGGTTACGGCCCGGCGCTGGAGCATAATGGCGATTTCTACGCCTGCGACCATTACGTCGAGCCGGATTATAAGCTGGGCAATATCCACGAGACGCACATGCTGCAGATGGTCGCCTCGCAGCAGATGCGCACCTTTGGGGACAACAAGCGCGATCTACTGACGCGGCAGTGCCGGGACTGCGACGTGCGCATGTTATGCAACGGCGGCTGCCCGAAAGACCGTTTTGTGCTCTCCCGCGATGGCGAGGCCGGGCACAACTATCTCTGCGAGGGGCTGTACCTATTCTTCGACCACGTACGGCCGACGATGAACATCATGGCCAACCTGGTGCAGCGCAGCCAGCCCGCGGCGCGGGTGATGGAGTATGTCGCCGCCGAGGACAAGAAGCGCGGCCGCAACGACCCTTGCCCCTGCGGCAGCGGCAAGAAGTTCAAAGTTTGCCACGGCCGCCGCTAGGATAAAATCCCGTCAAGGGCCCTAGGCGCTGCTGCGCAGCAGCGAAATGTAGACCGCGCCGCGCGCGTCCAGGAAAAACGCCGACGGTGACTGGACGACCCGCAGGATGACATGCCCGCATACTGGGCAGCGCAAGATAACGCCCGGCGCCTGCATGTAGGCCAGCAAGGTTGCGATTTGGCCTACGTTGCCACAGTGGGCACACTCCGCTGAGCAGGCGGTCATTTCAGCCGTAAAAAACTCGCTGAGAATACCCGCGGCGGCATTGCCGTCGAGCATCGCTTCGTGCACTACATCGTCGCTATAACTGGTTTCCATGGCGACACCTCCATGATGTCAATTCGTGCCGCTGGGGCCGAAACGTTCGGTGCGGATGCGCTTCGCGGCCACGCCAATTTCGAGCAGCCCGTTGGCTGTGGCTTCGACCATCAAGGTAGGCCCGCAAACGAAAGCCTGAACTTGGTCCCCCAAGGGCAGGGCCACTTCGCGCAGCATGGGCAGGTCGATTCGGCGCGCGTAGCCGGTCCAATTCGGGGGTACCTCGCGGGTGAATGTGTAGCTTACGCGCGGGCCATTCTGAGAATTCTTCAGCCAGTCCAGTTCCGCGGCATAGATCACGTCAGACGGCCGTCTGGCGCTGTAGAGCAGCTGTGCCGTCGCAGTTGAACCGGCCGCCCGGCGGTGGCGCAGCATGGCCATGAGCGGCACGATGCCGGATCCGCCGCCAACGAGCAGGAGCGGATCGACCATAGTGGCGTCCCAGACAAAATAGCCGCCAATGGGCCCGCGCACTTCGATGAGATCGCCGGGGACGAGCACGTCGTGCATATAAGATGAAACCTCGCCGTCCGCAATCTTTTCCACTGTAAGGTCGATCTCTCCAATCCGCTCCGGCTCCGAAGCAATGGAATAGCTGCGCTGCGCCTGGTAGCCGTCCGGCGCCGTCAGGCGAATATCATAGTGCTGGCCGGGTTTATGCGGCAGCCAGTTGGGTAGACTAAGTGTGAACGTCTTGGCTCTGGGCGTCTCCTGGTGGATTGCGGTGACCGAAGCGATTTGCCACTCAAGCAGCGATTTCACGCGTAACGCTCCTCTTTCCAGGGATCACCGTGATTGTGGTAGCCGAGCGATTCCCAGAAGCCACGCCTATCCCTTTCGACCAGCCGCAAGCCCCTAATCCATTTTGCACTCTTCCAGAAGTACAGGTGCGGCACCACCAGACGGGCCGGGCCGCCATGCTCGGCGGCGAGCGGTTTGTCATCGTAGCGGTAGGCGACAAATGCCCGCCCATTTATGATATCAACCAGGGGCATGTTGGTCGTATAGTCCCCTTCGCAGAAGGCCGTCACATACTGCGCTCGGGGATCCAGATCGATGGCCTCAAAGAGCGTATCGATGCTGACTCCCTGCCATTTTGTGTCCAGCTTGGTCCACTTGGTTACGCAGTGAATGTCTACGACGAACGACCGCGCTGGAAGCTGGAGGAATTCCTCCCAGGACCAGCGCACGGGTTCGCTCACCAGGCCTTCGATGGCGAACGTCCACGCGTCAAGATTGACGCGCGGCGTCGGACCGGCGGAGAGAACGGGGAAGTCCGGGGTCACGTACTGGCCCGGCGGCACACGATTGGCCGCGCCAACCTGCCGTCTCTTGCCGGTAAAGCCGCGCGAGACAAATTTGCTGTTCATGATGCTCCTTTTGCCTTCTATTCTTCTGCTGCTTTATGCAGTTGGCCGCAGAGCCTGCCGCGCTTGCGCCAAAAACTGGGCCGCGCCCATTTCTTCGAACATGGCCTCGGCCGTCTCCAGGTGGGTGCGATTGTGAAGATACCTGCCCATTTCCAAATGGATCAGAGCCATGTCGACACGGTAGTTCGTGCGCTCAGCCGTGGCCAGCGCCCGGGTCCACCACTCCTGCGCCGCCTGTGGGCGCCCGCGCAGCCATTCACAGCGCCCTTGAAACATCTGCGCCTGGGGCAGGCCAAGGCGCACGCCGCGGGCCTCTTTAAGCGACCGTCTGCAGACCTCGCGGGCTTTCTGCAGCCACTGCTGCCTGGCGGGGCCCTCGGCAGATTCGGCCAGCGTCAGATAGACTTCGGAGAGGCCGTTGCCCAGATACACGTAGCCCCATAGGTTACCGGCGTTTTCCAAGGCAATGTGCTCCCCGTTTTCCAAAATCTCCAACGCTTTTTTCACCTCGCCCAGCGCCAGATAGCTGCGACCTAGCCAGCCCCAGGCGCTCAACATGATCACATAATCCGGCAGCGCCTCGGCCGTCTGGTCGCCCAGAAGCTTTTCGTGAACGGCTTCCAGTTTACGCCAGGCCACGTCGGGATCATCTTCCTCGTTGATTCCTGCGCAGCTGCGCAAGATTTCCTGAAATGGCCAGTTGCTTATCGTACGGCCGTAGGAAAGCATGTGGCCTTCAAACCAGCGCGGAGGACCGGCTTCACTGCCAGCCATGCGAACAGCACGCTGCCGCATTTCGCGCAGCAGACGCGATTTGCCAATGCCGGCTTCGCCCAAAATGGCCACCAGCCCGCCTTGGCCCGCCATCAGACGGGCGAGCATGGCCTGCGCGCTGGACAGTTCCCGGTCACGGCCGACGAGCGGCGACTGGATATGAAGCGTTTCCAGTCCGCGCAGGCGGCCCGGCTGGGCCCTGCGCCGCAGCACGCGATAGGCCGGTACCGGCCGGCGTTTGCCTTTGACCAGGATATTTCCAAGCGGTTCAACGTCAAACAGGGGAGCGACCCGCTGGTAGGTATCTTGCGTGATCTGAACGGAGCCGGGCTCGGCCGTCTGCTCCATACGCGCGGCGACGTTTACGGCGTCACCCATGACCGTGTATTCGGTCGCGGCAGCGGAGCCCACAGTACCGACAACGGCCAGGCCGGTATTGATGCCGACGCGCACGTTGAAATCGATGCCTGCTTCGCTTCTGAGCTGCTGGCGCAAACGCTGTATGTTGTCAAGCAAGGCCAGGCCGGCCAGCACCGCGCGCCGGGGATCGTCTTCATGGGCCAGCGGCGCGCCAAAAAATGCGAGCAGGCCGTCGCCCATCAGGCGGGCCACGGTGCCCTCGTACTCCGTGACTGCTTCCCCCATGCTTGTGAAGGCCCTGTTCATGATTTCCGTCCAGGTTTCGGGATCCATGGTCTCGGCCAGAGCGGTGGAGCCCACGGTGTCACAGAATAGGACGGTCACGGTACGCCTCTCTCCTGTCTCGGCCGTTTCCAGCGCCGGCTCCTCTTGCGCGGACAGTTTTTCTCTTAGTGGTGCGAGAGCGGCATCAACGACGGCGTCGCCCAGGATTGAGCGCTGGCTCTCCAGATGGGAAATAGCCTGCTGCAACTGTTCCCGTGTGGTAGAAGGCTCGTCGTTGTTCACAATCGCTCGGGTACCTTGATCGCGGCGCAGAATTTGCCGTGGTGGTTTCTCAACTGCCGCCATACCCCAAAGCCATCTCGCCTTCTTTGGCGGACAAAAGGACCAGTGCGGCAGTGGAGGAACCGAAGTATTTTTCCTATTATAGCACGATCATTTTATAGTAGAGTTCAGCGTTCCGGTTTCCATCCTGTCATTTCCGCCTGCACACTTCCCCTTCTCTTGCCAATCCAACCCGCATCGCGTAAGCTTAGCCGATTACTCATTGGGCCCTGGGCGCTGGACGCCGGCGGCCTTTTTGCGGAGGGATTTGCCCATCATGACCAATTCGATTGAGCGATTCGCCATCTGGGCTGTGCGCGCGATGATCAGTATCCTGATCAATGCGGGCGTGCTGCTGCTGACCGCCTGGATTCTCGGTGATAACATGAGCTTCAGCGGCAGCAGCGTCGGGCCGCGCTGGCTGCAGGCCATGTCCGCGGCAATCTTGATCGGGTTTATCAACCTGCTGCTGCGGCCGGTCGTGCTGTGGATCTCACGGCCGTTGGGCTTTTTCCTGCTCTTCCTGGTGGGTTTCTTGCTCAATATCGCCGCCATCGCCCTGGCCGCCTGGATGCTGCCGGCCTTCCAGATCAGCGGCCTCCTGACCATAATCATCGCCAGTATCATTATCGCCGCCTTTAACGTGATCATCGCCGGCCTGCTTAACCTGGGCGATGACGAGTCTTTCTACCGGCGGCGTACCCTGGCCAAGGCGGCGGAGAACCCGTCTCCCAACATGGACAAGAACGGCCGTAACCTGGTCATGGCTGAGATTGACGGCCTGAGCTACTACCATCTGCAAGAAGCGCTCAAGCGCGGCCTGATGCCTACCATGCAAGAAATGATCGACGAGGAAGGCTACGTGCTGAGCAAAGTGGACTGCGGCATCCCTTCCCAGACCTCCGCCTGCCAGGCGGGCATCATGTTTGGCGACAATGACGATATTCCCGCCTTCCGCTGGTACGACAAGACGCAGGGCAAGTTGATCGTTTCCAGCAGTGATGCCGGGGAACTTAACGAGCGCTATGCCAAAGGCGGCGGCCTGATGCGCGGCGGCACCAGCGTTTCCAACATGCTCAACGGAGACGCCTACAAGTCGATGATGACTGCCTCGGATTTGCGCAGTGCCGAAGGGGACGAGGCCAAGCGGCGCGCGGATGACGTCTATCTGCTGATGCTCGATCCGTCGTTCCTGCTCAGCGTTATTGCCCGTTACCTGGGCATGGTCGTGGTCGAGCTGTATGAGGGATGGCAGCAGCGGCGCCACGACGTCTGGCCGCGCCTCAACCGCCTGGCTCATTTTTATCCCTTCGTGCGCGCCGCGACCTCTATCTTCCTGCGCGAGCTGGGCGCCGCATTTACGACCATGGATATCGTGCGCGGCTCACCGGCGATTTATGTCACCTGGCCCGGCTTTGATGAAGTCGCCCACCATTCCGGACCTTATACCAAGGATGCCTTCAACGAACTGGCGCGCTACGACAAAGTGCTCGCGAACTATCGCCACACGATCAAGACCGGCGCGCCGGTCTATTACGACCTGATCGTGCTATCCGACCACGGCCAATCATACGGCCCGACCTTTTACCAGCGCTACAACATCACGCTGAAAAGCCTGATCGAGTCTTATCTGCCGGAGGGAACTACGGTGACGGCGTCTATTGGCGGCGACACGGGCGCGATGGGCATCAGCCAGGCTTCGGCCGAGTTCGCCAATGCCCGCGAGCAAAAAGAGGGGCACGGCGCGGCGGAGCGGCTGCTGAAAGAGGGTCAAAAACTGGCCGACCGCGCCTCGGCCGAAGACGCGGCGCGCCTCGCCGCGGCGACCACCCAGGCGGATGTGACGGCTTACGGCAGCGGCAACCTGGCCCAGGTTTACTTCAACCTGTTCGACCGCAAGATCACGCTCTCCGAACTGAACGCCGCTTACCCCGGCGTGGTGGATAACCTGGTAGCGCATGAAGGTATCGGTCTGGTGTGCGGCTACTTGGATGACGGCACGCCGATTGCCATGAGCAAAACCGGCATCCGCAACCTGCACACGGGTGAAATAACGGGCGAGGACCCGCTCCTTTTGTACGCGCCGGCCGAGGGGCGCGGCGCCGCCGATGTGGAGACGCGCGCCTGGCAGGTGCGGCGGGTGATGGACTTTGCTCATGCCGGCGACCTGATGGTGCTGAGCACGGTCTACGAGGACGGCACGGTGGCCGCGCTGGAAGAGTTGATCGGCAATCACGGCGGGCTGGGCGGCGAGCAGACGGACGCGTTCATCTTCCATCCCCCGGACATGGCGGTGAGTGAGACGCGCAACGCGATCGACGTGTTTCACATGTTGAACGAGCACCGCGGCATCGCCCTGCCGCCGCCCGAAGTGGAGACCGTGCCGGCAGAGACGGCCGACTGGCAGCCGGCGAACTTGTGGAAAGGGTTGACGATGGTGGGTACCTGGCTGGAGCACTTCTTCCGCTGCCTGATTCCCGACCGCGAGGCGTTTCGCGGCGTGGTCGCCGATCCGCTGATGACCGGGCCGGCGCTGCTTTTGGGCGTCTTGGGTTCGCTCCTGTTTTCGCTGACAATACAGGGCGTCGATGTTTCAAAGTGGCTCGTCGCGCCGGCACGGCTGATTGGATTCTTTGTTTCAATCCTGATCATGTTTGGAGTGGGCTTCCTGTTAACCCGCAAGGGCACCCTGGCGCGCACAACACGCGCTGTCGGGTTTGCCCAGAGCCCCACAGCTCTGCTTGTTTTTGCGCTGTACCAGCCCCTGGCGAATATCGTCGTCTTTATTGTGACCGTGATGACGCTGGTCGGCGTGTGGATGGGCGTGGCCGAGGCGCACGAGACCAGCGGCTGGAAGACGGCGCTGCTGCCTTTCGTCTATGTGCTGGTCTATGCCATCGGGGCGGCCGCGATTGCCCTGATAATCAGCGGCGCGGCGCTGACGCTGGAGAGTTTCCTGGCCGGATTGGGCGTTATCGCGCCCTGATTGGCCGGGCACGAAGGAAGGGGCGGGCTTTGTGCCCGCCTGAAGGGATTACGGCCGTCTGTGAATGAAGCACAGTTCCAAGGTGATCACGGGAGACGATCCATGCGCCAGAAGGGCTGTGATTATTCCAGCGCCGGCGCCCATCTCGTGACCGACGGCGCCGAACAGCGAACCTGGTGTTTTGGCCACACAACCGCGGGCGCGACAGTGATTATCCTGGCTGGCCTGTGCCTTATGCTCATGGTAGGGTGTACGGTTGAACCGCAGGTCGTCGTCGTAGAAATCACGCGGCTGGTGCCGGAAGTGCAGGAGGTAGAGGTAACGCGCCTGGTGGAGAAAGAGGTGACGCGGGTCGTGCAGGTTCCGGCGCCTGGGGCCGCAGCGCAAACAGGCGTGATCGACCTGCAGCACGCCTGGCTGGATCTCTGGCCCGATTACGACGAGCCCTCCGTCCTGATCATGCTGACCGGCGAACTGCCGCCCGACACGCCGCTGCCAGCGGCCGTGACCATCCCCCTGCCCAGTTCGGCGGCCATAAACGCCGTGGCCGAAGCAAGCTCCAGCGGGCTGGCCAGCATTCCTTATGAAACGGGCCCAGGTGAAGTGCGCTTCTTGACGACCACGAGCCGCTTCCGGGTCGAGTATTATGATCCCTACCAGACAGATGGCGATAAGCGAGCCTACCGTTTCGACTGGCCAGCGCCGTTTACGATCGGTGAACTGGGCGTGCGCCTGCAGGTGCCGGCCGCGGCATCGAATTTTGAAAGCGATCCGGCGCCGGTGCAGACGCTGGTTGAACCCAGCGACGGCCTGACCTACTTTGACCTCCCGTCGACGGCCTCGCCGGCCGGCACCCCGCTCTCGCTGAGCCTTTCTTATCGCAATGAATCGGACGAGCTAACGGCCGACCGTCCCGGAGACACCCCGCCGGCTCTTCCGGACAACCCCTTTCATGAAGGGGCGCTGCCTGACAATGCTTGATTGCGGTCTTCGATTTGCCAGCGGTCCTGTACTGGTCCCGCGCAGCAGCCGCATACTTTAGCAGACTCCCCTGGGAGGCAAGATAATGAACGATCGCCTGAGACGAGGCCTCAAAACAGCCGCGCGCCCCCTGTTCGCGCCCTTACTTAACTACCTGGCCCTAAAGGACAGCTGCTCGCCTGCGGTGAAGGTGGCTCAAAGGCATCTCTTCAACTACTACCAGCGCGAGCTAAGTTCGGGCAAGCGTTGGAGACTCAGAGACACCGGCTTTCGCAATTACTCGATGCACGAAGAGGATGGCATGCTGCTTTACATATTTGCCGCGGTCGGCATGGGCAGGCGCTTGTTCGTCGACATTGGGGCGGGCAACGGGCTGGCGAACAACAACTGCGCCAATCTGGCAATCAATTTCGGCTGGCATGGATTGTTCATCGATGCGCACAGAGGAAGAATCGACTCTGGCCGTGCGTATTACCACAAACAAAAAGATACGAAGCTGTTCCCACCGCTGTTTGTCGACGCCTTTGTGAAGCGCGAGAATATCAACGAGATCATAGCCGATCAGGGAATCAAGGGTGAGATTGATTTGCTGTCAGTTGACATTGACGGCAATGATTACTGGATCTGGGAAGCGCTCTCCGTCATTCAACCTCGCGTCGTTGTCATCGAGATCAGAGTGGAGTTTGGCCTGCGGCAAATCGTCGTGCCTTACGATGCGGCGTATCAAACGCCCGACGACAATCCCGACTACGGAGGCGCTTCGTTGGCCGCCATGACCAGCCTGGCCAGGGCCAAAGGCTACCGGCTTGTGGGCGCCAATGGCTACGGCTTTAATGCCTTCTACGTCGAGAACGGCTGCGGCGACGATATCCTGCCTGAGGTTTCGGTCGAGTCGATTCTGTCCCATCCACGCAATCTCGAGCGGGCCAAACGCTTTGACGCTATAGGCGATCGGGAATATGTTGAAGGCTAGGTAAAGTCCCCCCGGCGCCGTTTCGGCCGCACGGCGGGAATAAAAAAGTCCCCAGGCTTTGGGCGGCGACGTGCTGCCGCCTTTGGGCCGGGGGGCAAAAGGCTAGGGGCTGCCGGGATCAGGCGGGGCCGGGCAAAAGATTGAGGGGCGTCTTGCTACTTATGGCGTTTCACGTCCCGGGCCCAACAGCGGGCAGAGCAGGAATGTATCGCCCTCGTCCATCATGTCGTTACCGTTTTCATCAATCCACCAGCGGCCGCCGACATAGCCCTGGTCTCCGGGGCCAAATTCGGTCACGCCCTCGTCCAGCTTCTGGAAACGGCCGTGCATGGGCAGCTTCTGGGCCGAGACAAAGGTGTCATAATAGAGGCCCTGGCCGCTGACGTAGACGGTGCCGAGCGCGCCGTGGCCGCGATTGGCGAAAACGGGAATCACGGCTACCAGCGCCATGGCGATTACAAACAGAAAGATTACGGTTGTCCTTTTCATGGGAATCTCCTTGGTGAAAGTAAGAACTAATCAGATGTTCGCAGCGTTTCGACCTTACATAAGCGCCTCCGTTCCGGAAGTCCATTAGCCAGTGCCTGTAAGGTACGATCAAATTGTTGTGCTGTGGTTACAGAGACTTTACAGATCTCTTAAGGATGTGGTGACCTGGCATCCAGAAAGATCCCTTTGACGGGCTCAGGGCCTGCGCGCGCGGCCTTAGGCGCGGCGATGGGCTCTGGTTGGGCAAGGGCTCAGGGATGCCCTGTCATCCTGAAGGCGCAGCCTGAAGAATCCCTGATCCCTATGGCCATGCGCAGGGAAGGGGGCTCTGGTTGGGCAAGGACTCAGGGATGCCGTGTCATCCTGAAGGCGCAGCCTGAAGGATCCCTATGGCCCTGCGCAGGGAAGGGGGCTCTGTCTGCGCAAGGACCCAGGGATGCCTCACTGCGTTCGGCGTGACAAGCGGGGAGTGGGGCATGACAAGGGATGCCCTGTCATCCTGAAGGCGCAGCCTGAAGGATCCCTATGGCCCTGCGCAGGGAAGGGG
>JBJYWX010000612.1:0-22821 GCA_046259695.1 Promineifilaceae bacterium (SeqCode) | reverse complement strand
CCAGGTACACCGCCCGCGTGACGCTGTTGGCCCGGTACAGCGGCGCCGTCTCCCCGTCTACCAGCGCCTGCCAGCCGGGATAATAGGCATCGGCCAGCACCAGGAAACCCGGTTCGCTTTGTTCCACCTGCACGGCCACGTCATTGAGGCCTGAATCTGTGATCTGCACGCGTGCAGCCTGCAGCGCCGCTTCTCCGTTGGCAAAGTCCAGGCCCGGCGGCGGCGGCCCGCCTAACAATTCCAGGGCCACCCACCCGTCCAGCGCCCCCGTCCGCACTGTGACCAGGGCCAGCGCTTCCGCCGCACCGGCGGCGATGGTCGCCTCGGGCACCACGTAAGCACGGGGCAAATAGTCCGGCCGTTCATAGACTCGTGTCTTGCCATCTTCATACAGCAGGCCCGGCCGCGAAAGCACAAACGGCTGTATGGCCATGCCGGTTGCCTCCAGTCCCACCTCACCTTCGCCTTCTACACGAAAAATAAAGCTGTCCCCCCACTCGCCTGGGAAGGCGTCAACGAAAAACGACGTCCAGCCGTTTGTTTCCGGCACGGCCGTCGCATGCGCAAACTCATAGGCGCCATCCGCAGACAGCACCCGCAGCGTTTTCTCCCCGGCGCCGCGCAGCGGCAGGTCAATGCGCTGCAAGCCGGCCGCCAGCCCGGATAAGCTCGTTTCCTGCGGCAGCGCCGCCCAGCTGAGCACATCCGGCCGCACCCCAACGGCCTGCGCCTCCCCCCAGCGCTCGGCGCTGGTCACAATATATTTCACATTCAGCGCGTCCAGCAGCGGCGAATCCAGCCCTGCCAGGGGCCACAACTTGCGCTCAAAGCGCAGGGCGTCCCCACCTTCAGCGGCGTTTAGATACGCCAGCAGCGTGGCAGGTACACCCGGTTCGTAGCCGCTCAGGTTAGGCAGCTGCGGCACCAAGCTGCTGTTCGGCGGGTAGGCCAGGCCCTGCGGCGGCGTGACCATGCGCCACGGTTCCGGGTCCGCCTGCAGAAAGCGGGTCGTGTTCGTCGGCGGGTACAGCTCGCTTACCGGCCGCACCGGGTTGATGTCCAGGCCAAACCAGATCAACTCGGCCGCCAGCAGTGCCACGGCCGCCCCACCCAGCAGGGTACGGTTCACGCCGCCGCGCCACAGCAGCCCCAGCAGCAGCGCCGCCGCCGCCAGCCAGAAGACAAACCAGCCAAGCTGTGGCAGCAGATAGGCGGCCGTCTGCATCACCTTTTCCCGGTAGAATACCAGGTAAACGGACAGGATGACCGGCAGCAGCAGCACCAACCCGCCGGCCCAGCGCCCCCAGCGGCCGCGCGCCGCTTCCCGATCCAGCAGAGCATCCAGCCCCAACGCCGCAAGCACGGTGGCACAAAACACCGCCTGGAATGCGGCGCGGCTGGGCAGCAAGCCGCCAAAAACAGGCAGCACATAGAGCATGGCGTACAGCGGCCCTAACGCCCACAACAGGCCCAGCGCGCCCCAGATGGTAAAAAAGCGCGTAAACCAGTCGCGCCGCAGCAGCGGCGCCAGGAGCGCCAGCAGGAGCGCCAGGATACCCACGTAAGCCGTCGTCTCGTTGAAGTTATCAAAACCCCACCAGGTACGTGTCAGCGGGTCGCCGAAGAAACGCGGCACAAGCAGCGCTGCGCCGCGGCTCAAAAGGCCATAGCGCAGCGACTCGCTAAAAGGCAGCGCGATCCGGTGGCTGCGTGCCAGGAAGAGCGCCGCGGGCAGCACGGCCACCAGGCTAAGCGCAAGGGCCAGCAGCGGTATTCCGGCCGCGTACAGCAGCAGGCGGCGGATCCTTTCCGAACCCGGCCGCGCCCGCCAAAGGCCTGCCAGCCGCGCGGCCAGATAGACCGCGCCGGTGAGCGCGGCGTAAAGATTCCAGTTCCAGTGCCCGCCCAACCAGGGCAGCGCCATCGCCGCCGCTGCGCCCACGGCAAAAACCCGCGCCCGCGCTTTATCTTCCGCCGCCACGGCCGCGGCCAGCTTTTCCACTAATAGCAGCTGCAGCGGCAGCCAGATTACCGCCGCGTGTACTACTTGCCACTCCATCCACACGACCATGAGCCCGTTAAAAAGGAACAGGATTGACCCGGCCAGCACGGATGTTTCCCGCAGCCCCAGCGCGCGCAAATAGAGCACCATGAACCAGGCTCCCAAAGCGAGCTGCAGCAAGATGGTCAGGTCCACGGCCGTTGGCCCCGGCAGTAGCCAGTAGAGAATGCTCAGGGGGTAAAACAGTCCCGCCTGCGTGTTGTAAGTAAAAGGGTAGCCGGTCAGCACATAGGGATTCCAGAGGGGGAAGGTGCCCGACCGCAGCGCTTCCGCGGCAAAGGTTTTGACCGGGTAGATATAAGCCACCACATCGCTCAGCAGCGGGTTGTGTACCTGATCGGCCGTACCTGCCCCTTGCCAGGGCGGCCACTGCTGGGTGACGATATCCAGCGGCAGCAGCACCTGCTCCGGCAGGAAAGCACGCCCTAGGAATAGCAGCAGCAACAGGCCCAGCAGCAGCGGCACGGCCGCGCGCCGCGCCCGCGTTTCACTCTCCCCCGCCGTCCCATTCGCAGAGCTCATGAAGACCGGATTGTATCTAGCACCCCTCCGTTTGTCATCCGCGCCAGGCCGCCAGCTTCAGCGATCGGTGATAGCCCAAACTGGCGCGGCGTTCGTTTTCCGCGCCAGGATGCTCATGCAGCTTTCAGCTCTAACTGCGGCTCCAGCGCACCGGGATAGGGTACCGGTTCGTGCGCCACGCGGTAGTTGATGAAGGTGGCTACAACAAAGAGGAAGAGGGCTACGGCCTGGTGCGCCAGGGCCAGCCAGATAGGCACGCCAAACCAGACAACGCTCACGCCCAGGGTGATCTGCAGGACGGTAAGCGCGGCCAGCAGCATGGTCGCTTTATGCGCGATGGGCGAGTAGCTGCGCTTGCTGGTTACCCAGTAAAGGTACAGGGCGGCAAACAGGACGCCAAAGGCCAGCCAGCGGTGGATAAAATGCACCGTCACCGGCGCTTCCACCAGGTTTTTCCACCAGGGCTCCACCTGCGCCAACAATCCTGGTGGGAAAATACGGCCGAACATCAAGGGCCAGGTGTTTGAAACATGCCCCGCCTTCATACCCGCTACAAGCCCTCCATATGATATTTGCAGGATCAGGACGGCCAGAACCAGGACCGAAACGATATACGGGGATGAGCGCCGCGCGCCGGGCGCCCGCTGCGGGAAACCATAGCGATGATTAAGCGCCATCCACATCGTCAGCGCGAGCAAAAACAGGGCCAGCAGCAAGTGAATTGTCAGCCGGTAATGGCTCACTGCCGGCACATCCTCCAGGCCGCTGCTGACCATGTACCAGCCCATGGCGCCTTGTAAGCCAAAGAGAATGGCAATGGCCAAGTAGATGCCCGATTTGCGCCAGGGAATGATTCCTTTTATCAGGAAGTAAATCAGAGGGATCACGACCATTAAGCCCGCAAAGCGGGCTAACAAACGATGGACGTACTCCACATAGAAGATGCCTTTGTACTGATCTAACGTCATCTGGCTATTGACAATTTTGAATTCAGGTGTGGCCTGGTATTTGGCGAACTCTTCCTGCCACTGCGCCTCGCCAATCGGCGGGATTACACCATGCACCGGTTCCCACTCCACCATAGAAAGGCCGGAACGGGTTAGACGTACGTAGCCGCCCAGCACCACCATAAACATAATTAGACCACACACGACAAATAGCCAGATCGTTACTTGTTTGTTCTGTTTTTCCGTCACGCGAATGCCTCAAGTCAAAAAAGATAGTCGCCTTTCGTAATCGCCCAAAAACGTTAAACGCGCCGCGTATTATACCCGCGGCCGTCCCGTTTGCTGAATCGTTTAAGCCAGAAGTGGCACCTGCCGCCGCGATCCTGCTTTCCGCTTTTGGTTATGCCGCAACTTGTATATAATGCTTGCGATTTTATTACCATCTTCTTGATCTATCATTTTTGTGCTACAGGCCCTGGTATCGTTAGCTGCGCTCTTGATCGACGCTCTTTCCAGGCAGCGTCGCGAATCGTCCGGCATCGTGTAAAGGATTGGTGGCTTGCGGGTTGCGAGTGGTGGTGTTGATTCTAAAACCGCGACAGGTCCTGCTCTTTGTCGCTGCTTTAGCCTGACCATTCTACTGCTGGCGTCGGCCCTATTGGCAGCCGCCTGTAGGGACGTGGATCACGGCATCGGGCAAGAGAGCCCGCCTGCTTTTGTCCCGCAGCTGCCAACCTTCACAGACGTTAGCGAGGAAGTTGGCCTCCAGTTCCACAACGGTGCGTTCCGCTGGGACGCATTTGATGATCCCGTCGCCATGATGGGCGGCGGCCTCTGCTGGCTCGACTACGACCGCGACGGCCGGCTCGATCTCTATGTTGTCAATAATTACGCCCTGGACGAAGCAGGACGGCTGCAGCAAGAAGAAGGAGGGCTGCCGCATAATGTCCTGTTTCGCAACAATGAAGGGCAGTTCAGCGAAATAAGCGCTGCAGCGGGCGCGGACCTGGCGCTGCGCGGCACCGGCTGCGTCGCCGCCGACTTCAACAACGACACATTTTCCGATCTCTATATCAGCGGCGAACAGGAAAACGCCCTGCTGTGGAACAATGGCGACGGCACCTTCAAGGAAGGTGCAGAAGCGGCTGGTGTGAATAGCCCGGGGTGGCAGACTGCAGCGGCCGTCGCCGATCTGAATGAGGACGGTTGGTTAGACCTGTTCGTTGCCGGTTACGCCGGCACGGAGACCCTAGAAAGCCATTCCGGTATTAGCGGTCACGACCTGCTTTATCTCAACCAGGGGCCGGACAGAGAGGGCCAAATCACTTTTCGCGAAGTGGGTACCGCGGCCGGGCTGGAAGCGGATTGGCTCGACCACAGCCTGGGGGCACTCTTCAGCGATCTGGACCAGGATGGGGATCTCGATCTGCTGATCGCCAATAGCAGCGGGCGAAATCGCCTCTACGAGTATGTATCCTGGCCCGGTGCGGCGGCCAACGATCCGCAGGGGCTCGGCTTCCGGCTGGTAGAGGTGGGTCATTTTGCTGGCATAGACGCCGCCGGCAGCAGTGCGGGCGTAAGCAGCGGCGATTTTGATGGCGACGGCCGTTTGGACATCCTCTTTACCTCAACAAGCCCCCAGCCGTTACCCATCTATCAGAATCTCTCCCCTGAACAACCGCTGGTCTTTGACGACGACCAGAAGCTGAAGGCTGGCGCCGGTTGGGGCGCCGGGTGGGCCGATTTCGACCACGATACGGACCTCGACTTATTCATCGCCGGCGGCGCTTTGCCCGTGACCGATACGGTTGACGATCGCCGCCAGGTCCAGTTCTTCGCCAACCTGACCGCGCAGGGTTTGCCGGGCCGGATGCAGGAGCTAACTCCGCAGGCACTGCTTGACCCGCTCCTGGCGCGCGGCAGCGCCCTGGCCGACTATGATAACGACGGTGACCTGGACGTGGCGATCAGCACGGTCGGCGGGCCGCTGGTGCTGCTGCGCAACGAAGAAGAAGGCGGCGGCTGGCTAACGGTGACGCTTGATCCGTTCCAGCCCGGCGCCCTGGTCACGGCCGTCTTGCCCGGTGGCCAGCAGCTCTTGTGCGAAACGCGCGCTGGCGGCAGCTACCTTTCGAGCGAAGATCCGCGCTGCCATTTTGGTCTCGGCGCGGCCGGCGAATTAGCCGGGCTGGTTGTGCGCTGGCCGGACGGACGCCACACGCGCCTGGAAAACATCGCCGCCAATCAGTTCATCACCATCTCCCAGGCAGACGCTGAACCTGCCCCACCGCCGGCAGAAGCGGAAAAATATGTCGACGCCGCTGAATTTGAGTTTCAACTCAGCTTGAAACGCGGCGGCGCGGAACCGCTGACCATTCTCGATCCCGGCTCGCCGGAGCTCATTCGCCTGGGCGAGGCGCTCTTCTGGGACCGGGAACTGGGCGGTAATCGCGATATGGCTTGCGCCACCTGCCACCACCCGGCGGCCGGCACCGGGGATGGCCTGTCGGTATCCGTCGGCACCGGCGGCAAAGGGTTTGCCGCCAAGCGCCTGCCCGGAGAAGGGCGCCAACTGATCCCGCGCAACGCCACCGAACTGTTTAACCTCGGCGCGGCGGGCTGGGATACGATGTTCTGGGACGGCCGTGTCGGCGGCAGCAAGGAGGATTATTTCCACTCCCCCGCAGGCGAAGCCCTGCCACTGGACCTGGACAGCGTCATCGCGGTACAGGCGATGTTCCCGGTCACATCGCGCGACGAAATGCGCGGACAGGAGGGTGATCTTGATGTTTTTGGCCGGCCAAATGAGCTCGCGACCATATCCGACGATGAACCGCGTGCCATCTGGCGGGCGCTCACCGATCGCCTTCTGGCCATCCCCGCCTATCAGGAGCTGTTTGCAGCCGCTTATCCGCAGGTGGCGCCGGAGCGGCTGCGCTTCCAGCACGCGGCCAATGCCATCGCCGCCTATGAAATGAGTGTCTTCACTTACAACGATAGTCCCTGGGACCGGTATCTCGCCGGCGATGAAACGGCGCTCAACGAGGCAGCGCGGCGCGGCGCGGCGCTTTTTTACGGCGAGGCAGGCTGCGCGCGCTGCCACAGCGGCCCGCTGCTGACCGACCAATATTTCCACAACATCGGTGTGCCGCAGCTCGGTCCGGGCAAGAATGACGAAGCCGGGTTCGATTATGGCCGGCTGTTGGAAAGCAAGCAGGAAACAGACATGTACGCTTTCCGCACGCCGTCGCTGCATAATGTGACTGTCAGCGGGCCCTGGATGCACAATGGCGCTTATACTTCGCTGGAAGCGGCCGTGCGCCACCACCTTGATCCCGCTGCCGCGTTGGAAAATTACAACGCCCTGGATTTGCATCCCATGCTCTGGGCCAGCTACAAGGTGCCCGGCGATTTGCTCGCTACGCTCGACCCCCTGCTGGCCGAGCCTGCGGCGCTCAATGACGCGCAGGTCGCCGATCTGCTGGCTTTCCTGGAAACGCTCACTGCCCCCGCCGCCCTGCAAGACGGCTGCGATCTGATCCCCGACTCTGTGCCCAGCGGGCTGCCAGTCGATCGCGATCCTGCCCGTGATTGCTAGGTGCGCACGCCAATATTCGCTATCCTAGGCAGTCTGATCGGCCAGCTCCCACCAGGCCAACGTGGCCGCTACCCCGCCTACCCCAACCAGCAGTACCAGCACAAAACTGAGCGGGCCCAGCGCGGCGCGTGTCTCCCCGGCGGCGCCGGAAAACAGGGCCGGGATCGCCCAGGGGAAATAGTCCCCCCAGCCCGCAGCGGCAACTATCTGCGCCAGGACAACGGCCAGGATGGCCGCTCCCATGGGCGGCAGGTAGCCGCGCCCGGCACAGGCAAGAAAAGCGACAGGTGTAACCAACAGGACGGTCAGAGCGGTAATGACAACCAGGCGTTCCGTGGCTGCGAGAAAAACGGCCGCTCCCGCGGGCGGCAGCGCCAACAGTGCCCCTACACCCAGGCCAATGAGCACAATAGCGGCTGTTAAGGTCGCTGACCACAACACTACCAGGAAAAACTTGGCCACTACTATCGTAACTCTGGGCGTAGGCAGGGCCAGCAGGTCGCTGATCGTCTGGTCGGCGTATTCACGGCCAAACACCCAGCTGGCAATCAGGCTGAACAGGATAAAGCCGCCGATAGCCACTGCCTGCGCCAGGATACCCAGATAGGTTGGCCAATCGGCTGCACCGCCCACAATCTGCGCCTTGGCGCCAAGCAGGCCCAAATCGCGGGCCATGACCGGGTCCTTGAACACAAACATAAAAAAACCGCCGGCAAGCGGCGCCAGGGCAAAGGCAAGCAGGGTCAGCCAGGGCATCTTGGATCGCCGCGCTTTAAGCAGTTCTACCCATGCGGCCTGTCCTAGATTATTCATGCCTCTACCTCACGTCCCTGGGCAACCTGGTCTGGCCCAACCAGGCGCAGGAAATACTGTTCCAATTCCTCCTGCTCCACGGCGAGCATGGCCGGGGGATTCCCCGATTGAACCAAAAGGGTGGCGATCTGCTCCGGGCGGGCCAGAGCACGCTCGTCCACCAGGTGCAGGCCTGCCCTTGGCAGAGCGCCGTTATCCATCGCGGCGCTGTAACCGGCCGCGGCCAGCGCTCTTTGTGCTGCTAGCGGCTGCCGGACCTGTATATGCAGCCAGCGCCGTCGCTGTCCCTCTAATTCGGCACGGGACAGTTCTTGCAGCAAACGCCCTTCATGGATGATACCGACGCGATCGGCCAGGCGCGTTACCTCGCCCAGGATATGGCTGGAGATAAAAATGGCGACGCCTTGATCATCCGCCAGCCGCCGCAGCAGATGGCGAATTTCCACGATGCCTGCCGGGTCCAGGCCATTGGCCGGCTCGTCCAGGATCAGCAGGCGCGGATCGTGCAGCAGCGCCTTGGCCAGGCCTAAACGCTGCGCGTTGCCCTGTGACAACGTTCCGCTGCGGCGATCGGCGTAGGCGGTCAGGCCTAACTGCTCAATGGCCCACTCTACGGCTAGCGGCGACGTGCCGGGCCGCAGGCGGCGCGCCGCGTCCAAATTCTCGCGTACGGTCAGCTCGGGATAAGCATGCGGCCGTTCGACCAGATAGCCTACGGCGTGCCAGGGTCCTCGCCCGCCGGCGACACGTTCACCGAGCACAGCCGCCGACCCGGCAGTCGGCCCGACCAGGCCCAGCAACATGCGGATCGTGGTCGTTTTACCCGCGCCGTTCAGCCCCAGAAAGGCATAGATTTCACCCTGGGCCACGTGCAGGGAAAGATCAGCCACGGCCGTGACGTCACCATACTTCTTGCTCAGGCCTGTCGTCTCTATCGCCGGTGTCACAACACACCTCCAGGCGACAGCAGGCGGCGCAAGGCATCGCTCATATGCAGCGCTGCCTGCTCCAGATCGGCCGGCGACAATTCTTCTATGTTGGCTACCAGCCAGCGATCATGCGCGTCGTCCAGTGCGATCAGCCAGGAAAGCAGCAGCTCGTCCGGCAGGTCGTCGCGAATAACACCCAGCTCGCGCCCGCGCTGCAAAAGCTGGACCAACAGGAGCTGCGCCTGCTGCCACATCTCCGCCAGGGGGCCTTCGGCCAGCGCCTCGGCTGAAAGCAAGCCGCCCGACTTGGCCACGCCAAAAACCCACGGCCGGGCCGCAAACTGGGTGAACTGCTGCACGTAAAGATCGGCCAGGGCCGGCCAGAAACGCTCCGCGGTCAGCGCCGCCGGATCAAACGCAATGCTGTCGAACAGCTCGTGGCTGTAATGCTGCACTGTCGTGGCATAGAGATCCGCCTTGTCATCAAAATAGTAATAGGCGGCCCCTTTGCTGATCCCGGCTTCCTGCAGGATTTTATTCATGGACGCGCCTTCATAGCCGTAAGCCGTGAACTCACGCGCGGCGGCTTCGAGAATTCGTTCTTGTTTGGCAATTGACAGCCTGGTGAAGCGCGGTCTGGGCATACGAAGCTCCTGCAAAATAAGATTAGACCATATGGTTAAACCAGTTGGTCTAAATAGTAGCGCCAACCACGCTGCGGGTCAAGCGGCTGTGTCTTTATTTTCACAATAGGGGAAAAGGATTAACCTAGCGGCGGCTAATCGGCCGTGCACCAGTACTGCAGCTCCGCGCCGCTTGTGGGATGGGTGCTGTAGCCGAGGCCGGTGAAGCCGTGCCCACCCACAAATTGGTTTTGCGGGCCGCTCTCCTGTTGCAGTTGGTAGAGTTGGGAGTGGTAGATCGTTGTCTCGCCCGCATCGCTGACCCAAAGGCGCAGCGAGCGTTCATTGTCCAGCTCGCCCGTATAGTAGGCGGCGTGGAAGACGAGATCGGCAAACGTAATGGCCTGCTCGCCGGTCTGTTCGCCCAGGGTGAAACTTTGCTCGCCCTCGATCGGCCCCGTGGGGTCAGCCCGGTAAGCGGCCGTGCAGGTAATAGATGCCGCCTTAGCAGGCAGCGGGCCGGCCGCTTCCCCGGTACAGGCAGCCAGCAGCAGCGTTATGAGTAACCAAGCCAGGCGTATCAAGCTATTTCCCACCATCGCCCCCAGTATAGCAGAAGCGGCCAGGCCCGCGTCCCATGACGTTGCCCGGCGCCTGCTTTTGTGCCACACTAGAAGCGTTGCTGTTTTGGGCAGTTCGACCCGCCATTAAAAACTCGGCCGGCAATGAAGACAAAATGAAACGAGTACCTTGCCTTCTCTTGCTCCCGCTGATCCTGCTCACCGCCGCCTGCGCCGCGCCGCCGGAGCCGCCCACGGCGACTCCGGAAACTTCCTTTTTGCCGCTGGAGCTGCAAATGCGACCAACCCCTACCCCGCTCGCGCCGGCAGCCACGCCCCTGCCCCTGGAGCTGCAGGCCGTGGTCAGCGGCGACCCGGTTGTCAATCCCGTCAGCGACCTGGTGCCCGCGGTCGACCCGGAGATCGCCTTCTTGATTGACGCGGTTTCCGAGCAAAACCTGATGGGCTACGTGCAAAAGCTGGAGAGCTTTGGCACGCGCAATACGTTCAGCGACACGGAGCGAGACGATTTCGGCATCGGCGCGGCGCGGCGCTGGATCTTCAGCGAATTTCAGCGCGTGGGCGGCGACCGCCTGGATGTGCAGTTTCAAGATTACAGCTTCACCTTCAACGGCGTGGATACAACGCAGCGCAACATCATCGCTACCCTGCCCGGCACCGGCAAATACCCCGGCACACTGGTCTTGATGGCCAACTACGATTCGCGCGCCGCGGATTGGATGGACGGCCGCAGCATGGCGCCCGGCGCGGACGACAACGGCTCCGGCATAGCCGGCTTGCTGGAGATAGCGCGCCTGATGAGCGCCCGTACCTGGGATCAGACGGTCATCTTCGCCGCCCTGACGGCCGAAGAGCAGGGCACCTACGGCAGCCGTCATTTCGTCGAGCAGGCATTCCTGAACAACATCCAGATCGAGGCGGCAATCAACAACGATATGATCGGTGGGCGGGCCGGCATCCCCCAGTCGGTGCGCCTCTATTCCATCGGGCCGGACACCTCTAACGCCCGCCAGCTCGCACGCTACATCGACCACGTGAGCGGCCTGTACTTGCCCTCCTTCGCCATCCAGATGATCGAAGGCTTGGATCGCGAGGATCGCTGGGGCGACCAGCGGGAGTTTGTCAGCGCGGGCTACCCGGCGGTGCGCCTGATCGAATCGGAAGAGGACCTATCCATTCAGAATTCGACGCGCGATACTTGGTCATTGATCGACTACAGCTATTTTCGCAAGATAGTGCAGCTCAATCTGGCCTCGCTGGCTAACATGGCCTGCGCGCCGCGGCCGTCAGCGATCGCCGAGCCTCTGGCTGATCCGGGCACCTTTCTGGTCGCCTGGGTGCCCGATGCCAATGTGGCCGGCTACGCCATCTCCGTGCGCCCGCTGGGTTCGGAGCGCTTCGCGCCTTTTCGTTTCGTCTCCGCCGAGCAAGCCGGCAACGTGGTGTTGAGCGGTTACGAGTCAGAAACCGGCTACGCCATAAGCCTGGCGGCGATGAACGATCGCGGCTGCCTGGGCGCCTTTTCCTCACCGGAAATCATCATCCCGCCCAGCCGCTGACCATTCAGTCAGAAGTCGTGGCTATGTCTTTTTGTGCCGGTGTACGGATCTGGCAGGCCTCGATCAAGAGGAATGTCCACATTCCAGACAGGGTAAGGTGTGCGAGTAACCAGTTCGGGTAACGTGTTTCATCTCACCGAAACGACGCCGGTTGCGATAATCTGCCCTTCCGGGCCGCATACGGGGCGTTCCCGAATGCGTGATGGATCCAGAAAGGCGCTGAACCACTCTTGCCAGCGGGTGACAGCATCCTCAGCGACGGAATAATAGATCCAACGGCCGTCAACCGTGTCACGCCGCGAATTGACTAGCCCAGCTTCACTAAGAACCCGCAGGTGATGTGAGAGGAGATTGCGCGGCAAGCCCAGCATCTCTTCCAGTTCGCAATTACAGGAATTTCCGGTCATTAGCTCAGCGAAAATGCGCAGGCGATTGGGTTCGGAAAGTGCCTTGAGCACCGCCGTCAGCTCAGCAATCTCGCTCTCATTTTCAGGCAGCATGAGGATATTTCCTTTATGTTCTCCACGATCCAGATTCAATCATCATAGTTATCAAGCACATCATTCACTTCTTGCCGGAACAAATTGGTCTATAGCATCCAGGGCATGGACACCGTAGATGGACCCAGGCCCACCGGCCATAAGAACCCCCACGCCAATTGTTTCAAGCAGTTCATCTCGAGATGCGCCGGCTTCGACTGCGGCATGCACATGATAGGCGATACAACCTTCGCAGCCGACGGCGATGCTGATAGCCAGCGCCATCATTTCCTTGATGCTGCTACTCAGTGCGCCGTCGGCCGTGGCTTTACGGTGTAAGCGAGCAAAGCCGCCCATCGGGCCAGATATCTCTCGTCCAAGCTGCGCGAGACCTGCTTCGAGTTCTTCTCGATAGGCAACGTAGTCTGCAGTCATCTGGGTATCTCTCAGGCCATCTCCAGTGCATCAGCCACCCAGGTCATTACCTCAGCATCTGACGGAATGCGCCCGGCCGATACTAACCTTTCATTGATGACCAGACCCGGCGTGGACAAGACGTTGTAGGACATGATTTCGCCGCGGTCGGTGACCTTCGTGATCTCCGCTTCGACGCCCATATTGGCAACGGCTTTTTTCGCCGTTGCTGCGAGCTTTTCGCAGTTGGCGCAGCCAGGGCCCAATACTTTGATTGATAACATGGCAACCTCCAAAAATAGTGCAACTACTTTATGATAAAACGGTGGTCATTCAATGACCTGGATAGCCGCTTCAACAACAATGTCTGACTTCACCGAGTTGGCGACCAGGCTATACTTCTGGGCGGACTGCAGCGCCTTTTCGATGCGGCGTTCGACGATCTCCGCCTTGGCGCCGTTGGCAGCCACGCAGATCTTGGGCCAAAGTCTGATTTCGGTGAATATCTCGGTGCGGTCGAGCTCAATCAATTTGGTGCCCTCGGCGCGGCATTCGTAGCTCTGCAGATCAATCTTGAAGCGCTCGGTGGCCCAGATGAACATCATCATGATGCAAGTGTTAACAGCGGCGACAAAGGCATCTTCGGGTGTGAGCACGCCGGCGTGGCCCTGCGCATCAGGCGGGGCCGAGAAAGGCATCTCCGGCCCGTTGCCCATCATAACGTGACCCCAGTGGTCTCCTTTCCATTGCACGGTGGCGTCGTAAACGGCCGTCTTGCTCATGCTGCCACCACTTCTTCTTCACAAAACAGGGCGTATTCGCGCTCCAGCATCTCAAGGTAGGCGCTCTCCGCTTCTGGCGGCACGAAATTGTAAATGCGCACCTGCTCCAGCAGTTCTACGATCGTTTCCGGCGACGGCCGTTTGCCCGCCTCCCGGAACTGTTCGAAGAGCGCAGGCAGGGCGATGAGCGTTGTCGATTCGCCTTCGATTTGGACAGCCTGCACTGGTATGCCGGACCCGCAGGCGCAGGAAGCAATTTTCGGGCTTGCAACAGGCAA
Organism: Promineifilaceae bacterium (SeqCode); assembly: GCA_046259695.1. Lineage (GTDB taxonomy): Bacteria > Chloroflexota > Anaerolineae > Promineifilales > Promineifilaceae > JAACFF01. The sequence continues at coordinate 9,234 of JBJYWX010000612.1, read as the reverse complement.
AGCTAGCGATTCCGCATCCGTGAAGCGGCCTTCACGGCGGCTCCAATTCTTGCCCAGCAGGACATCGACCAGGCCGGCAACCTGTGCGGCCGTTTCGTCCACCGCCTGTTTACCCGCCTCATTCAAACGGCGCAGTCCCCTAACTTCACCGATGCCGCATTCTTTGATCACCTCGGTCACCACCACGCTCGCAGCCGGTTTACTGGAATACTCCTCCGTTGCGCGAGCGGCACATTTCAGTTCGCAGCCATCAACGGCGATGGTGGGATAGAAGCGGGCGAAGGCGCGGTCGCCTTCGCCGCCGGCCAGGAAAAGCGGCAGGCAGATAGTGACCGTGTCCTCCGGTCGTAGTTCTTCCAGCACTTTCAGCGCGGCCAGGCGGGTTACGGTACCCTCGGCCAGTTCCTCGCCTGAACAGGCAACGATGCCGACTTTCTTTTGTGGTAGATTAGGCATCTTCATCTCCTTGTAAGCTGTCAATTACCTCGCTGACTTCCTCAGCCAGGACGCGGGCCAGCTGCTGCCCACCTTCGTTAAGTTCGGCGATTCCCTTGGGCTTCAGCTTGCGATTGCGCCGGTAAACATCGAGTACGGCAAACTCCTTCGCGACCTGGCCGCCGCTCTCCTGTACCATCTTCGTGGCACAGGCCAGTTTGCAGCCGTCTATGGTGATGGCCAGAGTGGCAGCGACAACGTCTCGAGCATTTTTGTCGCCCAAAACCAGCAGGGACAGCGGTACTAGCTGCGAGGATTCCGGCCTCAAATCTTCTATCACCTCGTAAGCAGCTTCGCGGCTGACTGTACCGTACGTCTTGCCGATGCCGCTGCAGGGCACGATTACGACTTTTCTCGGCTCGCTCATCATTCAGCGTCCTCCTGCGCCTGGACTTTCATGTGCGCAAAATAGGCTTCAGATGCCATTAGATTGGCCTGATCCGCTGGCCAATCAGCGGCTTCAATGACGGCGATCCAGCCCGCGCCATAGGGGTCCTCGTTTATCAGTTCCGCTTCCAGCTCAAGCCTCTCGTTGACGGCAGAGATTGTGCCGCTGACGGGACAGGAAAGGTCAATGTCAACCTTTATTGTCTCGATGTTGGCAAATTCATCTCCAGCGGCAACAAGTGAGCCTTCTTCCCGAACTTCGGCAAAAGCCACGTCTCCATTACGCTGCTGGAAGAAGTCAGACACGCCAACAGTCACCCGCCCGCCTTCCGCCTTGGCCCAAACTCCCTCGGGCGTGTAGGAGCGATCGGTGGCGACCTTGAATGTGAACTTGTCCAGAGTGTATTCTTGATAAGCACTCATGGGGTGAACCTCCGCATGAAATCCCAAAATAATTCAACGTCTATTGAATTTTATCGGTACTTTGCCAGGCTAGTTAGTGACAAATGTCATATTCTTCTAGTGACAAGTTCATGAACCGCTGGCGATAATCGTACCTCGGCAGCCCTCGCTATCCACCAGCTGGGACATCCATCACTATTTGCGGCAATCTTGGAGTCGTTCCCGATACCCTCGCGCTGGCCCCCCTGTCCCGCGCGGCCACCGGAAACTAAAGGTTGATCGGTTCGTCGCAGGATGGCGGCAGGCTGACCGGGTTATTGGCATTTACGCCCGTCAGCGCGATCTGCACCTCAAACAGCCCTTTGAACTTCAGCGGATCAAAGGCACCGCTGTAGCCGCCGCTAAAAGCGACCGGATAGTTGCCCGCGACGTCGACGTATAAATTGGCGTCTTGCGCCGACCACAGCCCTGCGGCAAATGTCCTCAGGTGGGGGTCGCTGCTGGCCCGGGCATGGGCCAGAAACGCCTCGCCATCGATGATGTAATGCTTCACCAGGCGGCCGTTAAGTGTTGTCTCGCCCACCAAGCGGCCGTATGCGGCGTCGCTTCCGGTCAGCATTTGCAGCAGCCGCTGCGGGCTCACCTCGTCCAAAATGGCGATCGCTTTCGCCGCCTGCGGTTTGACACAAAAAGTAAACAACCCATTGACCACCACGTAGGCGCCGTCGGGCATCTTGTAGAGATCGACCGTGCGCGGCGTAAAAAGGCCGACCAGCGAGCCGCCGATCTGGGCCGCGATCTCGCCCAACAGGCTGCCGGAAACGGCGACCTTGCTGCGCGGCCCGTTCATAGTCAATTCGCCATGCAGATCGCCCAGCGCCGGCCGTTCGTTAATCAGGCCGTTAACGGTCAAGGTCACGGCGGCGTCGAGCGAGTTTAAGTTCTCAATTGAATTCAGGGGGATCGGCCCGGCATTTTCCATCTGTTCTTACTCCTGCTAACGCGCTGGTAAGCGGCCGTAGTGTAGCAGAGCATCAGCCAGAAGCCACACGCTCTTTATTCTACTGCCGGGCAAATGATCCGTGCGCGCCGTCAGCGCTGGCCGAACAGAAGGTCATCATTACGGAGGCCAGTGCGTCGGCCGGCCGCTGCCAGTCAAGGGCAGTGAGATCCAATACGTGTGGCTGCCAATCGCTGTAAGCGGTGGTGATGACGGCGTCGGTCCATTCCAGAGCATTGTCATCGGCGGGAAACTGCACGCGCACAATCTGGCGGAAGGGCAACCCTCTGGCGTCCAGCCACAGCTCGCCCTCGCCGGTCATATCCACGAACTGCTGCACCATACCCAGACTAACGCCCGGCGGCAGCTCTCCATTGCGCCGCAGCTCATCTTCCATGATGCTGCGCATGGTCCTGGCGTACGCCAGCCCGTCCAGGTCGAATCGGTAGCGGGTGACGGCGGCATCCAGCTCCTCCGGAAGCAGCTCGGACGGGAACAGCGAGTTCTCGTCCGCGTCAGAGAGCATCCGCACATTCTTGGCGGCGGTCAGGTAGCTGGCCGGTTGGCTGGACTGCAAAAATAGATCAGCGGCATCGGGGACCTCCCGCCATTCTTCGTCCTCGCTGGCACGGCCGAGTGTGCGGCCGTTTTCCTGCTTCAGGCTCAGGCTCTGGCCCCGCGAACGGCCGTGCGGCCAGATCTGTAAGGTGACGGCATTTGCTGGCTCGTCGATATCACCGGCGATGTCGAACTGCTCGCTGCGCGAGCGGCGGCCGATATTGGCCGGATGCGCGGTCGGGTGTATTGTATGCTGGGTAGCCGTCTCAAAATGGAATCGGCCTATGGCGCGGGCGCGCGCCCACGAATCCTCGAGCCTACCTGCTGGTGATTGAACCGTTATAAAGGCCCGGGCGGGCCAGGCGGTGAGCAGAAATAGAGCGGATACAATCAGAAGCAGCAGTGCTTTGCGCCTGTACAGCTTTTCTTTCATTCTTCACCTCCAATGAGGCAAGCCCTGGGGGGCGCGAAAATGAGGAGTGTCTTTTTTACAGTCTTCTACAGAAGATATAAGAAGTCTATGTTTACAGAAGAAAAAGGAAGCCGCGGCGCGACAACCAAAATGGATGGGAGTGAAAATATTATATGTTGTAACACAATAATAACCAGCGGGGACTGTTTATGCAACGGGGTTAGATTTATTCCACGGCCGCCAGAATTTCTTTCTCCCTCTTGAGCACCGCGTTTTCGTAGGCATCTATCTTGTAGTTCAGGATGTCCAGCGTCTCTTGCATCTCAGCCATTCTGGCCTCCAGCAAACCGCGCTGTTCCACAAGAATCTCTTTTCTGGCCTCGACAGTCGCATCACCTTGCTGAACCAGGTGAAAATACTCCACCAATACCTCAATGGGCAGTCCAGCGCTGCGCATACACTTCACAAACTGCACCCGTTTCATATCCAGGTCGCTGTAGTCTCTGATCCCGCTTTCACTGCGATTGACAGCGGGCAGCAGCCCGATTCGTTCGTAGTAGCGCAGGGTGTCGGCCGTAAGGCCCGATTGTTCGCTTGCTTCTGAAATCTGCATCTTTGTGCCTCCGCCAACAGTGTAACACTTAAAGTTAACTCCAAGTCAAGGGCTTTTTGAAATTGGTTTCTGCCATGCCTCTTGGCAGATCTTCTCTTGGCGCGTGCGATCAAAATTGGTGTAAATCGTACCTCCCGATTCAACCGTCCACACTGTGGCGGCCTAATCGGCGCGGCGAGACTGGCGATGCACGGCCGGCCAATCTGTCATTCCGACCGCAGGGAGGAATCCCTGAGGCGCTTGGCTGATCGCCTGCGCTGTCTTTTGAAGCGTCTCAGGAGCTTGCCCTGAGCCCGCCGAAGGAGCCTGCCCTGAGCTCGCCGAAGGGATTCTTCGGGCTGCGCCCTCAGAAAGACTGTTTGCGTGGTGGTAGTCAGACAGGCTCCATATACAGAAATTGATCGCACCCCGTTCTTAGCCTAGTTGTTGTGCGATCGGCGGCGCTCTTCTACAATAGACCCGGTTAAAAGTCGGCTTAGCCGCAAGAAAATAGGATAAACAGGGGACGCAAGGCGTATTATCCGCTAGCCGGCCACGATGCCGGCAGACTGATAGTCGTCTGCGTCTTTTTATTTGGAGCAGCAAATTGACCCGGATCCAATGGCCGGCGCCATTCGCATCCTATGAATTGGATGGCGCCGTATTTGATGAGATGTTCAGCGCGCCGGGCGCGCCGCGCGGGCATTACAAAGCGCTTTTTGATATCTTGCAGACACTGCCGCCGGATGAGCTGCAGCGCCACCAGCAGCTCGCTGATCAGTCGTTTTTACTGCAGGGGATTACTTTTACGGTATATGGTAATGATGAGGGGACTGAGCGCATATTCCCTTACGATCTGCTGCCGCGCATCATTACCGCCGCCGAATGGAATGTCGTCGAGGCCGGTCTGGCCCAGCGCATTACGGCCCTGAACCTGTTTCTGCACGATATCTATCACGAAGGCCAGATCCTGGCCGACGGCCTGCTGCCGTATGACTTGGTCTATTCGGCGCAGCATTACCGGCGGGAAATGCGCAATGTGGACCCGCCCGGCAATGTGTATATCGCCGTTGTGGGCACGGACCTGGTGCGCCTGGACGACGGCCGTTTCGCTGTGCTCGAAGATAACCTGCGCGTGCCCAGCGGCGTTTCTTACATGCTTGCCAACCGCCAGGTCATGAAGCGCACCCTGCCCTCCCTATTCAGCGGCTACGGCGTGCGGCCGATCTCCCACTATGGGCAGATACTCCTGGCAACGCTCAAGAGCTTGGCGCCGCGCCATGACGTTGACCCAGTGGTCGTCGTGCTGACGCCGGGCGTCTACAATTCGGCCTATTTTGAGCATACCTTCCTGGCACGGCAGATGGGCGTGGAATTAGTCGAAGGCCGCGACCTGCTGGTCCATAACAATATCGTTTATATGCGCACGACGGCCGGTCTGCGGCGCGTGGACGTGATCTACCGGCGCATTGATGATGATTTCCTGGACCCGCTCGCCTTTCGGCATGATTCAGCGCTGGGCGTCTCCGGCCTCTTCAATGCCTATCGCGCGGGAAATGTGACGCTGGCCAACGCTATCGGCACCGGCGTCGCCGACGACAAAGCGCTTTACGCCTACGTGCCGGCGATCATTCGCTACTATTTGGGCGAGGATCCCATCCTATCCAATATTGAAACCTATTTGCTGGGAGACAAGAAGCAGCGCGACTATGTCCTGCAAAATCTGGACAAGCTGGTGGTAAAGGCGGTGGGCGAATCGGGCGGCTACGGCATGCTTATTGGCCCGCACAGCACCAGGCAGGAACGGGATTCTTTTGCGGCGTTGATCAAGGAACGGCCGCGCAACTACATCGCCCAGCCGACCCTCTCGCTCTCGCGTTCGCCCTGCTTCATCAACGGCGAGGTGGACTCCCGCCATGTTGATTTGCGGCCGTATATCCTCTACGGTGACCAGGTGCGCATCGTGCCCGGCGGCCTCACGCGCGTGGCGCTGAAAAAAGGCTCCCTGGTCGTCAATTCCTCGCAGGGCGGCGGCAGCAAAGATACATGGGTCTTATCAGGAGAGTGAAACGGTGCTTTCACGTGTAGCCGACAGTCTATATTGGCTCAGCCGCTATCTGGAGCGGGCTGAGCACACCGCACGCATCACCAGCGTCTACCTGGACATCGCCCTCGACCGCTCCGGTCGCCTGGGTGAAGATAGGCGCTACCAGCAGTTCAAAGAAATCCTGCAGATCGACGGCCAGGCAAGCGGGGAGAGCGATACGCGGCGGCTGATCGAATCCACCGTTTTTGACGCGCAAAATCCGAAGTCCATCGTTTACGCCATCAATATGGCGCGCGAGAATGCCCGCCAGGTGCGTGAGCAAATCAGCACGGAGGCCTGGGTGCAGATTAACCAGCTATACCTGCTCATGAAACATCCCCCGGAGGGCTTGTGGCGCGCCCAGCCGCAGATGTTCATGCAGGACTTGGTGCGCAATTTTTATCTGGCCGGCGGCATAAGCGACGCAACCATGAGCCACAACGAGGGCTGGCACTTCATGCGCCTGGGCGGCTTTATGGAACGCGCGGATGCCATTGTGCACCTGCTGGATGCTCACTTTCGTTTGAACGCCGGTTTCGGCGACACGGTCGCGGACTACCTGGAACTGGTGGCCCTGCTGCGCTGCCTGACCGCCTTCGAAGCGTACTGTAACGTCTACACGGCTAACCTGGTCCCGGCCCAGGTGGCTGAGTTTCTGCTCCTTAATCCCGTGTTCCCGCATTCACTGCGCTTCGCGGTGAACCAGATGCATGAAGCGCTGCAGGGCATCGCGCTCCTGACCAAGAGCCAGCGCAACGAGGGGCTAAACCGGCAGGCAGGCCGTTTGCAGTCGCAGCTCCAATTCGCGGCGATCGACGAAATCATGGTGGGCGGCCTGCAGCCGTTCTTGCTAGATGTACAGGGCCAATACCGGCGTATCCACGAGCTAGTTTACCAGGTTTATATTTCGTTCCCGGTAGCCGAGGAGTTGGCCTAGCAGGACCCGCGAGGGCAAGCTGGACCGAGGGACATCCAGAGTCGAGGAAGAGAGATGGTACAAGCTGTACAGGGGCTCAAATTGGGTGAAACGATCCATTATCGCGTACGCCACCATACGCGGTTTCGTTACGGTGCGCCGATTGTGGAAAGCTTCATGGAAGTGCGCATGGAGCCGTTGAGCGACGGGGGGCAGCGCTGCCACGCTTTTTCGCTATCAACCACGCCGGGCGCGCAGGTGCAGCGCTACCACGATTTCCTGGGCAATATCGTCAACCATTTCAGCATCCCGGCCCAGCACACGCAGCTGACAATTAAGGCCGATGCGGTTGTGGAAATGCAGCCCCCTGATCCGCTGCCGTCTTCGCTCACTTCGCACGCGTGGATCGATGTAGACGCCATGCGCGAGAGCGGGCGGTATTGGGATTACCTGGGCGACAGCCGCTATGCGCAGCGCACACCGGCGCTTGATCAATTTGCCGCAGAAATCGGTTTCGACCGCCGGTTGGACCCCTTGACGCTGCTGCGCTGGCTGAACAGCGTGATTTACGAAACGTTCGGCTATGTGCCTAACAGTACGCGCGTTGATTCGCCAATTGATGAAGCCCTTGAAACGCGGCAGGGCGTATGCCAGGATTTCTCGCATATCATGATTGCCCTGGTGCGCGGCGTAGGGATTCCCTGCCGCTACGTGAGCGGCTACCTTTACCACCGGCCTGAGGAAAACCGGTCCATGGACGACACGTCGCATGCCTGGGTGGAGGCGATGCTGCCCGGCTTAGGCTGGGTAGGGTTTGATCCCACGAACAATTTGACGGCCGCGGAACGGCACATACGGGTGGCCATTGGGCGCGATTATGCCGATGTGCCGCCGACGCGCGGCGTTTTTCGGGGAGATGTGGAAACGGAGCTCGACGTTGGTGTGCAGGTTACGCGGCTGGATGAGCAAACAGCCGAGAACCCGGCCCTGTTGGCCAGTGTGGTTTGGGACCCACCGCCGGACGAGGCGTACGATCCTTATTCGCAGCAGCAACAGCAATAACCTGACCGTCTGTAAAAACAAACGGGCCGGCGAAGTTTCGCCGGCCCGTTTGTTTTAGTGAATAAGGCGCAGTTAGCTGCCGGCCATTCGCCGGCGGCCCTTGCCGCTATTCAATCTCGGCCATCAACTCTGCCTGCAGATCATTCGCAGTCTGCGTCAGCTCGTCCAATGTCGCCTGGGCATCCGCGCCTTGCAAGATAGCGTTAAACGCCTGTTCTGCCTGGTCGCGCACTGCCTGGTAGGAGATGAGCTGCGGTTCGTAATAGCCATAGGGCAGCAGCGCCAGCGCGGCCGCCCACTGCGGATTCTCACTTATGTAGTCGCCCAAGAATTCGTTGGCCGATGCCCGCGTGGGGAAGTAATTGCTTATTCTTACCCACTCAGCCATCACCTCAGGTGAGGTGTAGTACTTGGTGAAGATCCAGGCCGCCAGCTCTTGCTCGGGCGTCGTCGCCGTGACCATCACGTCACCACCGTAAACATTTTGCACCGGGTCGGGCGTCGTGTGCGGGATGGCTATCACACCCCAGACGTCTTCATCACGACCCGCCTCTTCGGCCGCATTGGCCACGTCAGAAGCGTAGAAAGGTATGCCGGAGCTGGACCCAGTTGCAAACATGGCCCGCCGCGCCGCAAATTCCGGATTGGGAAACCCTTCAGTGAAGAGGTAAGCACAGCCATCATCCAGCATGCCTTTCATAAACTCCATCGCTGCTACGGTTTCCGGGCCATTATAGGCATAGCCTGTGCCGTCCTCGCTGAGGATGTCGCCGCCAAAAGCGAAGGTATAGGCGGCAACCGACGAGGCCCCGGTATCAATGATGAAGCCACCGGTACCGTCACCATTGGCTTCGGACGCGGCGCAGGCAATCTCGCGGAACTCTTCCGGTGTTGTCGGCGGCTCACTGAAGCCCAGTTCGTTCATCCAGGTCTCGTTATAGAAGACAACTTGCATCGAGCGGTTGGGCGGGAATCCAAGGCGCTGGCCGCCAAAAGCCGGGTGCACGCTCTGGCCGAAGAAGCTCGGATAAAAGTCTGCCTTATCTTCTTCGCTGAGTCCCCAGGTCGGGTCATCCAGAAGCGTATTCAGATCGACGAGCGCGTTATTGAGCTGGTAGAACGCCTGGTCATTCTGATAGCCGACGATCAAGGCCGCGGGCAGCTCGCCGGCGGCGATACTGGCGTTAACCTTATTGCGAATATCATCGTAGTTGCCCTGGCTCTGCGCTTCCACGGAGATACCGCAGGCATTTGATTCGTTAAAAGCATCAATGATGGTGGCCAGACCCTCTTCACGGCTGTCAGTGTGATTATGCCACCAGAC
>JBJYWX010000611.1:0-3283 GCA_046259695.1 Promineifilaceae bacterium (SeqCode) | reverse complement strand
GACAGGTATCTCGATCCCCAACTTGGCAGCGGCCTGCAGGATTGTTGTGTCTGCAGGGACAGAGATTTCACGGCCGTTTATTGACAGCGTCACTTGCTTATTCATCGCTCTCTCCATTGGCTGAGCTTGCCAGAGCAAAGTCAGGTTCAAGGATTCGTTGGGGGTGCGTATAGACGCGCATACGATCCTGGCGCACATATGACACAATGGTCATGTTCCAGGCGTTGGCCAGCGCTACGGATAGGCTGGTAGGGGACGTGCGCGAGCAGACAATTGGTGTCTGCAGGCGGCGCGCTTTGTTAATCATTTCGCTGCTAATGCGACCGCTGCTGAGCAAAATGCGATCGCGGGTAGCAATGCCCTGCTGCAGGGCAGCCCCACTCAGTTTATCCAGGCAGTTGTGCCGCCCCACATCTTCGACTTGCAGCAAGATCTCGTCTCCGGCGGCCAGGGCTGCGGTATGAATGCCGCGTGATCGCTTATAGGCTTCAGCACCGAGCAACATCTGCCGCATTAATCCCGCCACCTGTTCCGGCGTCGTGCTCAATGCAGAATCAAGAGGCGCATGGCGCTGAGAAAGATCGTCGAAGGTCACCCCGCCGCCACAGCCGGAAGTAACAATGACCCGTTCAGGCACAGAGAAATTAGTATCCTTAAGCCAGATATCGACGCAGGTTGACGCTTTTGAAACGCGTATATGATGTACGTCCTCTAGCTTCTGAATGATCTGTTCATTATAGAGAAATCCCAGAGCAGCCCATTCCAGATCGACCGGCGTACACATGAAGGTCGCCAACTCCTGCCCATTGACAGAAAAGCAGACTAACGCCTCGTCCACGATCTCGCCGCTTTGGAGCTGCGGTGCACCGCCATTAACGGTTACATATTGGATATGGGTCGTTCTATCCAGGCGCGGGCCCATTGGAGATTCAGACAGCTGGTTCATTCAGTAACCAGCTCGGGCCAAAGGGTCAGGGCGCTGAGCACAGCCGATGCCGCCGTCTGCCCAAGACCGCATAGCGAGGTTTTGGTCATGGTAAAACCGACATCCTGCAGCGCCGCCATATCTGACGAAAACGATTTGCCATTATGCGCGATACGGTCCAGGATTTCCATCTGCCGCTGCGTGCCAATTTGGCAGGGGAAACATTTGCCGCATGATTCGTGGGCGAAGAACTTGGACAGCCGATAAAGGATCTCGCGCATGTCAACGGTCTCGTCAAACACCTGGATCACACCGGAGCCTATCGGCACGCCGGCTGCCCGGGCATCCTCATACGTCAAGGGCATATCCAGGCTACTTTTGTCAATGAAGACACCCGCCGCGCCACCCAAGAGGACTGCCTGGATTTCACGACCGCCCGGTACGCCACCAGCCATCTCGATGAGTTCACGAACGGTATGTCCAAATGGGACTTCATAGAGCCCCGGATGATTCACATGGCCGCTAAGGCAAAACCATTTCGTACCCGGTGAATTCTCAGTGCCCAAGTTGTTCCATATATCTAGCCCCACCCGCACCAGAGTCATCGCCGCGGCCAACGTCTCGATGTTGTTGATGACCGTCGGCTGGTGAAACAAACCTTCTGTTGTGGGATAGGGTGGTTTGATGCGTGGAAAGCCACGTTTCCCCTCGATCGTTTCAAATAGTGCCGTTTCCTCTCCGCAAATATAAGCTCCCGCGCCAAGGCGAAGCTCTATATCAAAGTTGAAGCCAGCATAGCCCAGGATGTTGCGCCCTAGGTAGCCGGCGCGCCGTGCAGCATCGACCGCGTTTTGCAAGCGCCCGAATGCGCGAGGATATTCGCCGCGCACCAAGACCCAACCATTCTCAGCGCCAACTGTGTACGCGGCGATAAGCATCGCTTCAACCAGGCTAAATGGATCTTCTTCCAGCAAGGCCCGATCCTTAAATGTGCCAGGCTCGCTCTCATCGGCATTGGCTACAATGTGTTTCTGTGCGGGATCGCCCGGCGCCTGGCGCGCCAATTCCCATTTGAGACCGGTGGGAAACATGGCCCCACCTCGCCCCATCAGCTCGCCTGCTTTAAGCAGATCAATCATCGCTTCTGGACTGCTTTGCAGTACCTTACGCAAATCCTGGAAGCCGCCATGAGCCTCATAATCAGCCAGGCTAAATGGATCAATCTTCCCAGCCCGAACCAATTTAAGGCGAGGCTCACCATAGAGCTTCGCTTGCGGCTCCGGGTAGAGGCCGTCCAGGAAAGCATCAACATCATCTACGGTCAGATCGCCGGCTGTCCTTGCACCGTACAGCGCATTGGGAGCATGTTCGCACATGCCGAGGCAGGGCACTCGCTCAAACACGGTACGGCCACCAATGCGCGTTTCGCCCTCAGCCAATCCTAATCGCTCTGTAATGGCTGCCGCTATTTCATCAGCGCCACGCAGATAGCAGGCCGCATCCTGGCAAACGCGGATGATCGTTCTCTCCGCAGGCTCGTTGTAGAACATGCTATAGAACTCGACAACACCGTGCACCTCGGCGAGCGGTACGCGCAGCGTACTTCCGGCCAGCTCCTGCAGCTCGCGCGGCAGCCAGCCGTAAATCGATTGCGCATCATGCAGGAGCGGCAAAAGCGCTTCGCGGCCCTGCCCTTTGTACTTCTCGAGGATGGGCGCAAAAAGTGATAAATCGATCGATTGCTCAGCTAGGGAAATCATAGGTCCTTCCAGGTATAGCGCGCTCTGGTCCGGTTTGGCCTGCGCGGCACCTATTGACGGGTTGCTGTCCAAGGAAATTCCCTGGATGATAAGTGAAGGCAGGTCCGATTGAACGCCCGATGGAGGAGATAAAGCGTGTCATGGGTATATCGCTATTGTAAGATAGATTCCGCACATAAATCAAGCACGGCGTCTTGCCTGCCTCCATGCGCAGCCAGCCGGCATCGGTCTGGCGCTATAGGATTTGCAGGTTGTAATGTATTGTGTAACGTCCGAGGCAATCTTCTATTTCCTGGCGCAGCGCTTCGCGGTCAGCCTCAAGTGCTGGAGAAACCTCTATGTTTGTAGCGAAACCATATAGGCGATCGGGGTTGACCGTGACCTCCACGCCAGCGATGCCGTCTATGGAAGAAACCTCGCTGCGATAAACATCTTTTATTTCCATCTGCACCAGGTAGGGCTTGAATATTTTGCCTACCGCGGTCTGCGGCACTTCGTCGATCAGGTGAATGTCTTTTGGAATGGCCGCGCGTTCGCCTATGTGGTCCGCGGCGTATGCCAGCAGCGCGGCTTTGTCGCTCGTGGCTCCCGGTCGCAG
>JBJYWX010000610.1:0-8347 GCA_046259695.1 Promineifilaceae bacterium (SeqCode) | reverse complement strand
GGTCTAATCGCCACGTTCTTCCCCTTCACTATCCTGGCCGGCGGCAGCTACGAGTTGAAGAGTTTTGTCATCGGCGTGCTCGGCGGCCTGGGCGTGCCGGTCGGCGCGCTCCTGGCGGGTCTGATCCTGGGCGGCATCGAGGGCATTATTCCCGCTTTCCTGCCCACCACCTGGGTGCCGATACTGGAGTTTGTGCTCTTTGTCTTGATTTTACTCTTCCGGCCGCAAGGGATTTTTGGAGGAGATAAATCATGAGCGATGCCCCTGCTGCCACTACCCAGGCGAACGAAGCGGGCCTTTTTGCCCATCCTCTCGTCCGCCGTTACGCGGGACTGGTGCTGCCGCTGCTCATTGTCCTGGCGCTGATTGTGTGGCCCGCGATTACGGGAAAAGATATCACGCGCGAGACGATGTTCACGGCGCTCATGTCCATCGCCCTGGCATCGAGCCTGAACATCCTTCTTGGCTACACGGGCTATGTCAGCTTTGGCCACGTTGTCTTCTTCGGCCTTGGCGGCTATGTCGGCATCTACCTGATGAGCGCACGGGGCTCGTCGCTGTGGCTGGCGCTGGCGGCCGGCGGGCTCGCAGCCGGACTGCTGGCCTTCGTGCTGGGCAAGGCGATTCTCAGGCTGCGCGGCGGCTACTTTGCCCTGGCCACGATCGGTATCAACGAGGCGATGCGGGCCACGATCAACAATATGCGCATTTTTGGCGGGCCCGTGGGCATGACCCTCAACTTTCAGGTTTACCGTGATTACGGAGGCGCTGCGCAGGCGCTGTGGTTGACCTTCTACATCCTGGCCGCCGTCACCCTGGCCGTGGTAATCATCAGCTTCTTTATCCGCACCTCCAAATTCGGGCTGGGTCTGCTGGCTATCCGCGAGGACGAGGACGCTGCGGAGATTATGGGCGTGGTCGCGCCCAACGCCAAGACCTGGGCCTACGTGCTGTCAGCCATTGCGCCCGGTATTCTGGGCGTACTCTTCTTCTTCAAGAACGGCAGTATAGAACCGGCGCCCGCTTTCCGCCTGCACTTCTCAATCGAATTGATCGTCATGGTGATGCTTGGCGGCCAAGGGACGGTGCTGGGTCCGATAATCGGCGGCTTGGGCTACCAGAGCCTGCGCGGCTTCCTCTTGACCAATCCCATCTTCAAGAATATCCAGCTCGCCGTGGCCGGCGGCCTGCTGTTGCTCATTGTCCTCTTTGTGCCGCGCGGCATTGTAGGCTGGCTGCGCACGCGGTTCCCGAGGCTACGGAAGGTGCTGATATGATTCTGCAGATAGAAGGGCTCAGCAAACAGTTTGGCGGCCTGCAGGCGCTGAAGGACGTGACCTTCGACCTGCCCGAAGGGCAAATCCTGGGCCTTATCGGGCCCAACGGGGCGGGCAAGACGACCCTCTTCAACTGTATCAGCGGCGTATACAAGCCGACGGAGGGGCGCGTGCTCTTCGGCGGCGAAGATATCACGGGCATGAAGACCTACGATATCGCCCATAAGGGCATGGCGCGCACGCACCAGATAGTACGGCCGTTGGAAGAACTAACGGTGCTGGAAAACGTCATGGTCGGGGCCTGTTTCGGCCAGCATGACTACAGCTTGCGCGCGGCGAGCGACATCGCGGACGAAGTACTGGCTTTTGTTGGCCTGGCCGACCGGGCGGAACAGCTGGCCGGCAGCCTGAATGTTGGCCAGAAAAAGCGTCTTGAAATGGCGCGTGCGCTGGCCGCGCAGCCGTTCCTGCTGCTGCTGGACGAAGTACTGGCGGGTTTGAATCCCTCTGAGATTTCCCAAATGGTTGAGATTGTCAAGGCCATCCGCGGCGACCGGGCGATTACGATCATCATGATCGAGCACGTGATGCACGCGGTGATGAACGTCTCCGATCGCATCGTTGTGTTGGACTATGGGCAGCAGCTGGCCGAAGGGACGCCGGAAGAAGTAGCCGAGAACGCCAAGGTGATCGAGGCTTATTTGGGCGACCCGAAGTTGGCTGAACGGCTTTTGGCAGAGGGAGGTTGAACGATGGCTCTGTTGGAAATCCGCGATGTGACGTCCGGTTACGGAGAAGTCCAAATCCTGTGGGGCGCCAGCATGGAACTGGAGGAAGGGCGGCTGACTTCGCTGGTCGGCGCCAATGGCGCGGGCAAGACAACGACAATGCGCACGATCATGGGACTGCTAAAGCCATGGGAAGGTTCCGTTTGGTTCCAGGGGCAGGACATCAGCAAGCTGCCGGCGCACCAAAAAGCGGATATCGGCGTGGTACTGGTGCCGGAAGGGCGGCAGTTATTCACCGATATGTCGATCGAAGAAAACCTGGAGATGGGTGCGTCGCCGGAGCGCGCACGGCCGCACTATGAGCGCAACCTGGAAAGGGTCTACGACCTCTTCCCGCGCTTGAAAGAGCGCCGCCTGCAAAAGGCGGGTACTTTGAGCGGCGGGGAGCAGCAGATGCTGGCCGTGGCTCGCGGCATCATGTCCGAACCGGTCGTGCTTATGATTGACGAGCTTTCGCTGGGCCTGGCGCCGGTGCTGGTGCTGGACCTGTTTCAGACTCTGCAGAAGCTGAAGCAGGACGGCCTGACGATGCTGTTGGTCGAACAAAACGTGCAAATGGCGCTGGCCGTGAGCGATTACGCCTACGTGTTGTCACACGGCAAAGTCGAGCTGGCCGGGCCTAGCAGCGAGCTGGCCCGCAACGAGCATGTGCGAGAGGCCTATCTGGGTTTATAAGCCGCAGGAACGCAGGAGAGAGGGAGCGAGGGAGCGGAGAGGCGGAGGCGGAACCCCTTTCCCCGGAAGCGACACGTTTCCGGGGAAAGGGAGCGCCCGAAACGCAGGGACCTTGCCAACGCGGCTCACTACGAAAAGCTCATTCTGCCTGGCTGCTTCTATCATCGTCCCAGGCGCTGCCGAAGCGAGTGATTCTTTGCCCCTAGAACGCGCGAGGTGAGCCGAGTTTCCCGTTCTGAAGAACTAGCCCCTCTGAAGGGCCGCCAGCTTGTTCTGCGCAATGCCCAGTTCCCACTGGGCTTCAATGTGCTCGAAAATATCCTCGGCGCGTCTCAGGAAAGCCACGTTCTCCAACCGGCTGCCCGCTTCCAGCAAAGCGCGGCCGAGATCGAACTGCACCTCAAGACCAGCCGCATTGTCGATACTCTTCTGCCACTGATCTTCTGCTGCAGAACGATTGCCCTGCAGCCATGCCAGCGTGCCAGCAAGCATTTGGGCTTCGGGCATGCCCGGTACGTAGACCTTGCCTTGGGCCAGGGCCTTATGGCAAGCGTCAACCGCCTCTTTTAGCTTCTTTTCTCGCTCCGGACCAGTTTCCGCTTCGGCCAGTTTGAGCAGAGCATCCGCCCGGCCGTTCAGAAAGCGCGTAATGACTGGGGATTTCTTGAGGTTGTGCTCGCTGCTTTTCTCGGCACACTCGCTAAAGACATGGAGGGCTTCTTCCAGGTCGCCCTGCCTAATGAGACAATGCCCCAGTTCGCCACCACTGTCTACATAGGTCTGGTAATCTGGAATACTCTTGGCCACGTCCATAGCTTTGCGCAGGGCATCGCCAGCGACGGCCGTCTGTCCAAGCCCGCGATAGGCGAAACCCTGGCGGGCCAGTCCCCAACACCATGCCTGCCGGTCGGAGCTTTCCTCTCCAAACAGCTCCAATTCCGTGGCATGTTCCAGAGCTGTCGCGAACTGGCCAAGATGTATATTGCCATCCGCCAGGGACAATTTGGAAAAGGTCCAGGCGCGGACATTCCAATGATCTGTGGCATGAAACAGGTCGTTTGCGCGCTGGGCATATTCCAGTGAAGAGGCCCACCGGCCGCGTATATTCTCATGCACTGCCCGCATCGCGTATGATGTTCCGGTCTGGGCCGGGAAACGTGACTCGTCCGTTAATTGAAGGGACTTCTGGCCATAGTAACCGCCTAAACCCGCCAGGCCGGCAAAATCAAGGATCGTTTGCAGCCAGGCGTAGCTCAGGATGAGGCCAGGTACGTAGGCGTGACGTTCGCTGTAGTTGGCGCTGCTCAGAACATACAGGAGCACCTGCTCCGGGTTTACGCCGGTAATCCAGCTCAGGCTTTCATAAAGGCGTGCCACCAGAGCTACCTGCGGTTCTACATCGGTGCGCGACCGCCTGCGGGCGAGCGCTCCACGAACGCGATACCACGCTTGCTTGGCCAAATTGGCAGACAATGCAAGCAGCTCGGCAGGGCGGCCGTTTGGGAATGGGCGACCCAGGTCCGCGAGCGCCCGCTGTAGATAGGCCAGGGCCTCTTCGTGGTTGCCAAGTCTAAAATAGGCTTCACCCATTTTGCGATATACATCGGCGCGTTCTGCGACTGCCCAGCGCGCTCCCAAGGCACGCTCATAGGCGACAATCGCCTGCCGATACAGAGCAACCGCCTCGGCGTCGGCTGCCATTTCGCTGGCGCGGTTGCCGGCAAGCAGCATGTAGGACCGGGCCTCATCCCATTGCTCGGCCAGGGCATAATGAAAAGAGAGCATGCCGTAAAATTCTTCCAGACGGTCTTTGTAAATGGTCTCAATGGTGTGAGCCACAACGGCGTGCAGCTCGCGGCGAGTTTGGCGCAGGATGCCGTTATAGACGGCTTCCTGGGCCAACGCATGCTGGAACCTGTACCGCAATTCAGCGGCTCTTCTTACCGGCGCAATATGTCCTCGCTCCTGCAAGGTCAAGAGAATCTGGTCGAAATCCTGCGCTTCGCCCGCGATGGCGCGCAACAGCGAATCGGGGAACGTCTCACCAATGACCGCGGCGATTTGCAGGACGCGCCGCGACGCCGTGTCAAGCCTGTCCACGCTCGACAACACAACACCCTGCAAGGTATCGGGTAAACTCAAATCGTCGATGGGATTGGCGGCTCGCCAACTTCCACTTTCACGTTCAAAAATAACATCTCCCGAAAGGATGATCGTTCGAATGAGCTCTTCCAGATAGAAAGGATTGCCGCCCGACTTCTGAATAATGAGGGCTTGTGTGCGCTTCGGCAGTCCTTCTATATTCAGAAGTTCATTGAACAGTTCTTCGCTTTGTTCGATTCTCAGCGGCTGCAGCTGAATCTCGGTATAGCGCTCTGGAAACTTCAGAGCCGCCTCCTGCATGGCGACCACGGGCCGGCCAGCATTGGGCCGCGACACACCAATGATGAGCACGGGTACTTCCTCAACAAGCGGCAACAAATGGCTTACCAGACTGGCGGAGGACTCATCTATCCAGTGTAGATCTTCAAACACAAGCACAAGCGGCCGTTCCTGGGCCAAGAGCCGGACAAGTCTGCGTACCGCCTGAAACAGGCGTCTACCAATCGCCTCGCTATCCAACTGTGCCAACTGCGCTTGAAAGTCGCTGGCAGGCAGCGACAACATGGCGCCAACGTAGGGAAGCAGCTCAGAACCTCCTCCTTTCGCCAGCCGCAGTAACTGGGAGTTTAGTTTATTAAGCGCTTCGCGTTCGCTATCTTCAGTGGTAATGCCGGCCCACTGGTGCAAGATAACTTGAAATGGCCAGTAGCTGGTGGTTTGACTGCTGGAGAGTGCGCCCCCTTCCAGCCATCTTACCGCGCGCTGATCTGAGGCGAACTGCCGCTGCGCTTCCAGCACAAGTCGCGACTTGCCCACCCCGGCCTCGCCGATGAGGCCGATGATTCCACCACGGCCGTCCTGAACGCCGGCAACTGCGCGGCCCAGTGCATCCAGCTCGGCCTGGCGACCTACCAGGTCAGAAGCAAGGCCCTGCAGCTCCAGACCGCGCACGTAGCCCGGCTGTGCGCTTGTGCCCAAAACCTCGAAAATGGGCACCGGCTTGCTTTTGCCTTTGGCCCTGACAGGGGCATGTTCGGCGATGTCAAAAAGTGGCTGGACAAGCTGATAAGTGGCTGAGCCGATAAGTATCTGCCCACGTTTCGCTGCCTGTTTGAGGCGCGAGGCTAGATTGACCGTGTCCCCCAGCACCGAGTACTGCATGTGATCGCCTGCGCCAATCTTGCCCGCAAAGACCAGTCCGGTATTGATGCCGAAGTGCAGGCCGAAATCCACGCTGTGCTCTGCATTGAAGGCCGCCATCGCTTCACGCATCTCCAGGGCCGCGCGAACGGCGCGCTCAGCGTCATTTTCATGCGCCCTTGGAGCGCCGAACAGGGCCATTACTTCATCGCCGATGAACTTATCGATTGTGCCATCGTAGATGGTTATGCGCGCTACCAGGCGTTCAAAACAGTTATTGATAAGATCGCTCAGCGTTTCGGGATCCATTGTTTCGGCCATTGAGGTGAAGCCGGAAATATCGGCAAACATGACCGTTACCAGCCTGCGCTCATCAAGCTGGCTGGCGGATTCGGCGCCCGCAGCCATCCCACCCAGTTTCGCACGAAGCGCGGCAATGGCTGCGTCGACCGCTTCGTCGCCCAAGGTAAGGCGCTGAGCTTCCAGGTGCGCGATCGCTTTATCTAAATCGGTTTCTTGGGGCATGTTCTCACTTGCAGCGAAGCCAACTGGTACGGCTATTATAGGATAGTATACTATGATTTAACCCAGAAGTGGTCACGAGTCACAAAGCAGTAAGCTAGCGGCCGGCAACCAGCGGCGCGGCGCGTGCCGCAGTCTCATGCCGGTTGTTGGGCAAGGCCTTCTCTCTCCTGCAGGGGGAGCGAGGCAGCGGGGAGGCTGCGCCAGCCGGTCAGGCAAAACGCCCTTTGCGTGTGACCGGACACAAAAGGCGTTTCTGGCGCAAGGGGCCGGGCCCTGCCACACTAGCTCACAGGCCGGTTGGCAGCGGCTGCTCCCGCGTGGACGGCAGAACTGTCACCGTAGAGTGGAGCCTCCTGCTCCTCCCGGCAGCACGGGCAAACGGCCGTTTCCCGCAGCTTCCAACCACGATAAGCATGCCAGGGCAGGTGGCGCGCCAGCGAGGCAGGTAGGTCCAGCAGCAGCCGCGTCCGCCTGGGCGCTGACTGGCTGGCCCACCACACCTGGCAGGTTTCACAGGCCCACAGCGCTTCCCTATAGACCACTTCATTTCCTGTACCCATTTGAACACCTCCAGTGTGTCTTGATACCCGCACTGTAGCTGGGCGGGCGGCAGGAATCTTCTACCGAAGGTTTGTTTGGCGGTTTGTTTGGGAGGGGTTTGTCCGGCAGGGGCTAGATAAGCCCTAGTCCCTGGGCAACGGCCAGGGCGCGTACGCGGTTGTTGACCTGTAGTTTGCCGTAAATCTGGCGGGTATAGTATTTGACCGTGCCCAAAGCGAGCACCAACTCGTCAGCTATTTCCTGATTTGAAAGCCCGCCGGCCATCAGGCTCAGTACTTCCAGCTCGCGCGGCGTAAGCGGCTCAACCAGCGCCTGGTTGGCCGCGCTGCCGTCATTTGCTGCCGCGGCATTTATAGCGGCCGAAAGGTTCAGTAGAGGCAGTTCGATAAGGAGTTCTTTGACTGTTGTTTCCAGGGTCGCCTGCCGCCCGGCCTTTTCCGCGGCAGCGAAACGCTGTGGCGAAGCGCTCAGCTTGAAGCTGTCCAGCAGCAGCGCCGCCCTGCTTTGCGCGTCGTAGCTGGCGGCCCCGTCGTGCCGCACGTGGGCGAACAGCGCAAGGCCGCGCTCGACGTGTCCGGTGCGGCAAAGGAGCTGCCCAATGCCAAGCAGCAGGTCGGGAAAGACGGCCGTGTACCAGATGTCCGCGGCAAGCCGCAGCGCGCGCGTATAATGCCCGCGAGCTGTATCAAATTCGCCCAGGGCCAGCGCAGCGTATGCCAGCCCGCCGTAGGAAGTAGCCAGGCCCCCGATATCATTGATTTCCTGGTAAAGCTGCAAACTGCGCTCGAACGTCCGCTGGGCCTGGGTGTAATCTTCCTGCCGCAGGTCTATCTGGCTCAGGTGGTTCAGGGCCACGGCCATGCCTTCCAGATCGTTGAACTCCTCCCGGATGGCGAAGCTAGTCTGGCAAGATTGGCGAGCGCTTTCGTAGTCCTGGCGAATGATGGCCAGCTCGGCCAGGTTATTGAGGATATAGGCCATGAACCAGCGATCGCCCATCTCCAGGGCGATGGCGTGGGCCTGCTTGGCGTTGGCCAGTGAAGCATCATACTGTCCCTGGGCCATAAAAACCTGGGCCAGCAAATAATAGGCAAACTCGCGATTGCCCGGCTGCTGCAGCCGCTCGCTGCTCTCGCGCACACGTTCGGCAAGACCAACGACCGTGTCGAACTGGCCGCGTATCAGGTGGACAAAGGCAAGCATAATGGCGGGATCAGTGACGTAGCCCGGGCCGGGTTGCAGATGACAATGGTGCGCTCGCGCCACACGACTCCGAAA
>JBJYWX010000609.1:0-2072 GCA_046259695.1 Promineifilaceae bacterium (SeqCode) | reverse complement strand
CCTCCGGTAAAGATTTCTCTGAAGCCGGCCACCACAAGACCGCCGTCGCTCTGCTGTGCGATAGCCTCATGATGGTAATTATCAAAACCCTCACCGCCTGGAGGGTTGTAGATATAGGAGATATTACTGCTGCCAGCGAGTGTGTAGGCTGCCAGGGCATATCTTGTATCGCCAAGTCCGTCAGCCGTGCCGGCCACCACGAGGCGGCCGTCATTCTGTACCGCCAGCGCATTTCCAGAGTCGTTGCCATCCAGGTCAGTGATGGTGGCGCCTTTAGGGAGGGTGGGTGTGCCTTCGCCAAAGTTAGGATCTAGAGTGCCATCGATGAAACGGGCCACGGCAAAATCTTGACCACTGTTGCCGGCCACCACAATTCTGTCGCCATTTACAGTGTTTTGTATCGCCACACTTTTAGCGATGTCGGTACCGCCAAGGTTGGTTCTATTGTAGGGACTAAAAATATCAAAGCTGTTATCCGGGCTGCCGTCGGCGTTGAAACGGGCCAGGAAAAAGTCGTTACTGGACGTGCCGGCCACCACAATCTTCCCGTCGCTCTGCAGCGCCATTGCGTAAGCAGCATACTCGCCGAGAGCAAAGGGCGCGGTAACCTTACCGCCAGTGCCAAAGGTAGTATCCAGGCTGCCATCGATATTATAGCGGGCCAGGGAAACGCTGGGGTGGAGGGCTTCACTGGTGCCGGCCACCACAATTTTGCCGTCGGGCTGCACCGCCATTCCATAAATAGTGTCGGCACTACCCATGTCGGTGATTACCACGCCGCCGTTGCCAAAGGTCGGGTCCAGGCTGCCTGGGGGGCCGGACTGCGCGGTAGGCGCGGCCGACACTTGCGGCGCGGAGAGGCCAATCAATGTCATGATCAGCACCGCTGCTGCCATCAGCGTCGCGGCCAGGCGTACGCCGCGAATTAAATACTGCCTAAGGTTGATAAAATTGGTTTTCATTTATTTTCCTCCTATGGGAATTATCTGTCAGTGAAATCAGTTGGAAACTTGAAATTGCCCGGCATTTCCGCATTGATTGGATAAACTGAAGCTTTACTCTAATTTTCAACCTATCCATTGTCCTTATAGAATTTGCATTCGTAAATGGAAAATAGTTAGGGAAAAGTTAGGTATTTTCTTTGAGAAAACTTCCGGTAGTACGCCAGGCAGCCATATTGGTAGCCATGATTCGCCCGCTGCCTGTAAGTTCCTATATGAATGGTTGAGTCAGCGCCAGCAGGCACGGCCAGCGCCTTCGGGGAGAGCGGAGCGCTTTCCATAAGCGGCCATGTATTTGTTGGCGGCTACCATTACAAAGGTTCCAGCGAAGCATCATGATTGAGACCGCCGCGGATACCCGGAACGTTGAAGAGTTTCTGCTCCTGCAGTCAAAATGCAGCGTGCCTACGCTTGCCCCCGACGTCCTGCCGCGGGAGCACCTGTTTGCCCGGCTGGATGGCTGGCAGGCGCGGCGGCTGACCTTTGTGCAGGGCGCGCCTGGTTTCGGCAAGACGATGCTGGCGGCGAGCTGGCTGCGCGCCCGGCGCCGGCAGCGTGAGGCAGCCGGCGGGCGAGCCGCCTGGCTAAGCTTAGACGAAGGGGATAATGATCCCCGGCTCTTTCTTGCTTATCTGGCGGCTGCGCTGCAGGCGATCGTGCCCGAGGCCGCTGCGGCCGTCACGCAGAATCTGCGCCGCGAACAGCTCGCACCGCGAAGCGGCATGACCATCCTCCTCAATGGCATCGCCCGCCACGAGGAGCCGCTGCTGCTTGTGCTCGATGATTACCATCAACTTGCCAATGAGAACATTCACGAGGCCATTCGCGCCGCGCTGGAACATGGTCCGCCCAACCTGCACCTGCTGCTGCTTTCGCGCCAGGGACCGCCGCCGGCGCTCGGTTCCCTGGGCACGCTGGCCGGCATCTCCATTCTTGACACGGATGATTTGCGTTTTGGACAGGAGGAGATCGGCCGCTATGTACAGCAGGTCCTTGGCCTGGATGCGCCGTCTGAGCGCGGGCTCGCGGTGCTGGCCGAGCGCTCCGATGGCTGGATTACCGGTTTGAAGC
>JBJYWX010000608.1:0-10129 GCA_046259695.1 Promineifilaceae bacterium (SeqCode) | reverse complement strand
GACGTGTATCTAGACGCATTCTAGGAATGGCACATAGTTGTTACGAGGAGCAATAGAAAGGACGACGGACCCAGTACCAAGGTGCTTGTTCATGGGTCATGTTTTGGTATAGGTCCCCTTAACACAAGCGTGGTCCGAGGCGATGTGGAAGAGTTACTAGATAAACTCAATCCTGTTGTTAAGAGAATAGACGACCAGCTTCGCTATGAAATACTTAAGGAAGGCTTGTTGTGCCCGACTTGTGGACAACCGCTCGAAGCAGGGACACTCTTCTGTCCAAATGATGGAACACCTATCGGCCGTCCTTGCACAAGCTGTGAGTATCGCAACAAACCGCGGGACGAATACTGTATCAAGTGTCGTACCGCGCTTTAAATCAGCGTCGTATAAGGTTGGCGCCAATCGGCGTGCCGAGCCTAGACGATATCCAATGGCCGTATATTCTCGGCGCTTTCGTTGCGCGGGTTGTTGACGGCCGTCGAAACGGAGTAGGCTTGCATGCGGTCAGAGGGATACGGCCGCAGCAGGTGCTGCGCCTGGTCCAGATAATCAGCGGCGTCGAGCCATGTGCTGTAATCATCGGGATCGATGATCACCGGCATGCGGTTGTGGATCGGCTCCATCAGTTCATTGGGGCCGGTGGTCAGGATGGTGCAGGTCTGTAATTCGCTGCCTTCAGCGTCGTACCATATCTCCCACAATCCGGCCAGGCCGAACAATTCGTCCCCGATCGGCCGGATATAAGTCGGCTGTTTGCTGCCATTCAGCTTGCGCCACTCATAGAAGCCGCTGGCCGGCAGCAGGCAGTGCCGCCGCTTATAGGCGGCGCGGAAAGATGGTTTTTCCGCCGCCGTCTCCGAACGGGCGTTGATCAGCCGCGAACCCATGGCGGGATCCTTAGCCCATGAAGGAATCAGCCCCCACTGGAAATAGGTGAGTTCCCTTTCGCCGTCGCCATCCAGGCGCACCGCTGCGACCGGTTGGGTGGGGGCGATGTTGTAACGCGGCGCTATCTCGTGCGCTACGGAAACACCAAATTGTTCAGCAATGACCGGCCCGGGGGCCAGGAGGGCAAAACGTCCGCACATGATAACTCCTTTGTGGGGTCGAGAGCACAGTCGGCTGCTTCTATTCTACCACCGTTCAGGTGGATAGTTTCCGCCCTTCTGATACAATCCTAACGGTCAAATTCGGCCGTTTTTTGGAAGTTTAGGATGAAAATCAGAGGCAGTGCTTTTCTTGTCAGTGGTGGGGGTTCGGGCCTCGGCGCCGCCTGCGCCCAGCGCATCGTGGACGATGGCGGCATGGTCGTCATCGCCGATATCAGCCGCGAATCAGGGTCTGCCATGGCTGCGGGCCTGGGCGACGCTGCCTTGTTTGTAGAGACCGACGTGACCGATGAACGCCAGGTTCAGGCGGCGGTAGCCGCGGGCGTAGCGCGTTTTGGCGCGCTGCGCGGCGCCATCTCCTGCGCGGGCATCGTCCTCGGCGAGCGGCTCGTCGGCCGTGAGGCGCCGCACGACCTGGCCCGCTTCCAAAAAGTACTGGCCGTAAACGCCATCGGCACGTTTAACATGATGCGTTTTGCGGCAGCAGCCATGATCACTAACGAGCCTCTCGGCGAGGAACGCGGCATGTTGATAAACACGGCCTCTGTTGCCGCCTTTGAAGGCCAGATCGGCCAGATCGCCTATGCCGCTTCCAAGGGCGCGGTGGCAGCAATGACCCTACCCGCGGCGCGCGAACTGGCGCGTTTTGGCATTCGCGTTATGACCATCGCTCCGGGCATTTTTGACACGCCGATGATGGCCATTCTGCCGGAAGAGGCGCGCCAATCGCTGGGAAAACAGGTGCCGTTTCCCCCGCGCTTAGGCCATCCCGCTGAATATGCCGCTCTGGCCGCGCATATCATCAATAACCCGATGCTCAATGGCGAAGTTATCCGCCTTGACGGCGCGATTCGGATGGCGCCGAAGTAGATAGTTCTTTGACGCCAGTGGGCAGCAAACAGTGGGCAGTGAGCAGGATAAGGACGGTAGACTTTTGGCTGACTGCTTTTTAAGGAGAAAACAATGACTCATTATGATTTTGAACACCATAAGGCGGCGGCGACCACGATCCGCGGCCTGGCCATGGATGCCGTTCAGAAAGCGAACAGCGGCCACCCCGGCCTGCCGATGGGTATGGCGGATGTGGCTACCGTGCTCTGGTCCACTTATCTAAAATTCAACCCGCGCCATCCCAACTGGCCCGATCGCGATCGTTTTGTATTGTCCGCGGGCCATGGCTCGATGCTGCTCTACAGCCTGCTCTATCTGGCAGGGTACGAGGGGATGCCCCTCGAACAGCTCAAGGAGTTTCGCCAGTGGGGCAGCTTGACGCCCGGCCATCCTGAAATGGGACACCCGCCCGGTGTCGAAACAACCACCGGCCCCTTGGGGCAGGGCATCAGCGCGGCCGTGGGCATGGCCCTGGCGGAACGCATGTTGGCCGAGCGCTTCAACCGGCCCGGCTTCCCCATTGTCGATCATACCACTTATGTGATTGCCAGCGACGGTGACCTGATGGAGGGTATATCTCATGAGGCATGCTCGTTGGCCGGCCATTGGGGCCTGGGCAAGCTCATCGTGTTTTATGATGACAATTCGATCACAATCGACGGCTCCACCAGGCTCTCCTTCACCGAAGATGTGCTGAAGCGTTTTGAAGCCTATGGCTGGCACACGGAGCTGGTCGACGGCCACGATCCATCGGCCATTCTTGCGGCGACGGAGATCGCGCGCGATGAGACGGCACGGCCGTCGTTGATTGCCTGCCGCACCTTGATCGGCTTCGGCAGTCCCAACAAAGAAGGCACCGCCAAGGCACATGGCGAACCGCTGGGTGAGGATGAGATCCGCCTGACCAAGGAACGACTGGGCCTGCCGCTGGACGAGACCTTCACCGTCCTGCCCGGCGCACGCGAGTTCTTCGCCCGCACCGGCGATGCTTACGATGATTGGCAGCGCCTGCTCAAGGAGTATGCCGAAGCGTTCCCGTCCACGGCGATCGAGTACCAGAATGCCCTGGCCGGCAAGCTGCCCGGTAACTGGGATGAAATGCTGCCCAAGTTTGAGGTTGGCAAGGCGACCGGTACGCGCGCTTTTTCTGGGCAGGTGATCAACGCGCTCGCGCCCCATTTACCGACGTTAATTGGCGGATCGGCCGATTTGACCGGTTCCAACAAGACAGATATCAAGGGCGCGGAAGATGTACAGGGACCCGATTTTGGCGGGCGCTACATTCATTTCGGCGTGCGCGAGCACGGCATGGGCGGCATTCTGAACGGTCTCTATCTACACGGCGGTTTCCGGCCCTATGGCGGCACTTTTCTGGTCTTCTCAGATTACATGCGCGGCTCCATTCGTATGGCGGCGATCATGGGCCTGCCGGTAATTTACGTCTTCACCCACGACGGCATCGGCGTTGGCGAGGACGGTCCGACGCACCAACCGATCGAACAACTGATGAGCCTACGCCTGATGCCGCAGATGACAGTCGTGCGCCCGGCCGATGGCACGGAGACTGCCTATGCCTGGCAAGCGGCGCTGACTAATGAGGTTGGCCCGACCGCGCTTATCCTGAGCCGGCAGAGCGTGCCGACCCTGGCCGAAACTGGCGAAGGTGCCCTACGCGGCGCTTATGTTCTGCGCGACGCGGAGCACCCGCAGGCGCTCTTACTCGCCACGGGAACCGAGGTCCATATTGCCCTGCAAGCGCAGGAAATGCTGGCCGAGCGTGGCATTGAGTCGCGCGTGGTTTCCATGCCCTCTTGGGAGCTGTTCGAGCGGCAGCCGGCCGCATACCGGGAGACAATCCTGCCCGCGCAGCTTACAGCCCGCGTCTCTATCGAGGCCGGGGTAACGACGGGCTGGCAGCGCTACGTCGGGGAGCGGGGCATAATGATTGGCCTGGATCGCTTCGGTGCCTCGGCACCCTACGCTCGCGTCTATGAGGAGCTGGGTATTACCGCAGAAGCGATGGCCGGCGCCGCCGAAGCTTTAGTGCGAACTGAATAGGCGGGCATCCTAGCGGGTGTATGGAAACGCTCAAAGAGACGTTCTCGAACAAAATCACAGCCTTTCTTAGTGAACGGCCAGGGCTTGTCCTTGGCGGTCTGCTGGCGCTTGCCGCCCTCTTCTGCGGCGGTACATTCCTGGCCGGCTCCAATCCGATTACGGCCCTTGAACGCTGGTTTGCCCCGGTCTGGTTTGTCCAATCAGAAACTGGCGGCGCCAGTGATTGGTACGAACTATATATGACCGATCCGCCTCAGGAATACGATCCCGCCCGTTTTAGCGGCGAGATACCGGAAGCGCTGATCGCCAAAATCAACAGCGCTCAGCGCTCCATCGATATCGCGGCCTTTGAGTTCAATCTAGACCCGGTTGCCGATGCGCTGATCGCTGCCCACAATCGCGGCGTGGCGGTGCGCTGGTTTACGGATGACGAACACGGGATAGAGACTGACGATGAAGAAGGGCGCGGCCAGTTCCAGCGGCTGCGCGAGGCGGGCATTCCCGTGCGCGACGATCAGCGCAACGGTCTGATGCACAATAAGTTCATCATTTTTGACGAAAAATCAGTGTGGACTGGTTCAACGAATCTGACCATCAACGGGATCTTTCGCAATAACAACAATGTGCTCTTCTTCGATTCACCGCAAATCGCGGCGCGGTACGAGAGGGAGTTTAACGAGCTGTGGCGCGGCCATTCGGGCGCTGAGTCGCGTTCGACCGTGCACCGCCAGACGGCCATTCTCGACAAGACACCGGTCTTTGTCATGTTCGCGCCGGAAGATGACGCGATGGATTATCTCCTGCCGCTGGTAAAGGGTGCGGAAGAAAGCGTGCATTTTATGGCCTTTGCTTTTACACACGATGAATTGGGAGAGGAGCTGCTCAAAAAGTCGCGGCGCGGCCTGGACGTGCGTGGCGTTTTCGAAACTCGCAACACCAACGACCCTTACAGCGAGATTCACCGCCTCGGGTGCGCGGGCGTCGGCGTGCGCGAAGACGGCAATTCCGGCACCATGCACCACAAGGTTTTCATCATCGATGACAAGATAGTCGTCACCGGTTCCTTCAATTTCTCCAACAGCGCCAATCAGACCAACGACGAGAACATGGTCTTTCTTAACAACGACGCCATTGCCGCGCAGTATGAGCAGGAATTCCGTGAGGTATGGGATGAGGCGCGCCCGCCTATTCTGGCAGACTTGCTCTGTGACTGATTCTAGTTTCCCGGAAACTGATGGTCTGATAAAAGGGCAGTAACAAGGGCTTCGTTCAGCTTCGCTGGCGGACGAGTCCGGCGGCGACGGATTTGCGGTTGGCCAGGATAAACACAACCGTGGCCACAACGGTAACCAGGGCGATGCTGTAGTACAGCGACACCGGACCGTATGCCTCGTAGATAAAACCGCCGGCAAGAGAACCCAACGCCGCCCCCAGGCCCATCGTCAGGCCGCTAAAGACGGCCTGGGCTGTAGCTCCCAATCCTGGAGGCGCCACAGCCGCCGAGTAGGAAACCCCGGCAATCCACATCAGGGCAAAGGTTGGGCCGTGCAAGAGACTGATCGGCAGCACTTGCCAGGGCGCGGTCATCAGCCCGTAGGCCAGGCTGCGGAGAACCGTGCCAACCAGAGCGAGCGTCAGCAAAAACGGCGCGGACCAGCGGTTCAGGAGCTGGCGCGAAAAGATAAAAATGGGTATCTCGCTGATCGTCGCTAGGGTCAGCGTCAGGCCCATGGTCTGTGCGCTCGTGCCAAGGCTCTCCAGGTAAGGGAAGAGGTAATTTAGAAAGATGCCGATGCTGGCGCCGATGACCATCGATACGGCGATGAAGAGCAGCCAGGAGCTGTTCTTCAGCAGGACGCGCAGTTCCCCGAAAAAGTTGGCGCTGCGCTCGCTGAGGTTCATCGGCAGACGCGAGGCGATGGGAATGAGCACGAGAAAGATGACCAAAAAGCCGTAAAAACCGGCTTGCAGGCCAGAAGCGGCTATGGCGACGCCAATCAGTGCTGCGGCAAGACCCCAGCCGTACGAGCCCCAGACACGCACACGGCCGTATTCCCCACGCCGCTCCTCGCCCAGGAAAGCTACTACGGCGTCATCAACCAGAGGCATATTGGGCGCGCTGCACACGGCGTATAAAATCACGGCGGGCACGAGGGCGAGAAAGCTGCCGGCGCGCATGATGAGTAAGACACTGGTCCAGGTTCCGCCCAGCGCCAGCAAAAAAGTGATTCGATGCCGGCCGGAAGCGTCGGCGGCCATGCCCCAAATGGGCGAGCTCAACGTACCGATCAGCGGCACAAGGCCGGTTAGCACGCCTATCTGGCGCCCTGACAGGCCGAGATCGCTGTAATACAGCGTCAGAAACGGGATCACGCAGGCGAGCCCGCCATAATAGAGGAAGTAGATTGCTTTGCCAAAGGCCATAGTTTTCCAGGGGGAACGGTAGGGGGCCCCGCCGAAGCAGGTACTATACCCTTTAGCAGCGCAAAATCAATAGCAGACCCGCTCCCCTTACCCCGCAGGCACGCCCCAGACAACCACCTCGGATAGGCAGGTATCGTCATACTCCCAGCCGGGTATCGTCTCGCGAATTTCCAGGCGTACGGCCGAAACAGGCAGCCCACCCGGCACCAGTTCACCCAGATTAAGTGACTGCATGCCGCGCACATCTTCAAGCTGCCAAACGGCCGCTTCCACGCCGTTAAGATAGATAGCCAGCGACCGCACGCGATTATTACTTTCGAAGAGGTAGCCACCCTGATCAAAACCGTTGGAGAGTTCGAGACGGTCGACGTAAAAAGGAGCGCTGAACTCGAGCTGCAGCCATTCGCCCTGGCCGGGCCCGTCGACGCCTTCGCACCACGGCCGGTCTGTCTGCCCATCGATGGCTGACCAGGCTTGGTAGGAGCCGCCCTCATCATTCGGCAGCGCCGAAGAGGCGGTAGCCAGGGCGAAGGCGCTCAGGTCACGTGCGGCGAGACTGCGCAGGCCCAATTCACGCAGGCTTTCCACGTGCAGGACGTCAGCGCCTTCATTGACAAGGCCGCTCAGCTCAACCTTGGCTGCGGTCCAGGCCGCGGCGGCAAACTGGCCGCGCAGATCGGCATCCCGGGCATCTATAGAAAAAAGATCGCCGCTGTCGCGTTGGAAGAGAAAGGCCTCCTGCGCGCCGGCGGGAAGGCGTTGGATAACGCCCTGCCAGCCTTCAAAATACGCCGATCCGGACGCCGTGGGCGGCGGCGCATTCTCGTCGCTAACGGGCAGTTCTGGTGGTCGCTCATAGGTAGGCGTGGGCCTGACCAGGCGCCCAGCGACAGCGGTGGCGTCCGCCGGCGCCAGCGTGGCTGCCGGCAAGGTAATCGTTGCCGCGGGCCGGCTGCCGGAAAGGGCGTCGATTGGCGTGGCCAGTGAGGGGACGGTCGGTATCAGGCGTGGCGTCGCCGTCGCCGTCTCCGGCGGCCTCTCCAGCACCCAGTCCGGGACCTCACAAGCGACAAGGGAGAGCGTCGCCGTGAATAGGACCAGGAACAGAAGCTGCCAAATAAAATGCTTCATGACTATACTATTGTAACAAAAGCCCTACTATGCAGTGATGTTCTATAATGGCCGGCATGACATCAAATAACCAACTCCCTTCCGAAACAAGTATGGGCCCAGTGGCGCTGACGATCTCCGATTTGTCGCGCTCCCTGGCTTTTTATCAGGACGCTGTTGGATTGACTCTCCTTGAAGAGACGGACGGCGCGGCCGTTCTGGGCGCCGGGCAGCGTCCGCTGCTGCAATTGACGGAACAGCCCGGGGCGCGCCATTTTTCGCGGCGCAGCGGGCTTTACCACTTCGCCCTACTGCTGCCCTCACGCCGCGAGCTCGGCCTGGCGCTGCGCAACCTGGTAGACAGCGGCACGCAGTTGAGCGGCGGCGCGGATCACCTGGTCAGCGAGGCCCTCTACCTAGATGATCCGGACGGCAACGGTATCGAGATCTATCGTGACCGGCCGCGAGAACAATGGCAGCTGGACGACGGCCATCCCCGCATGGATTCGCTGGCACTGGATTATCAAGGCCTGCTCGCAGATGCACAAGGCAGCGGCGGACGCTACCAGGTAGACCCAGGCACCGTCATGGGGCATGTCCATTTACATGTAGCCGATCTGGCCGCGTCGATCGCCTTCTATCGCGATCTGATCGGCTTTGAGCTGCAGTTAACATGGGGTACACAGGCCGCTTTTCTGGCCGCCGGCGGTTATCACCATCACCTTGGCATCAATACCTGGGCCGGTGTGGGCGCACCGCCCCCACCGGAGGGCAGTGCCGGCCTGCGCCATTTTGTGGTGCATTTACCACAAGGCGATGGACTAGATGAGTTGGCAGCCCGGCTGCAGGCAGGACGCCATGCTTTCGAAGTCGGTTCGGAGGGCTTACTCACCCGCGATCCGTCGCAGAACCAAGTCCGTTTCAGAAGTGACCCTCCGAGATCGGATTAGGGGGCAAGTGCTGCGCCCGACCCGAGCAACACGGGCGACCACTCGTGCCGCCACATAGCCGACCGGCAATAGGCGCTGCAATATTCATGCGAGTCAGGGGAAGTAGATTGGCGTGGTTGAATGGATCGTGGGCATGCCTTGCCTGCTCGCTTGTGCTCCCCTCGCTTGGGCTCTTGCAGAAGTACTTTGGCCTGGTCGGTGCGCTCGTCTACACTATTGTCTCCCTATTTGCGTTGGCATGGGCCGCGGTGCTGGTCTACCGGCGCATCTGGCGGGCAATACCGGATGCCTGGCTGACATGGCTTGCTGGGCTCACTATCATGCTTCTCCTGCTCTTTGTCATTTTGTCCTATCCACTGGCTAATTCCGGCCGATTTGGCGGGGGAAGTGATAACGATGAAGCATTGATTATAGCGGCTACGGAACTGGCCGACGGCAGCTATCCATACAGCCAGTACACTTACCTTGGCAACCGAATCAGTCCCATGCCAGGCGCTGTTATGCTGGCCCTTCCGTTCGTTTTTCTCGGCCACGTCGGCCTGCAAAATGTCTTCTGGGTAGCCATTTTTCTATGGCTTAGCGGCCGGCTGTATCACGATCGCCGACAGGCGCTCCTCCTGCTTGGTACCATCCTGCTACTTTCGCCTGTCATCGCCAGAAATTTGGCGACGGGAGCTGATTATGTCGCCAACACCCTCTACGTTTTGGCTGCTTCTGTCTGGGCTATCGAAGCCGCGTCTTACCGGCGCGACGGCGGTTGGCTTCCATTCCTTACAGCGATATTCCTGGGAGTTACCTTGTCATCCCGTGCAAATTTCCTGCTGCTTCTGCCGCTCGTCTTTGCCGCCATCTACCAGCGCAGCGATCTGGCAACGGCGATACGTTCGAGCACCCTTACTTTGATCAGTTTTCTGGCGATTACGCTGCCGTTCTATCTGTGGAATCCGGCTGAGTTCTCGCCACTGATTACCTACTCTGAATTGGCGCAGTTCGATAGCGTGCTTCCCGCTGCCGGTCTCTTCATTCCGGCCCTCGCTGCGGCTTCCGCCCTGGGCCTGTCTTTGCGGGAGAACCGCACCACAACCAGTTACCTGGGTCACGCAGCGATTGTGCTGGCGATCCCTGTGCTGGCCGGCACGCTGCTCGCCAGCGTGCGCCAGGGCACCATTAACCTGAGTTTCCTCAACTTCGGCGTCTTTTTTCTCTTCTTTGGCGCAGCCGCCGGCTGGCCAGGCGTGATGGATGCGGCGGGCATTCCACCGGCTTCTTCACTGGGCCCGCCAATGGTGGAGAGCGAACAATGACAACTGACGCACTGAACGCTGAGTTTCTGTTTACTTCCCCTCGGCCGGCACGACAATGTTCACCGCGTGTGGCAGCACTTCGATTTCCAGCGGTGTATTCTCCCAGATCTCGCCGTCGCCGGTGACGGCCTGCGGCGGCTCCGCTTCGACTTTGATCTGCTTACCCTGCCAGTGCGGCAGCGGTTTACCCATCCTTTTTGCACCGCTCACGCTGGACACAACAGACAGCAGCGAATCCAGGTCCGCCTGGCGCACCACGATCACGTCAAGTAAGCCATCGCTG
>JBJYWX010000607.1:0-8951 GCA_046259695.1 Promineifilaceae bacterium (SeqCode) | reverse complement strand
TCAAACAGCGACGCGGCGGTTTGGGATAAATAGTAGGTCGATCCGCAGCCGGTAAAGAGCACGCGCCGGGCGCCCGCCTCCTGCCACGCGTTTAGCAGCGCCGCCTGTTGGGCCAGGAACGCGCTGCCCGCATCTTCCCAGGCGGCCGTTTGGCCCTTGATCTCTTCGTAGGTATAGCTGCCTCTTTCACTCATTACTCACTCCCTCCCTTTTCGAGGTGAAGCACGCGCCGCGCGTTTTGCCGGTAAACCTTCTCCAGCACGTCGTCGGGCAGGAACAAACCATATATCGCCCACCGTCCCTGTCCGGGAACGGGCTGACTATCGTAGCTGAAATACTCGTCCTTCGTTTCCAGAAAACGGATATAGGTCCGGTAAGCCTCTAGTGACGGCCCGGCGTCTGTGCCGAAGAGGATGCGGTCGCTGTAGGTAAGGAAGAAGGATCGCGCCGTGTAAGGCTGCCGGCCCAATTCACTGATACGCGCGCTGATGTCAATATAGAAGTTGGGATAACGCTCGAGCATGTCCGCCACCCACGGCAGGTTTTCAGCATAACAGCCAACATGCGCGCCGATGAACGTGGTCGCCGGATGGTTCGCCACTAGGCCCGCAAGCTGCTCCATAATGGTCTGGAACGAGGGGAAAGGCGGGCTGGGAAACTGCCAGTCGGGATGCGCCTGCAGTTCCTCCCAGCGCTCGTTGTTGGCGTCGAGCGGCAGGAAAAAAGCTACGGGATCGGCCACGTGAATGAGCACGGGAATGTCCAGTTCCGCGGCCGTCTGCCAGATCGGGTCGAGTCGCGCGTCGTCCACGGCGACCAGCCGGCCATGCTGGTCCTTTACGTGCAGGCCCAGCGGCTTCCAGATTTTGAGTCCCTGCGCGCCCCAGCGCACCTGCTCCTCCAGGCGCCCGGCGGCCCACGCGCCAAAACGATCCCCGTATTCCGCCCAGCGCTCCCAGTCCACGCCGCCAAAAATAAGGAAGCGATCCGGCGCGCCCTGCTTAAAATAATCGAGATGGCGCTGCAGGATATCCTCGCCCCAGCCGCCGTCCAGATCGACGTAAGTCGTGACATGGGCCTGGTCCAGGCGCTCGAGCAGTTCCGCCAGCGGCCGTTTGTCCCAGCCGCCGCCAAAAGGTTCCGCCAGATGATTGTGGGCGTCAATAATCGGAAAGCGCGGCCGGCTGACCGTGGTCTGCGGCACAACTAGCTGCGAAACGGGCCTGTAATCACGCAGGTACAACTCTTCCATGAATCCCCTTTTGAACGGCCATCACCGGCGTTCCGCCGGGCGTTTTACGCTGTCAAGACCTCGACCCCGGCTTCACGCAGCTCGGCAACCGTACCCGGCGGCGCCGCACTGTCCGTGATTACCCTGTTGGCGCTGGTTATCGGCGCCAGGAAAACGCTCCCCACGCGGTCAAACTTGCTGTGGTCGGCGACAATCACGCAGTCGGGAGCCATGCCCAAAATAGCGCGGTCGGTCACCGCCTCCGGCAGGAAATCGCTGGTCAGGCCGTGTTCCACCGCGATACCGCGGATACCCATAAAGGCATGATCGGCGCGGAACTCGCGGATCGCCTGGTCGGCCACGTGGCCGACCATCGACTGTTCGCTGGTCCGGAACATGCCGCCGATGACGATCAGTTCCACGTTGGTTCGCGCCATCTGGTTGATTACAGGCAGCGAATTGCTGATCACGGTCAGATTTTGGCGCTCGCGCAGGAAGGGCACCATGGCCTGGACCGTGCTGCCGCTGCCGAGAAAGATCGTATCGCCGTCATGCACCAGGCCGGCGGCCAGACGGCCGATCGCTTCCTTCTCCGCCGCGTTTTCAACCATGCGCTGGTTGATCGGCGGTTCGGCCGGCGCCAGCCCGATGCGCAGCGCGCCCCCGTGCGTACGCCGCACCCACCCGGCGTCCGCCAACTGCTCAAGATCGCGGCGGATGGTCGCCTCGCTCACATCGAGGATTGCGTTCAGTTCCGTGACGCTGATTTCCCCTTTCTCGTCAACCAGCCGCCGGATATGGGATTGTCTTGCAGATTTGAGCATAGTGGGCCTTTTTGCTCATTACTGGTGATAACGTGCCTGTTTGAACCATCATAAAGCAAAACCGCGCAATTATCAAGCCTAACCGCGCAAATTATTGCAAAATCAGTCAATTTGATGCTATAGTAGGGCCAGTCCCGTACCTGCCTAAGGTCGTGCGCGCCCTACCACATTCCTAGAAGGAGGAATCTGTGGAAACATCAATCGGAAAACTGCGCCGTTTACAGCAGTGCGCCTCCACAGACGGCTTCTTCACCATCCTGGCGCTCGATCACCGCGGCAATCTGCGCCGCAACCTGAACCCCACCCACCCTGAGCAGGTCACTTATGAAGCCATGGTCGCTTTTAAACAACAAGTCACGGCCGCCCTGGGATCCGTCTCCTCGGCCGTCCTGCTCGATCCCGAATACGGCGCCGCGCAGGCCATCGCGAGCGGCGCCCTACCCGGACATACCGGCCTGGTCGTCGCCGTCGAAAAAACCGGCTACAGCGGCGACCCCAACGACCGCGAGAGTATGATCCTGCCTGGCTGGAGCGTGGAAAAGATCGCCCGCATGGGCGCCTCGGCCGTCAAACTGCTTCTTTACTACCATCCCCAGGCCGAGAACGCGGCCGGGCAAGAGGCGCTGGTAAGCCAGGTCGCGGCAGCTTGCCGCGACTACGACATCCCCTTCTTCCTGGAGCCTCTTTCCTTCTCCCTCGATCCGGCGGTCAAGGCCCTCGCTTCGCCCGAAAAGCGCCGGGTCGTGGTCGAAACGGCGCGCCGCCTGACGCCCCTGGGTGTTGACGTGCTGAAGGCGGAGTTCCCGCTCAGCATCACCGGCGAAAAGGACGAGTCTGTCTGGCATGCCGCCTGCGCGGAGCTGTCGCAAGCGAGCGCCGCCCCGTGGGTGCTGTTGAGCGCCGGGGTCGACTTTGAAGATTTCCAGCGGCAAACGGCCGTGGCCTGCGCCGCCGGGGCCAGCGGCGTCATGGCCGGGCGCGCCGTCTGGAAGGAAGCCGCGGAGCGCCAGGGCGCGGCGCGCGAGGAGTTTCTGCGCGGCACGGCCGTCGAACGCATGCTGCGCCTGCAGGCCGCCATTGAAGCCGCCGGCCGGCCCTGGGCTGATTTCTACACCCCACCCATCGTTGAAGAAGGCTGGTACCGCCGCTACTAGCGGGGAGCTGCGCCCGCTGAGGAGCCCTGTCGTGAGCAGACAGCTAATAACGCTGCAAGAGATCGTCGCCGCCCAGAAACGGGGCGAGCCGCTGGGCATCACGTCCGTCTGTTCGGCCCACCCCTGGGTGATCGAGGCCGCGCTGCTAAACGCACAAAGCACGGGCGAGCCGCTGCTGATCGAATCCACCTGCAACCAGGTCAACCAGTTCGGCGGCTACACCGGCCGCACGCCCGCCCAGTTCGCCGCCTACCTGGCCGAGATCGCCGCGAAGATGGGTTTCCCTTTAGAGCATGTCACTGTCGGCGGCGACCATCTCGGCCCCAGCCCCTGGCAGGGCGAACCGGCCGCCGAGGCGATGGCCAAAGCCCGCCGGCTGGTCCACGACTGCGTGGCTGCTGGTTACGGCAAGATTCACCTCGACGCCAGCATGAAGTGCGCGGACGATGACCCCAAGCGGCCGCTGGCGCTCGACATCGCCGCCGCGCGCACGGCCGATCTTGCGGCCGCGGCCGAGGCCGCTTATGCCACGACAAACGGCCGTTGGCAGCCGCCGCGCTACGTCATCGGCACCGAGGTCCCCGTACCCGGTGGTTTCCAGGAACATGAAGGCGCCCTGGCCGTTACCAACACGGCCGACCTGGCCCAGACGATTGAAGCAACCAGGCACGCCTTTTTGCAGCGTGGGCTGGATGCCGCCTGGGAACGTGTGCTCGCCGTCGTCGTGCAGCCCGGCGTGGAGTACGGCGACGAAACCCTGTTCGCTTACAAGCGCGAGAAAGCCGCTGAGCTGAGCGCGGCCATCGGCCGCTATGACCGGCTCATTTACGAAGCGCACTCTACCGACTACCAGACGGCCGCCGCGCTGAAGCAGATGGTCGAAGACCATTTCGCCATTCTCAAGGTCGGCCCCGCGCTCACCTTCGCTTTTCGTGAAGGCGTATTCGCCCTGGCCGCCGTGGAAGAAGAGCTGCTGGGCCAGGACGCCGGCGTTGAGCTCTCCCGCGTGCGCCAGGCGCTGGACGAGGCGATGCTGGCCAACCCCGTTTACTGGCAAAACTACTACCCCGCCGGCTTTAAGCTGGCCAGGGAATTCAGCTACAGCGATCGCTCACGCTATTACTGGCCCGTCCCCCACGTGCAGGAAGCGCTGTCGCGCCTCCTGGACAACCTCTCAAGCCGGCCCATCCCGCTCACGCTCCTCAGCCAATATCTGCCGCGGCAGTACCAACAGATCCGCAGCAACCGTCTGCCCAACACCCCTCAGGCGATCCTGCACCACAAAGTACGCGGCGTCCTGGCCGATTATTCATACGCGTGTGGCTATCGGGAACGCGAGGAGTGAGCTAACCATCGCTTTCAAGGTACTATCACCTTTTGCGGCAGCACATAACGGCCGTCTTCCACCGCCAGTTCACCATCCGCCCGGACAATGGGCAACCGCTCCCCAGTCGTTGGATCGTAAACGCCAATGGCAATGCCGTACTCCCCGGCGGGAACGCCAGCTAAGGTGACCGTTACGCGATCATCCACCACCTCGCCCGGCCACCAATGCTGCATCATGTACGCGCCGTCACGCGGACGGCCGTCATCTTGCGCAGCGGGAACGGCCGTTTCTGGATCAAAAACATGTACAAAAACCGTGTACTCGCGGTCGATGAATCGCTCTGCGCGCCAAAAGAGGTGCAGCTTCAGTTGGTCGTCGGCCTGCTCGGCCGTGTAAGCGGCCAGGCGCAGTTCATCCCCATAGAGCACATTGGCCGGCTCTCCGTCAAGACCCACGGCCAAATCACAAATCGCCTCCTGCACCTCCACTTCGCCCAATGGAAACGCTTTGCTGCTGGGCGCGCCATCGGCGTTCTCTAGCAGCGTGGCTGATAACTGGTATGTGCCGCTGGCCGTACCCGGCGGGGGAACCAGCTGGTAATGCCCCCAGGCCAGCGTGCCAGCGGGCCAGGAACTGCTGGGCCAGCCCTCCACCAGCGGAAACTGAGCCTCTGCAATCGTCTCACCGCCCGCTCCGGTTAGCGCCAGCAGCACGTCCAGATCCCGTTGCAGCACGCCAGCCGTTCCCCAGGCGATACTCGCCACCAACGGGTGTCCCGGATGGTCGCAAGCAGCGGACAGGGAGACACTCACCGGCGCTGGCCCGTCTCCCCCTTCTTGAGGCAGTTCAAAGTCACGCCCAGCCTGCGGCGCGGTTCGGTAAGCAATCAGCCGTTCATCCTCGTACCAGGGCTGCATGGCCAGAGCGCGCTGCCAATGCGCGATGCGGTCCGCGCCCACCATATCTTTGTGCAGCAGTAAATAGCGCACGCCTACGGCGGACAGGGTGTCTAGCTGGCGGCTGATGTCGGGAAACTGTGGGGCCATCTCCCCCGTCACATCCAGCGTGGACAGGAAAGGATTCTCATCGACAAAACGGTCGGCCGACTCTGGCACGCGTGAGAGATTGCCCTGCACGATGGATCGGCCGTGCAGCAGTTGGTCGCCCATATAGTTGCGCGCTTTCAGATTGTCAAAAGGCAAGTTCAACAGCGCAAACTCACCCTCCTCGGCGGCCAATTCCTCGTAGAGCGGCGGCGGCGTCCCACGATCGCGCAGCACGTTCTGTGGAGCGTAATATTCAGCGAAGATGAGGGCTATCGCACCGGCCGTCAGCAACCAGGCTGTCGCCGTATTATTGACATAATTTTTCAACAGGCCCGACCAGCCCCAGGCGCTGAGCACGGCCACAGGCAGCGCGATAAAAAGCACAAAGCGTTCTGGATTACGCATCAGGGCCAGGATGCCTCCTGGCGAAAGCACCCCGTATAGTGTGGGTATCCCCTCGTAAATTTGACCATTTACACGCCAGGCTGGTCCCAAAGCCAACAGCAGCATGACCAGGGCCATCACTACCCAAGGCAGCGCCCGGCGGCGCTGGTAGAAAACACCTAATGCAGCCAGGATAAGGGGCAATATCCCAAGAAAAGCGGGCCGGCGGCGCAGCGCCTCGCGATCAAAATAGTAGCGATCATGCAGAGGCGCCGTGTAATCACCAACCAAAGCGTGCAGCTGCGAGGGCGTGACAAATGCCAGCAGATCGGCGCTTATCAGCATTTCCTCGCCCCCACCCTCCTCCAAGTCGTCCGCTGAAACGTCCCCCGCGAGCAGCAGCCCGGCCGCCGGTGCCAGAAGCAGCAGGGCTACGAGCCCTGCCCCACTTACCAGGCCTAAAGCACGGCGTCGCGCTTCACGTGGCTGCGCGGCCATGCTAAATAGGAAAAGGATCAGGCCCAGGATCGCCGCCGGGATCAAAAATTGCCAGCGGCCGTAACCGGCCAAGGCGAAGCACAGCCCGGCCAGCAGCGCATACCGCCATTGGCGCCGCTGCACGCTGTAGAGCAGGAACAGGAGAAAGAGCGGGATCCAAAAAGTGGCCAGCATATTGGGCAGATCCAGGCGGGCCACCCGGTACGGCCACAGCATATAAATAGAACCGCCTAGTAAGGCCGCCCGGGCATCACCGCACAACTGCAGAATGACCCAGAAAGCGACCACGCCGCATAGTACCAGATTGAGCAGTACAGCGATGTTAAAGGCAGCAATATCGTTGGTGAATGGCCCCAGCAGCAGCGAGGGTAGAATGTGAAACCAGGCAAAATTCTGAGTGGCCAGGCTTACGCCGTTCGGATAAAAAATGGCATCTGTGAAGAAAGGGGACTGGCCCCGCACCAGCGCCTGGCCCACCCACCAGGTATTCCACAGATGAAGCGCGCCGTCGCCAAAATGGTCGGTGATGTGCGTCGACAGGTGTGATGCCAGCGGCCACGTGCCGGCGATCGCCAGCAGCACAAAGAAGAGAAAAACGGCCGTTCCCAAGGCCACCCTGTGCCGAGTAGGGTGCCGGTCCCCGCTGGTCATGGGTATAATTATACTAGATCCCCTGATACGTGCTGAACCAAACCGCCGTCTGCGCCCATCATGGCTACTATGGTACAAAGCGCGCCGATGCCTTTACCAGGGCCTTCACTGCCCTGCACGGCGTCACGCCCAGCGCGGCCAGAAGCGGTGCGGCGCCGCTGAAAGCCTATCCACGTTTGACCTTCCAATTAACCATCAAAGGAGCGGGAAAAATGAACTATCGACTTGTAGAAAAAGAACCCTTTCGCATCGCCGGTCTTATGCGGCGGGTCAAACTCGTGTAAGCAGGCGTCAATCCGGAAATTGCCGCCATGTGGCAGAGCCTCGATGAAGAGCTGATCGCGACGCTCAAAGCCTTGTCCAACACCGACCCCAGGGGCCTGATCAGCGCCTCGACCAACTTCAGCGAAGGGCGGCTGGAGGGCGATGAACTCGACCAGTACATCGGCGCGGCAACCACGGCCGTGGTCCCCGGCCATCTGGCGCGGCTGGAAGTACCTGCCTACACCTGGGCGGTATTTGAATCGGTGGGGCCGTTTCCGGAGGCACTGCAAAATATCTGGGGCCGCATCTACTCCGAATGGTTCCCCACCTCCGGCTACGAACAGGTCCAGGGGCCGGAAATCCTGTGGAATGAAAGCAAAGACGTCACCTCGCCCACCTTTCGCAGCGAGATTTGGGTGCCCGTGCGCAAAGCGAAAACAGGCGGAGCCGCGCGTTCACGTTGAGTGTGCGCATTGCGCTCCGCCTGTTTACCTGTCAACCAGGCAATCTAACTCGCCTGCCGGCCGGCCACTTCGCCCCACAATTCCGGCGCCTGTTCAGTCGCAAAGGCCACCCGCTCTTCCATGGCCGCGGCAAGCGTCGCCGTGCTCAGGGACATACTCGCCATCGTCTGAATGGCATGCTGCAGGTGCTCAATGGGCTCGCCTGGCCCAACCTGGGCCTGCTCCGAAAACCGCCGCAAAAAATCGTGCCACATCTGCTCCCCCTGCTCCAGGGCGCGCCGTTCCTCGTGGAAAAATGACTCCGGCACAAGCAGCATCTGGTTAGCGAGTTCGGCCGTGAACGGCGTGTGAATATGCTCCACCAGCGCGTTGTTGCCCAGAATATCACCGAGGTGTTCCGGCAGCGCTTCGCCGGAGAAGACACGTTCTTCGACCACCACCTGTACCTGGAACGGCCGGTCTTCGGGACGGCCGAACAGGCGCACCTCCAACTTGTCGCCCTGCCAGACTAACTGCCACTTGAGCCACACCTCTTCAAGCGCCACATGCCTTCTTTCACCCAGCGCCAGGGCAACGTCTGCCAGGGAGACCATTTCACCCAAATCCAAGACATCATCGACCGTGTTCAGCAGCGACGGCTTCTGGTCGCGGAAAGGCTGCACCGGAACGCTTTCGCTGCCGTGCGCTGTGAGCAAATACGGCGATATCGCCCCCCAGGTAACCGCCTTGCCGCTGCCGCCGGGTCGC
This sequence comes from Promineifilaceae bacterium (SeqCode), assembly GCA_046259695.1. GTDB lineage: Bacteria > Chloroflexota > Anaerolineae > Promineifilales > Promineifilaceae > JAACFF01. The sequence goes on along the minus strand of JBJYWX010000607.1, from coordinate 361 downwards.
CGGTAATGAGCGGACAGGTTTTCCACGGACAGCGCCGTGCCCGCGCTGTAACGGCTCCAGGGCGAGACCACAGGTACGTACCAGTCGAACGTGGCCGCGCGAACCATTTTTTCACCACCGGCATTGACCGCTTCAGCCGGGCTCGGCCCTTCGTACAACACCGTCTCCGACAGGATCAACCCTTGTGAGAACCTGGTCCGCAAACGCTTCAGCCGCGGGTCGCTCTGCACCGCTTCATAGTCCGCCTGCCACACGTCGCCCACGTACTCCCTGTTCGCCTATGCTTCCTTGCTGTAGAGCGAATTGATGGTCCGCAGCACGACGCGATGTGGTGCGACGAGTTGGCTGCTTGGCGGACGCA